>NZ_JAGRQM010000013.1:0-151085 GCF_018132775.1 Gordonia sp. SCSIO 19800 | reverse complement strand
AAGAAAGAAATCATCCGATGCCTCAAACGCTACGTCGCCCGCGAACTCTACAAAGCCTTCACCACCGACCTCGGAGCGCTTGACAATCTATAGGACCATCTCGTCGCTATCGCTCCTCGCACCTCAGGGACCAGTGCTTGTGCGGTTCTTCGGATGAGGGGGAGGGATCAGCCGATGAGCGGTGCCAGTGTCTCGCCGAGTAGCGAGACCCGCCCCGGCACGTGGCCGTTGGCGGGAGCGTTCACCGTGACACCGTCGACACCGGTCGCGAGCAGCTCGGCGTACCGGGCGGCCACCTCGTCGGGATCCCCGACGATCGTCGATCCGCGACGTGACTCGGCCGCCGGTGTGCGCTCCAGGTACGCCTCCAGCTCGGCGGTCGCCTCGGCGGCGGTCGGCGCCACGCAGGCCGACGTCTGGACGGTCACGGTGATCTCCGAGCGGTCCCGGCCGAGTCGTTCGCAGTGTTCGGCGAGGGCGTCGAGTTTGCGGGGGATGTCGGCGGGTGTGCACAGCAGGTTCGATTCGTCGGCGTACTGCGCGACCATCCGCAACGTCTTGCGCTCGCCGCCGCCGCCGATCATCACCGGGATCTTCGAGAGCGGCGCAGGCACATTGAGAGCGTTGGTGACCTGATAGCGGTCACCGTCGAGGCTGGGTGTCTCGCCGGCGAGCATGCCGAGGATGATCTGCAGCGCCTCCTCGAGGCGCTCGAACCGGTCGGTGAACGTCCCGAACTCGTACCCGAGCGAATCATGTTCCAGCTCATACCATCCCGCGCCGATGCCGAGCTGGGCCCGACCACCCGACACCACGTCGAGAGCCGTGACCGTCTTCGCGAGCAGCGTCGGGTTGCGGTAGGTGTTGCCGGTGACGAGCGACGACAGACGGACCTTCGAGGTGTGCTGGGCGAGTGCCGCGAGCAGGGTGTAGCACTCGATCATCGGATCGTCGGGCTCACCGAGCATCGGCAACTGATAGAAGTGGTCCATCACGAAGACGGTGTCGAAACCGGAGTTCTCGGCCTCTTGCGCCTGCGCGACCACGGTGGGGAACAACTGGTCGGCGGCGACGCCGGGGTAGGTGAAGTTCGGGATCTGGTAACCGAGTCGAGTCACCCGTTCAGAGTAGTCCGGTGGACTCCTCCGGCGCGGTGCCGACGATTTCGGGTGCGCGACTGCGCGCGAACGCGCCGATCGTCTCGATCAATTCGTCGAACACGGCGTCGACGTCGGTGGAGGTCGCGATGCGGGCGTTGGGTCCGGGTGCGGTCATCGCGCGTTCGTCGGCCACGGTCATGCCCCGCGTCAGCGTCCCGGCGAGTTCGACGTCGACGCGCGCCGGGCGGGTCTCGACCGTGTCGGGGGCCAGCGCGACCAGTGCGGCGAACGGGTCGTGCAGGTGGGCGATGTAACCCTCGTCGTGATCGTCGTGGAACTCGAAATAGAACCGCAGGGCGTCCACGAGATGCCGGATGATGTCGTTGTCGGCGACCGAACGGAGTCCGCGTTCGTCGGTCGGATCCGGGCACTCGACGGGTGTGCTGCCGGCCGCGGCGGCGAGTCGGACCACGTGGTCGGGTGTCAGAACGACCGACTCGGTGAGGTCGAGCGCGCAGACGATGGGTTCGGGGGCACCCGCGGTGCCGAAGGCGGTGAAGACCTCGGCGGCCGCTTCCGGGTCGACGGCGACGTTCCACTCCGAGGTGGGCGTCGTGTTGCCATGGGTGTGGAAGGCGCCGCCCATGATGACCAGGCGCCGCAGGCGCGCCGGCAGGTCCGGGTCGCGTCGGATCGCGGTCGCCAGGGACGTGAGCGGGCCGGTCACCAGCCCGACGAGTTCGCCGGCGTGGGCCTGCGACGCCTCGATCCAGGCGTCGGCGGCATCGAGATGGCTCGGCGTCGTGGTCGGGGCCGGCAGTTCGGCGTGTCCGACGCCCAGCGGACCGTGGGTGTCCTCGGTGGTCATCAGCGCGGCGACGAGGGGAGTGGCCGGGCCGGTGTGGACGGGCACCTCGGGGCGTCCGCACAGCTCCAGCCACGAGAGATTGTTGGCCGTGACGACATCGACGGGCACATTGCCGGCCGTGGAGGCCACTCCGACGAGGTCGACGTCGGTGCGCGCGAGCAGATAGATCAGCGCGAGTGAGTCGTCGATGCCGGTGTCGCAGTCGAAGAACAGGCGCTGGGTCACCGCACAATTGTGCCGGGTCCGCTGCGAACGGGGTTTTACCACCCCGTGGGGACCACGCCGACGCCTCGGAGGCCACCCGGGGGGGCGGTTGCGGCTCGCGCTCGACGTGATGGAGAGCACATACGCGAAACAGATGATCCTCGGCCGGTTCATTGTCATGTTCACCGCAGGCCGACAACGGTTTCGGCCACATCCCGTCTTGCCCAGAGAGCGGACACGGGGTCGGTCACGACTGGACAACGATCTCATCATCCGTACGGTCGGACCCATGTCGATTCAGGACTCTGCCTTCGAATGGACGGAAACGAACCGCGAATGGCTGATCGAGAATCCCGCTCGCATCGTCGCCTACGTGGTCGTGGCGTTGATCGTCCGCTTCGTGATCCACCGTGCCATCGACCGCGCCACCCGGCCACGGACCGCCGGCGGGGAGCCGGGCCGCGGCACCGCTCTCATGCGCGGACTGCGGTCGAAGTCGGCCTCCACCGAGCGCAACGCCCAGATCGCCGCACGCCGTGCACAGCGGGCCGCGACGATCGGGTCGGTGCTCAAGTCGACGGTGTCGATCGTGCTGCTCGTCTGGGTGGTGCTGTCGGTCCTGAGCGTCCTCGGCGTCAACATCGCGCCGTTCATCGCCTCGGCCGGCATCGTCGGCCTCGCCATCGGTTTCGGTGCGCAGAACCTGGTGCGCGACTTCGTGACCGGTGTCTTCATGCTGCTCGAGGACCAGTACGGCGTGGGTGACATCGTCGATCTCGGCGAGGCCGTCGGCGAAGTCGAATCGGTGGGGCTGCGCGTCACCACCCTGCGCGACATCGACGGCACCCTCTGGTACGTCCGCAACGGCGAGATCGCCCGCGTGGGCAACATGAGCCAGGAGTTCGCGGTCGCGCGCGTCGACGTCCCGGTGGCGCCCGGCGCCGACATCGACAAGGCGCAGCAGGTGGCCGACGAGGCGGCCCGCACCGCGGTGGAGGAGGACTCGACCGACATCCTCGGCCAGATCGAGATGCTCGGCGTCCAGGAGGTGTCGTCGGATCAGGTCGTCCTGCGTCTGACGGTGAAGACCAAACCGAACGGCCAGTGGGCGGTGCAGCGGCGACTGCGTCG
Organism: Gordonia sp. SCSIO 19800; assembly: GCF_018132775.1. NCBI lineage: Bacteria > Bacillati > Actinomycetota > Actinomycetes > Mycobacteriales > Gordoniaceae > Gordonia > Gordonia sp. SCSIO 19800. The sequence continues at coordinate 147,782 of NZ_JAGRQM010000013.1, read as the reverse complement.
GGCGATCCTGCGGGCCTTCGTGGAGAACTCGATCGATCTGCCGTACTCGCGGGCGTGGGCGGCGCTCGCGGACTCGGTCGCACCCTGACGCGGAGATCGCTTGCGGCACAACGAGAAGAACCCCGGCGGTGAGCCGGGGTTCTTCTCGTTGTTCTGGTGTCCGAGGGGGGACTTGAACCCCCACGTCCGTTAATAGGACACTAGCACCTCAAGCTAGCGCGTCTGCCATTCCGCCACTCGGACCTGCGTGCCGCGGTGAGCGTCCGGCGATCTCCCGCCGGTGGTCTCTCGACCCCGTCTCGCTGCAGCGGGATAACCCTAACCGAGGTTGCCCGTGTATCCCAAATCCCGTAGGAGTGAGGGGTGTCTTCACAGTCTGCGACCGACGAAGTGGTCGATCTGGTCAGCCAATTGATCCGTTTCGACACCTCCAACTCGGGCGAGCCCGAGACCACCAAAGGCGAGGAGGAGTGCGCCAAGTGGGTGGCCCAGCAGCTCGAGGAGGTGGGCTACACCACGCAGTACGTCGAGTCCGGCCGTCCCGGCCGCGGCAATGTGTTCGCGCGCCTCGCCGGTCCGCCCGACTCCGATCGCGGCGCGCTGCTGATCCACGCCCACCTCGACGTCGTGCCCGCCGAACCGGCCGACTGGAGTGTTCACCCGTTCTCCGGTGCCATCAAGGACGGCTACATCTGGGGCCGCGGCGCGGTCGACATGAAGGACATGGCCGGAATGGCCCTGGCGCTCGCGCGTCAGTTCAAACGAGACGGCACAGTGCCGCCCCGGGAGCTGGTGTTCGCGTTCCTCGCCGACGAAGAGGCCGGCGGGGCGTGGGGCGCCCACTGGCTCGTCGAGAACCGGCCCGACCTGTTCGAGGGCATCACCGAGGCCGTCGGCGAGGTCGGCGGCTTCTCGCTCACCGTCGACCGGCCCGACGGCACGCAGAAGCGTCTCTATCTGGTCGAGACGGCCGAGAAGGGGCTCGCGTGGATGCGGCTCACCGCCGAGGCGCGGGCCGGACACGGATCGTTCCTGCACGACGAGAACGCCGTCACCGAGGTCGCCGAAGCGGTCGCCCGGATCGGTCGGCACACGTTCCCCCTGGTGATGACGGAATCGGTCAGCCAGTTCCTGGCCGAGGTCAGTGCGGAGACGGGCCTGGACCTGAGTCCCGAGGCCCCCGACCTGGAGACGTCGCTGTTCAAGCTGGGCAACCTCGCGCGGATCATCGGCGCGACCCTGCGTGACACCGCCAATCCCACGATGCTCAAGGCCGGCTACAAGGCCAACGTCATCCCGCAGAAGGCCGAGGCGGTCATCGACTGCCGCGTGCTCCCCGGGCGGCAGGCCGCATTCGAGAAGGAGATCGACGAACTCATCGGGCCCAACGTGCGGCGGGAGTGGATCACCCATCTCGATTCCTACGAGACGACCTTCGACGGCGACCTGGTGGATGCGATGAACGCCGCCGTCCTCGAGCACGATCCGCAGGGAAAGACGGTGCCGTACATGCTCTCCGGCGGCACCGACGCCAAGGCGTTCGCGAAGCTGGGCATCCGGTGCTTCGGGTTCGCGCCGTTGCGGTTGCCGCCCGAACTCGACTTCGCGGCCCTGTTCCACGGCGTCGACGAGCGCGTGCCCGTCGATTCGGTTCTGTTCGGCACCAAGGTCTTCGAGCACTTTCTGCGGCACAGCTGAGCACACCACTACAGTGGGCGTCACGGCCTTCCCGCCGATCCGGGCGCACCGGTTCGGAGGGTGACCGGCACTCTTCCGCCGCGCGAAACGTGAGAAAGGTGAACACATGTCGTCATTCGACCCGTACTCCCCGCTGCCGAGCCTTCCCGGTTTCACCCTGACCTCGGAGAGCTTCACCGACGGGGCTGCACTCGCCAACGGGCAGGTGAGCGGGATCATGGGTGCGGGTGGCGAGGACCTCTCACCGCAGCTGAGCTGGTCCGGATTCCCCGCCGAGACCAAGAGTTTCGCCGTCACCGTCTACGACCCCGACGCTCCGACCGCCGCCGGGTTCTGGCACTGGGCCGTCGCCGACATCCCCGCCTCGGTCACGAGCCTGCCCGAGGGCGCCGGCGACGACGACGGGTCCGGGCTCCCCGGAGGCGCGGTCACTCTCACCAACGACGCTTCGCTACGCCGCTACATCGGTGCCGCGCCGCCTCCCGGACACGGCCCGCACCGCTATTTCGTCGTCGTGCACGCCGTGGACACCGAATCGCTCGGGCTGCCGGAGAACGCGACACCGGCCTACCTGGGTTTCAACCTGTTCTCTCATGCGATCGCGCGGGCGACCCTCGTCGGCACCTACGAGCAACCAGCCGAGAACGTCTGAGTTCTCGCACGGCCGGCCGATCGCCCGGTGCCCTGCGTACCGGGCGATCGGTGGCCGTCAGGGCTGGTTGCGGGCCGCGCAACCGACCGCGTCGGAGATCGAGGCGAAGCCACCGGCGCGGGCGCGCCGGGCGAGTCCGGCATGGAGTTCGGCGAGCCACACCGGGCCGCCGTAGATGAAGCCGGTGTAGACCTGCAACAGGTCGGCACCGGCGCAGATCCGCTCCCAGGCCTGGTCGACGGTCTCGATGCCGCCCACGCTGACGAGCGCGACACGTCCGCCGACGCGGTCGTAGAGGCGACGTAGCACCGTCAGCGACCGAGCGGCGACCGGCGGCCCGGACAGACCACCGGCACCGATCTTGTCGACCTCGTGCGACGCGGTGCGCAGACCCTCGCGGCCGATCGTGGTGTTGGTGGCGACGATCCCGGCCAGGCCGAGCTCCACGGCCAGGTCCGCCACGGCGTCGACGTCGTCGTCGACGAGGTCGGGGGCGATCTTCACCAGCACCGGGACGTCCACGGCGGCGAGCACCGCGGCCAGGATGGGCCGCAGGGAGTCGACGGCCTGCAGATCGCGCAGTCCCGGGGTGTTCGGCGAACTCACGTTGACCACGACGAAATCCGCGAGCGGTCCGAGCAGTTCCGCCGAACGCCGGTAGTCGTCGATGGCGTCCTCGACCGGGACGACCTTGGTCTTGCCGATGTTGGCTCCGATGGGGACCGACACCGGCCCCCGTCGTACCTCGGTCAGGTGCTGTGCGGCCACCTCGGCACCGGGATTGTTGAAGCCCATCCGATTGATCAGCGCACGGTCCGCGGGCAGCCGGAACAATCGCGGCGTCGGATTCCCGGGCTGCCCCTGGCCGGTGATCGTGCCGATCTCGGCGAACCCGAAGCCGAGCTGACCCCAGGTGTTCACCGCGCCGGCCGTCTTGTCGAACCCGGCCGCCAGACCGATCGGGGCGGGGAAGTCGACGCCGAACACCCGCGTCCGCAGGATCGGATCATGCCGGGCCAACAGCCTCGCGGTCAGGAACGCCAACGGCGGAAACCGCCCGACGACGCGCAGCACCGAGAACACGATGTGATGGATTCGCTCCGGATCGACGCGGAACATGATCGAGCGCAGCAGGGGATAGCACCACCGGTTGAGCACGGGAAGTACTCGGGTGGTGCTGCGGGACATCAGCATGCGCGGGCGCTCCGTGGGTCGTTGTCGTCGAATCCGGTGGACCGGTCGCCGGTCGGGTCGGCGGTGTCGGGCCCGCGTGAACCTCGCGGCGGCCGGCGCCGTTTGAGCAGCACCTTGCGGGTTCCGTCGGAGTAGAGCCGCACCCGGGACAGCTCCCAACCGCCGAACTCCGCCTCGAGGGCCAACCGCATCGATGCGGTCACCCGGGTGACGTCAGGGGGAAGACGCAGCAGGATGCACTCGACATCCTCCGAGGTGACCTCCCACCCGTCGGGATAGCGCGAACCGAGGCGCGCAGCAGTACGCGCACTACGAGCGTGCGGACGCCGGTCAGTATTCATTCGGCCCGCTCGCTTCGCTCCCGGCGCCGGGATTCATTCGGCCCGCTCGCTTCGCTCCCGGCGCCGGGATTCATTCGGCCCGCTCGCTTCGCTCCCGGCGCCGGGGTTCATTCGGCCCGCCCGTCGTCGGGAACCACCTGGAGTCCGCCGTTCCGCGCCGAGAGCACGTAGACGGTGCCCGATCCGTCGACCACGATGCGGTCGGGCTGTACGACCGAAGCGAACCGCCGGACCTCGGTGGGTTCACCGTCTGCCAGGTCAAATGCCACCACCTCGTTGTCGCCGGTCGTCGAGACCCAGAGCAGGTCTCGGGTGTCGTCGTAGTCTACGGCGTACGGTCCGCCGGCCACCGGGTAGCGAAAGCGCATCACCAGCGGTGATCCGAAGAAGCCGAGGATCTCGCCGTCACGGGTGTTGGCGACCAGCACGCGTCCGAACTCGTCGACGGTCGAGTTGGTGGCCCCGTTGCCCGCACGCAGCGCCGGCCCCAGTTCACCGGATTCGGGGTCGACGGGGGTCACCGACGACTGCGCCCGATCCAGGACGACGACCTGGCCGTCGAGGCCTTCCGCAGACTCGGGCGCGGCCGTCACCGAGTCCACCCGTACGAAGCGATCGACGTCGTGCTTCTTCGCGAAATCGTTGTCGTACACGAGGACTCGTCCATCGGCTGTGCCGACGACGAGCAGCCCGGCCGTGGTCCGGGCGATCGCCGTCGGCTGGTCGGACTCGAGGTCGCCGGTGCGGACCCGTCCGTCGGCATCGACGACGACGAGCGCACGCGGGCCCGCGCCGACGAACCCGCCGTCGTCGCCGGCGGCCAGGGTGGTGAGGCCCGGGACCGCGATCGTCTGCGGCGGGGTCGTCAGCGCCCCGGCGTCGTATCGGAGGATCTGGTTGCCGTCGGCTGACAGGACGGCGACGCTGCTATCCGACGCGGCGAGCGCACGCGCCTCGGCCGGGGCGGGCACGACGGTGCCCGCGGGAGCCGTCGTCGAATTCGCCGGCGCCTCCGGCGCGGTCGCGGGCACGACGGTCGGTACGTCGGGGGTGCCGTCGTCGGAGCCGCACGCGGTGATCATGCCCACACCGATGACCAGTGCCGCCGTGGCCGCGATCGGGCCCCGTAGCCGCGACATGCCCGTGTGGGACTGGTGACTTGGGCGTGAAGGTCGCGGGAAGAGCATGTCCCCATCTTGCGCGACCGCTTCCGCGCGCCGCTCAGGCGGGTCGGAGCCGTGTCGTCGTGTCGGGTCGGCCGCGGCGGTCCCAAGTAGCATCGGGCGCCGTGACCGACACCATGACGTGGACCCAGTCGATCGTTCTCGGGGCGTTGCAGGGCCTCACCGAGTTCCTGCCGATCTCGTCGTCCGGGCATCTCCGGATCGCCTCCGAACTGATGTTCGGCGAGGACGCCGGGGCCTCCTTCACCGCGGTCACGCAGCTCGGCACCGAGGCCGCGGTCCTCGTCTTCTTCGCCCGCGACATCGTCCGCATCATCACCGCGTGGTTCCGCGGGCTCCGTCATGCCGACGAGCGGAACGTCGACTACCGGATCGGCTGGTACGTGATCTTCGCGACCATCCCGATCGGCCTGATCGGTTTCCTGTTCAAGGACGAGATCCGCACCACCGGACGCAATCTGTGGCTCGTCGCCATCATGCTGATCGTGTTCGCCGGCGTGTTCTGGCTGGCCGAGCGCTACGGGCAGAAGCAGCGGAATCTCGAACAGCTCACCCTGCGGGACGGCCTCGTGATGGGTGGCGCCCAATGTCTGGCGCTGATTCCGGGCGTGTCGCGGTCCGGTGCGACCGCGAGTGCCGGCCTGTTCCTCGGACTCGAACGCGAAGCCGCCTTCCGCTTCTCGTTCCTGCTGGCCATCCCCGCGGTCACCGCATCCGGCCTGTTCAGCCTCCCGGACGCGTTCAACCCGAGCGGGGAGGGCATGGAGGCCAGCGGGCCCCAGCTGCTCGTCGCGACGCTGGTCGCGTTCGTCGTCGGTTATGCCGCGATCGCCTGGCTGCTCAAGTTCGTCAGCGCGCACTCCATGAACTGGTTCGGCGCCTATCGCATCGTGCTGGGCGTCACGCTGATCATCCTGTTGTCGACCGGCGTCGTCTCGGCGACCTGATGCCACGGCCGCGGCGCCGGGCGGTCGCGCCGTGCGGTCCCGCCGGGCCGGTGCCTATGGTTGTGGGATGACCGTGATCCTTCTCCGGCACGGCCGTTCGACGGCGAACACCTCAGGGGTGCTCGCCGGTCGCAGCGCCGGCGTCCACCTCGACGACCGCGGGCGCGCCCAGGCCGATGATCTGGTTCGTCGTCTCGGCGACCATCTCGGGTCCATTCGCGCGGTGGCGCGTTCGCCGCTCGATCGGTGCGCCGAGACCGTCCAGCCACTGCTGGCGGCGCTGGCCGCGGACGGGCAGGCGCCACCCGAGATCGTCGTCGACGATCTCGCCGAGGTCGACTACGGCGGGTGGACCGGGCGTCCGATCTCGGAATTGTTGACCGAACCGCTGTGGAAGGTCGTGCAGCGGCAGCCGTCGGCCGCGATCTTCCCCGACGGGGAGGGACTCGCCGACGTGCAGGCACGGGCCGTACGCGCCATCCGCGAACTGGACCGCGTCCACGGCGGCCCGGACGGTTCCGGGGTGTGGATCGCGTGCTCGCACGGTGACGTGATCAAGTCGATCATCGCCGACGCCATGGGCAGCCACCTCGACGCCTTCCAGCGCATCGTCGTCGAACCGGCGTCGATCAGCGTGATCCGCTACACGCCGTCGCGTCCTTATGTCCATACGGTGAATGCGACCGAGTTGCTGTCCATCCCGAAGCCCCCGCCGCCGGCGCAGGACGGGCAACGACCGTCCGACGACGCGGTGGTGGGCGGCGACACGGGCGCGGATGTAGCGCCGTCCGCCAATGGTGCCGCGACGATCCCGGCGACATCGGGATAATGAACCAGACGACGAAGGAGGTGTGATGTCTCGAGCGATACACGTGTTCCGGAGCCCGGACCGCTTCGTGGCGGGCACGATCGGGCAGCCCGGTGACCGCACGTTCTACCTCCAGGCGGTCCACGAGGCCCGCATCATCAGCGTGATGCTGGAGAAGCAGCAGGTCCAGATCCTCGCCGACCGGATCGGTGCCCTGCTCGACGAGATCCACCGACGCTTCGGCACGCCGATCCCGCCGGAGACCGACCGGGTCGGTGACCTGAGTCCACTGGTGATGCCGGTCGACGCCGAGTTCCGGGTCGGCACCATGGGTCTCGGCTGGGACGCCGAATCCGAGGCGGTCGTGGTCGAGTTGCTCGCCATCACCGAGGGGGAGTTCGACGAGAGCGTGGTCCTCGACGACACCGACGAGGGCCCGGACGCGGTGCGGGTCTTCCTGACGACCGCGGCGGCCCGCGAGTTCGCCGCCCGCTCGTCGAGGGTGATATCCGCGGGACGACAGCCGTGCCCGTTGTGCAGCGAACCGCTCGACCCCGAAGGTCACCTGTGTATCCGGACCAACGGATACAAACGGGATGCGGAGTTGAGCAAATCCCTCGACTTCATCGACCCCGATGTCTTCAACAGCCTTGCCGCACAGAGTGATCCGGGCCTGGCGGCCGATGACGACCCCTTCGGCCAGGCGGGGGACACCCCGCCGTCCGGTGACCCGGACGACCCCGACGAGCCCGGTGACGCCGGCTCTTCCGCACGTGACTGACGAGCCCGCGGTCGACCACGTCCTCCGCGACGGCGAACTCACCATCCTCGGCCGGATCCCCTCGGCCAGCAACGCGACGCTCGTGTGCGATGCGGTGCTCGACGACCGGACCTCGGTGCGTTGTGTCTACAAACCGGTGCGCGGTGAGGTCCCGCTGTGGGACTTCCCCGACGGCACGCTCGCCGGACGGGAAGTGGCGTCGTACCTGATCTCGGAGGCGCTGGGGTGGGACACGATCCCGACCACAGTGCACCGCGACGGCCCGCTCGGGCCCGGGATGGTGCAGCGCTGGGTCGAGACACCGGACAACACCGATCACCCGATCCCGGCGACCGAACCGCGGGTCGACCTGGTCGACCTGTGCCCGGTGGGCGCGGTACCCGCCGGCTATCTCGCGGTCCTGCAGGCCTACGACCCGTACGGCGACCCCGTCGTGCTGGTGCACGCCGACGACCCGCGGTTACAGCGCATGTCGGTGCTCGACGTCATCCTCAACAACGCCGACCGCAAGGGCGGTCACGTCCTGGAAGGTCTGGACGGCACCGTCTACGGGATCGACCACGGCATCTGTCTGCACGAGGAGGACAAACTGCGGACGGTGCTGTGGGGCTGGGCGGGCGAACCGGTACCCGGGCACCTCGTCGCCGATGTCGCCGAGCTCGCGGAGCGCTTGGAGACCGACGGCTCGGCCCTGCGCGCACAGCTCGCCGAACACATCACGCCCGACGAGATCGAGTCGCTCGCGATCCGCGCGATCGTGGTCGCCGAGAGCGCGACCATGCCGCACCCGCCCGGTCACCGGCCCATCCCGTGGCCGCCGTTCTGAGCGAATGCGCTCCGTCCCGGACGAGGCCGTGAAGGGCCTGCGCGCGGTGGGCAATACAGTGGACGCATGCAGTCGTGGCCCGATCTCGAACTCCCCGCCGTACCGGGCAGTGGACCCGCCCTCCGTCTCTACGACACCGCCGACCGTGCGGTCCGTCCCGTCGCCCCCGGGGCCACCGCGACCATGTACGTGTGCGGCATCACCCCCTACGACGCGACCCACCTGGGGCACGCCGCCACCTATGTGACCTTCGACCAGGTCAACCGGATCCTGCGCGATCAGGGTCACGAGGTTCATTACGTGCAGAACGTCACCGACGTCGACGACCCGCTGTTCGAACGGGCGGACCGGGACGGCGTCGACTGGCGTGATCTCGGGGCGCGGGAGACGCAGCTGTTCCGCGACGACATGACCGCCCTGCGCGTCCTGCCCCCGCGCGATTACATCGGCGCGGTCGAGTCGGTCAACGAGGTCGTCGAAGTCGTCGGCAAGCTGCTGGCCTCCGGGGCCGCCTACACCGTCGACGATGCGCAGTTCCCGGACGTCTATTTCCGCACCGATGCCACCGAACAGTTCGGCTACGAGTCGGGGTACGACCGCGAGACCATGGAACGGTTCTTCGCCGAGCGCGGCGGCGATCCCGATCGTCCCGGCAAACGCGATCCGCTCGACGCGCTGCTGTGGCGCGCCGAACGTCCGGGCGAGCCGTCGTGGGAGTCGCCGTTCGGTCCGGGCCGGCCGGGCTGGCACATCGAGTGTTCGGCGATCGCGCTGAACCGGCTCGGGATCGAGTTCGACATCCAGGGCGGCGGTAACGATCTCATCTATCCGCACCACGAGTACTCGGCGGCCCACGGGGAGGCCCTCACCGGTTCGCGGCGGTTCGCCCGGCACTACGTGCACACCGGGATGGTCGGGCTCGACGGCGAGAAGATGTCGAAGAGTCGTGGCAATCTCGTGTTCGTGTCGGTCCTGCGTCGCGAGGGCGTGGACCCCGCGGCCATCCGACTCGCACTGCTCGCCGACCACTACCGCGGTGACCGGATGTGGACGGACGCGGTCCTGGACACGGCCGTCGAACGCCTCGGTCGCTGGCGTACGGCGCTCGGCGCCGGCGCCGGACCCGACGCCGAACCGGTCATCGCACGGATCCGCCAGCATCTCGCCGACGATCTCGACACCCCCAAAGCGCTTACTGCAGTGGACGGTTGGTGCGCGGATGTGCGCAACGGAATCGGTTCGTCGACGTCGGCGCCCGCCGAACTCGCGGCCGCGGTCGACGCGCTGCTGGGAATCCCGCTCGTCCCCGACGTCCGATAGGCGTTGTCCCCACGCCCGGATGTCCGCGCGCCGACGTCTGGGTAGAGTGCTGACGTGGCGCGCGTGCAAGAGATCCGACCCGAGACCGACGCCGGGGTGTACACCGTCGTCACCCGGACGTCGACCTACCTGCTGGATTTCACCGAGATGACGCTGCTCCGGGCCCCCGGGGTCGGCGGCACCGAGAACGAGGACTGGACGGTCAGCAGGCTCCGACGCGACTCCGAGGACATCCCGCTGCTCGGGGTGAAGTCCTGTCGCCTGGGGGAGTCCGCGCAGTTCTGGGTGCGCGCCGCCGACGATCCCGACGTCCGCACGTGGCGGATCACCACCCCGGTGGTGTCCATCGAGAAGATCGGCTGACGACCCGGATTCCGGCTGGACGCCTGGTTCAGGGTCCGAACGGTCCCTGGCCGCGACGTTTGAGATACCGCTCGAACTCCGCGGCCAGCGCGTCGCCGTCGATCTTCGCCATGACCTCGTCGGTGTCGACCTCGGCGTCCCCGCGCTCCTCGAGCCCGCGCACGTAGTCGGCGATCTCCTCGTCGTCCTCGGTCATCTCGGTGACCGCGCGTTCCCATTCCTCCGCCTGCTCGGGGAGGGTGCCGAGCGGCACCTCGATGTCGAGGACCTCCTCGACCCGGGTCAGCAGCGCCACCGTGGCCTTCGGGTTCGGCGGCGTCGACACGTAGTGGGGGACGGCCGCCCAGAACGAGACGGCCGGCAGACCCGCCTGGACGAAGAGATCCTGGAGGACGCCGGTGATGCCGGTCGGTCCCTCGTAGCGACTTTCCGCGAGGTTGTACCGGGCCGCGGACTCGCTGCTGTAGGCCGCGCCGGTCACCGGCACCGGGCGGGTGTGCGGGGTGTCGGCGAGCAATGCGCCCAGCATCACCGTGGTCTCGACACCGAGCTCCTGCGCGAGGTCGACGATCTCGGCGCAGAACGCCCGCCACCGCATGTTGGGTTCGATGCCGCGGACCAGCACGATGTCGCGGTCGGCGCCCCGCGGGCTGCAGTACGAGATCGACGTCGTCGGCCAGTCGATCCGGCGTGTGACCCCGTCGATCTGATTCACGGTGGGGCGATTGACCTGGAAGTCGTAGTATTCATCGGAGTCGATGTCGGCGAGGGGTCGGGCGTCCCATTCGAGTGCCAGGTGCTCGACAGCGCTGCTGGCGGCGTCCCCGGCGTCGTTCCACCCCTCGAAGGCCGCGAGCAGAATGGGTCTGCGCAGCTGGGGAAGGTTCGACGTCTGCTCAGCGTTCACCGATCCAGCCTACGACCGAACACGCAGAGAGGGCGAACTACGCTGTCAACCATGTCCCCTGACTTCTCCGGAACCGATCCACGCGATTTCGACACGACATTTCTGTCGGCGATGTCGCGTCGGGTACTGATCGGCGACGGGGCGATGGGCACCATGCTGCAGGCCGCGGATCTGACGCTCGACGACTTCCGTGGCCTCGAGGGTTGCAACGAGATCCTCAACGACACCCGGCCCGACGTCCTCGAGGGCATCCACCGTGCGTACTTCGAGGCCGGCGCCGACGCCGTGGAGACCAACACCTTCGGGTGCAACCTGTCGAATCTGGGCGATTACGACATCGCGGACCGGATCCGGGAGTTGTCGTACAAGGGAACGACGATCGCGCGCGGCGTCGCCGACGAGATGGGTCCCTCGGCCGACGGCACCGACCGTTTCGTCCTGGGTTCGATCGGGCCGGGCACCAAGCTGCCCAGCCTCGGCCACACCACGTATGCGGCCATCCGCGACGCCTACCTGGAATGCGTCATCGGCATGCTCGAGGGCGGTGCCGACGCGATCCTGATCGAGACCTCGCAGGACCTGCTGCAGGTGAAATCGGCGGTGGTGGCCGCCCGCCGTGCGATGGAGCGGGTGGGCCGCAAGATCCCGATCATCTCCCACGTCACGGTCGAGACGACCGGCACGATGCTCCTCGGCTCGGAGATCGGTGCCGCGCTGACAGCGCTGGAGCCGCTCGGTATCGATCTGATCGGCCTGAACTGCGCCACCGGTCCCGCCGAGATGAGCGAACACCTGCGGTACCTCTCCAAGCATGCGCGCATCCCGGTGTCGGTGATGCCCAATGCCGGTCTGCCGGTCCTCGGTGCCAACGGTGCCGAGTATCCGCTGACGCCCGAGGAACTCGCGCAGGCCATGTCGCAGTTCGTGGGCGAGTTCGGCCTGCAGTTCGTCGGCGGTTGCTGCGGCACGACACCCGAACACATCCGGCAGGTCGCGGACGCGGTGTCCGAGGTGACCCCGGCGACCCGGACCCCGGAACACGAGTCGGAGACGTCGTCGCTGTACTCCGCGGTGCCCTTCGACCAGGACGCCAGCTTCCTGGTGATCGGTGAGCGCACGAACACCAACGGCTCCAAGGCCTTCCGCGAGGCGATGATCGCCGAGGACTACCAGAAGTGCCTCGACATCGCCAAGGACCAGACCCGCGACGGCGCGCACATGCTCGACCTCAACGTCGACTACGTCGGTCGCGACGGCGCCGCCGACATGACGGCTCTCGCCAGCCGGTTCGCCACCTCGTCGACGCTGCCGATCATGCTCGACTCCACCGAGCCGGAGGTCATCCGAGCCGGTCTGGAGTCGCTGGGCGGGCGCTGCGCGGTGAACTCGGTCAACTACGAGGACGGCGACGGACCGGATTCGCGGTTCACCAAGATCATGCAGCTCGTCGTCGAGCACGGGGCGGCGGTCGTCGCGCTCACCATCGACGAGGAGGGGCAGGCGCGTACCGCGGACTGGAAGGTCCGGGTGGCCGAGCGGCTGATCGCCGACATCACCGGCAACTGGGGGCTCGCCGAAGAGGACATCATCCTCGACACGCTGACCTTCCCGATCTCGACGGGTCAGGAAGAAGTCCGACGCGACGGCATCGAGACCATCGAGGCGATCCGCCGGCTGCACGAGGCCCACCCCGACGTGCACTTCACGCTGGGCATCTCGAACATCTCCTTCGGGCTCAATCCCGCTGCGCGACAGGTGCTCAACTCGGTCTTCCTGCACGAGTGCGTGCAGGCCGGCCTCGACACCGCGATCGTGCACGCGTCGAAGATCCTGCCGACGGCCCGGATCCCGGAGGAGCACCGCGAGGTCGCCCTCGACCTCGTCTACGACCGGCGACGTGAGGGTTACGACCCGCTGCAGAAGCTCATGGAGCTGTTCGAGGGTGTCTCGGCCGCCTCGGCGCGTGAGTCGCGGGCCCAGGAACTGGCGAAGCTGCCGCTGTTCGAGCGCCTGGAGCGCCGGATCGTCGACGGTGAGCGCAACGGTCTGACCGACGACCTCGACGAGGCAATGACCCAGGTCCCGCCGCTGACGATCATCAACGACACGCTGCTGGCCGGGATGAAGACCGTCGGCGAACTCTTCGGTTCGGGCCAGATGCAGCTGCCGTTCGTGCTGCAGTCCGCCGAGGTGATGAAGACCGCGGTGGCGCATCTCGAGCCGCACATGGAGGCCACCGGCGAGGACGGCAAGGGACGCATCGTCCTCGCCACCGTCAAGGGCGACGTGCACGACATCGGCAAGAACCTCGTCGACATCATCCTGTCCAACAACGGGTACGAGGTCGTCAACATCGGCATCAAACAGCCGATCGCGACCATCCTCGACGTCGCCGCGGACAAGCGGGCGGACGTCATCGGGATGTCCGGGCTGCTGGTCAAGTCGACCGTGGTGATGAAGGAGAACCTCGAGGAGATCAACTCCCGCGGGCTCGCCGACGAGTACCCGGTGCTGCTGGGCGGCGCCGCACTCACCCGCTCCTACGTCGAGAACGATCTCTCCGAGACCTACGAGGGCGACGTGCACTATGCGCGTGACGCTTTCGAGGGTCTGCGCCTGATGGACGACATCATGGCGACCAAGCGCGGTGGGGGACCCGACCCGGACAGCGACGAGGCGAAGGCCGCGGCGGAGAAGGCCGCCGAACGCAAGGCCCGCCATGAGCGATCGAAGCGCATCGCGGCCAAGCGCAAGGCCGCCGAGGAACCCGTCGAGGTGCCGGCCCGCTCGGATGTGGCTGCCGACAACGAGATCCCGACCCCGCCGTTCTGGGGGTCGCGGATCGTCAAGGGCGTCCCGATCGCGGACTACATGCAGCTCCTCGACGAGCGCGCGCTGTTCCTGGGTCAGTGGGGCCTTCGGGGCGCCCGCGGTGGTGACGGGCCGTCGTATGAGGATCTCGTCGAGACCGAGGGTCGTCCGCGACTGCGGTACTGGATCGATCGCCTGTCGACCGAGAACATCCTGCAGCACGCCGCGGTGGTCTACGGGTACTACCCGGCGGTCAGCGAGGGCGACACCGTCCACGTGCTCACCGAGCCGGAACCGGATGCGCCGGTGCGGTTCAGCTTCACGTTCCCGCGTCAGCAGCGGTCGCGGTTCCTGTGCATCGCGGACTTCATCCGGTCCCGCGCCGACGCGAAGGCGGCCGGCAAGGTCGACGTGCTGCCGTTCCAGCTCGTCACCATGGGACAGCCGATCGCCGACTTCGCCAACAAGCTGTTCGCCGACAACGCCTACCGCGACTACCTCGAGGTGCACGGCATCGGCGTGCAGCTGACCGAGGCGCTCGCCGAGTACTGGCATCAGCGGGTGCGCAGCGAACTCGCGTTCGGCGACCGCACGATGGCCAGCGAGGACCCGGAGAACGCCCAGGGCTTCTTCGACCTCGAATACCGCGGCGCGCGTTTCTCGTTCGGTTACGGCGCCTGCCCTGACCTCGAGGACCGGGCGAAGATGATGGAGTTGCTCGAGCCGGGACGGATCGGCGTCGAACTGTCCGAGGAGTTGCAGTTGCATCCCGAGCAGTCGACCGACGCGTTCGTGTTGCACCATCCGGAGGCGAAGTACTTCAACACCTGACGTACTTCGCCACCGGATCGAGGGACGGGGGACAGGCCATGACGGTTCTGGAGCGGTCCGAGGGGCCGGTGCGGATCATCGGGATCGACCGGCCGGATCGGCGCAACGCCGTCGACCGCGCGACCGCCGATGCGCTGGCGGATGCCTTCCGGCGGTTCGACGCCGACGAGTCGGCGTCGGTGGCGGTGCTCTACGGCGAAGGCGGGACCTTCTGTGCCGGAGCCGATCTCAAGGCCATCTCGGACGGTGACCCGAATCGGGTGGCACCCGACGGTGACGGCCCCATGGGTCCGACTCGGATGACGTTGTCCAAGCCGGTCATCGCGGCGATCTCCGGGCACGCCGTGGCCGGCGGACTGGAGCTGGCGCTGTGGGCGGACCTGCGTGTGGTCGACGACGACGCCGTCTTCGGGGTGTTCTGCCGTCGCTGGGGTGTCCCGCTGATCGACGGCGGCACCGTCCGTCTGCCCCGTCTGATCGGCGGGAGCCGGGCCATGGATCTCGTGCTGACCGGCCGGGCGGTACCCGCCGACGAGGCATTGTCGATCGGGCTCGCCAATCGCGTCGTCCCGTCCGGGACCGCGCTACCGGCCGCGATCGCGCTGGCCGCCGAGATCGCCGCGTTCCCGCAGACGTGCATGCGCGAGGACCGGATGTCGGTCCTCGAACAGGACGGCCTGGACACGGACGCGGCCATCGCCAACGAACTCCGACACGGCATGGTCTCGCTCGCCACCGACACCCTGGCCGGCGCAAGCAGATTCGCCGGCGGCGCGGGCCGGCACGGGGAGGGCGTGGGCAGTTAGACGGTCCGACGAATGCGGAACGTCTCGACGCGCCAAGCTACTCACCAGCCCCTGCTCCCTGATCCGAAAGAACGCCCCGCCCCCGCTCCCTGAGGAGCGCCCGGAGCTTGCGGAGGGCGACCAACCCCGCTCCCTGAGGAGCGCCCGGAGCTTGCGGAGGGCGACCAACCCCGCTCCCTGAGGAGCGCCCGGAGCTTGCGGAGGGCGACCAACCCCGCTCCCTGAGGAGCGCCCGGAGCTTGCGGAGGGCGACCAACCCCGCTCCCTGAGGAGCGCCCGGAGCTTGCGGAGGGCGACCAACCCCGCTCCCTGAGGAGCGCCCGGAGCTTGCGGAGGGTGCGTCACGAAGGGTCTTCGCAACCCGACTCACCAGGACCCTTCGTGAAGGCCTCCGCATGCTCCGGCCTCCTCAGGGAGCAGTGATTGGGCTCGCGCCGAGCGCAACGGGTTCTTTCGCAGTCCACGACGGCCGTCAGGCCGCAGACACTGAGGTATGAGGAGCGATAGCCGCCGGGCCGAGCAAGGGACGAAGGAGCGCGTCGAGGTCGACGAGCTACGACGGGTCCTCTTGCGCTGTAGCGCAGTCAGTTGCGTGCGAGGTACTCGGCTAGGAATGCTTCGACGAGGGAGGGTCGGAGCTGTCGTTGGCCGGGTCGGGGTGGTCTCACGTCGATGACGTGGCTGGTTCTCGACCATGATCGACGCGCGTCGTCGTGGTGCCGGTTGTTCGGGCGCGCGTGATCGCCGGACCGCGTTGGTGGCCCGTGGATCTGCTCGCGCACGGTGTTCAGGTGTTGTGTGAATCGCCGCGGGATGTCGGGTCGGCGGTTGAGGCGTTCGGGGTTGGGTGGTGCGCCGGGTTCGGCGTTGAGTCGCCAGAGGCAGCGGCCTTCATCGGGTCCAGAGCGTTCGATGTGGGTGGTGTACTGGCCGGGATTGTCGCCGACCATGCGGTTATGACGGGGACAGGCTGGGGCGAGATCGTCGATGTCGGTGAGACCACCCTTGGCCCAGTCCTTCTGGGCGTGATGAAGCTCGACGTGGGTGGCGGGCTGATCACACCCGGGCGCCGAGCACACTTCGCCGTCAGGGCGGGCGAACGAGACGAGGCGTTGTTCGCGGGTGGCGAGTCGTTTCCCGCGCCCGAAGTGCAGGGGGACGGCGGTGGCGTTTTTGAAGATGGCCAACCACGGCTGGACCTCACCGGCCATCGCGATCAGGTCCCGGATGGGAAGCAGGGTGCCGGTGGCGGTGGTTGCGAGTCCGGCTTCGCGGATGAGGTCGTTGAGGTCGGCTTTGATGATCAGTTGCACGGGCAGGCCGCGGTGCGAGGTGCCGAGAGTCCCGTCGGCGAAACCGGCGGCGAGTGCGGCGTCGAGGGCGTCGTGGTTGATCTGCGCGGGAGTGCGGCTGTCACGGTCGGCCGCGGCTGTCAGGGCGTCGGGGTCGGCGGTGCCGACGGGTCCGGACGGTGAGTGGGGGTCGTCGGGGTTGTTGAGTCCGGGTTTGCCCCATACGGCGAACATCATCGTCAACCGGGCGGCGAGTTCGGGTGTGAGGGTGCCGGAGATCTTGGCGGTGCCATCGGCGCGTTGGCGGCCGATCCACAAGTTGCGGCGTCGTTTCTGGTCGGTGTCATCAGCCAATGTGCCGTCGGGGTCGAGATGAGCCAGCAACCGGGCACCGAGTTGGGTGATGTCGGCGGGTGTGTGGTCGACGGCGATCTCCGCCATCTGCCGTTCAGCCGCGACTTTCACATCGTGTGCGACGGCGTTGGGGATCTGGTCGAGGACATCGAGGGCGGCCTGCACGTGCGCGGAACCGGCCGCTCCTGCGGCGAACGCTTCGGCCAGGGTGGGGTGTTCGGGTGGTAGGACCTCGCCGCCGAGGCTGGTGCGGGTGGCGGTGGCGTCCATCTGCTTACGGCGTCGCATCGGGTTGGAGACTCGTAGCCGGTGTGTCATGTACTGCATGAGTGTTCGGCACCCGGCTTTGCGGGGCAGGTCGCGGGCCTCGACCTGATCGATCTGCCGGTCACCAGCAACAGTCAACCGTGCGATCGCTTTCTCGGTATCGGCTGCCACTTCGGCCAACTCGGCATCGGTGCACGGCCCCAGGTCGACCGTCTGCAACTCGTCCACGATGCGGTGGAGGTCGGCGATCAACTCGACGGCACGCGGCTGCGGCGTCGCTGATTCGTCAGACATGGCCACCCCCCAAGAACCGTAGCCGCGAATGTACGTTCGAGTGTACACCACAGTCGGCATCTCGCAACTCGAAAGTGTCTGTTGTGCAACGGTATTCGTCGGCGACAACTTGTCGGTGCGTTGTGGTAGATGGGGCGCCGGTTTGGGTTGTCCTCGAATTTTGTTGTTACGAGTCCTCTCTCGGCTGCGGATGTGCGCGGGGAGGCCAGAGACCGCTCAGACGTCCAGCACTTCGGTCAACTGCGGGACGATCTGCTTCTTGCGAGAGACGACGCCTTTGCCGAAGGCGTGGCCGTCGGCGACGGTGACACCCAGCGCCTGCTCGATGGCCGAGGCGGGTTCGCCGACCACGAGCAGGTCCGAGTCGGCCTTGATCACATCGGTGATGAGCAGGAGGTAGAGGTCGTAGCCGGCTGCCTCCTTCTCGGCGGTCATCGCCGTCAGGAACTCGTCGCGACGGTCGAGTATCTCGGCGGAGTCGACCGTGGTGATCTGCGAGACCCGCACCGTCTTCGGCCCCATGTCGAAGCTCTTGGAGTCCCGTCCGATGATCGCCGACACCGGCTCGTCGCCGAGCGCGGTCCCGGCCCGTAGAAGCGCGTCGCCGTACTCGTCGACGTCGACGCCCGCGATGTCGGCAAGCTCGGCGGCAGCGGCGCGATCGGCGTCGGTGCAGGTGGGGGAGTTGAACAACAGGGTGTCGGAGATGATCGCCGACAGCATGATGCCCGCCTGCGGGCGCGGGATCTCGACCCCGTTCTCCGCGTACATCCGGGTGAGAATCGTGCAGGTGCATCCGACCGGCTCGACGCGCATGTACAGCGGCGCCGCCGTCTCGAAATTGGCGATCCGATGGTGGTCGATGACCTTCAGAACGGTCACGTCGGTGATGTCGGCAACGCTCTGCTGGCGCTCGTTGTGGTCGACGAGCATCACCTCCGCCGGCGCGGCCGTCTCGATGACGCGCGGCGCGTCGAGTCCGAAATGCTCCAGTGCGAAGGCGGTTTCGAGACTCGGTCGGCCGAGGGCAACGGCCTCGACATCGCTGCCGAGCGCGGCTTCGAGGTGGGCGAGGCCGATCGCCGCCCCGATGGCATCGGTGTCGGGGTTGCGGTGTCCGAACACCAGGATCTTCGACATGGGACCTCGGCTTTCTCCTCGGCGGTGCGCGTGGGCCCAGACTACGACGATCCCGGCGCCTCGCGGGTCTCGTTCCCCGTGAGCATGATCCTCAGCGAGTCGCGCCGCCCCGGGGTCGGGGTTCTACATTGGCTCCATGTCCACGACCGGGCCTCGACGCGTCATCCTGGTCGTCTGCTGTCTGAGCATGTTCCTCGTCGGCCTCGACATCTCCGCGGTCAACGTGGCGCTGCCGTCGATCGGTGCCGATCTCGACGCCACGCCGTCTCAGCTCCAGTGGGTGGTCGACTCGTACACGTTGGTCGTCGCGAGCCTGCTCATCCTCGGTGGCACCACCGGCGATCGGCTCGGTCGCAGACGCATCTTCGGGGTCGGCCTCGCGATTTTCGGAACCGGGTCGGTGCTCTGCGCGGTGTCGCCGACACCGGAGGTGCTCATCACGGCCCGGGCCGTCCAGGCGGTCGGTGGCTCGATGCTGAACCCGGTGGCCCTGTCGATCGTGACCACTGTGTTCACCGAGCCGAAGGCGCGTGCGCGGGCGATCGGGTTGTGGGGAAGTGCATTCGGGGCGAGTCTGGCCTTCGGCCCGGTCGTCGGTGGTGCGCTGGTCTCCGGCCTGGGCTGGCAGGCGATCTTCGTGCTCAATGTCCCGGTGTGCGTGCTCGCCCTCGTTCTCAGCCGGCGGTACGTCCCCGAGTCGAGGGCGCCACAGCCTCGACGGGCCGATGTGGTGGGTCAGCTGCTGATCCTCGTGCTGTTGGGAACCGTGACGTTCGGGATCATCGAAGGGCATGTGCTGGGCTGGAGGTCCGGCGTCATCGTCGGCTGTTTCGCGGTCGCTGCGTGCTCGTCTGCGATCCTGATCTGCTACGAATTGCGCCGCGACGAGCCGCTCCTGGACCCGCGGTTCTTCGGCAGTGTGCCCTTCACCGTCGCGGTCGTGTGCGCGGTCATCGCGTTCGCGGCGACCGGCGGGTTCCTTTTCCTCAACACCCTGTACCTGCAAGAAGTCCGCGGGCTGAGTCCGTTCGGCGCGGGTCTGATGCTGATCCCGATGGCTCTGGCCGCCGCGTGCTGCGCTCCGGTCTCAGGACGCCTCGTGGCCGCGCGGGGGTCCCGGCCGCCACTGTTCGCGGGCGGGATCGGGATGGCGGCGGGCGGGGTGCTGCTCCTCGGCGTCGGACCCGATACCCCGTTCACCTACCTCGGCGCGGCCTACCTCGTGTTCGGCATCGGCTTCGGACTGGTCAACGCGCCCATCACGAATGCCGCGGTGTCGGGCATGCCGCGGACCCAGGCGGGGCTCGCCTCCGCGATGGCCTCCACCGGGCGCCAGGTCGGGACGGCGCTGGGCGTGGCGGTGAGCGGTGCGATCGCGTTCTCCGGACGGGTGGGAACGGTGGCCGACGACCTGAGCGCCACCGCGCGACCGTTCTGGATGGTGGTGACACTGTGCGGCGTGGCCATCGCCGTGCTGGCCTACCTCGCCACCGGCGCCTGGGCGGAACGAACCGCCATGCGCACACGGGACCGCGTCGAGTCCCGATCGGGCTCCTGGACGGCGTGAGATTCCCACCATCGCGCCATCAGCTCGACGATCCCGTCAGGCGTCCGCGTCCATCCGAGGTGCGTCGCGACGCCCCCGACCGGACCGTCGGAGGCCCGGTAACACAGTGTCGACATCGCGTCCTTGTCGAACGCCGCGTCGTAGGCGTCCGCGGCGCGGCCGGACACGACTTCGTCGTCGTGCAGCCGGATCGACAACGCCGGCAACCGCATTCGGGAGTCGAGTGCGAAACGGCGCCCACCCGGTCAGCACCATGCGCGCCCATTCCCGCATCAGCGTGCGCGGCGTCGGACCGCCGAAGCCGCGTCGTGGCCACCGGCCGAGCACCGCCGCGACCGGCGTCACCGACGCGGCCAGTGCGGCGAGCGGGATCCCGCGTGCGCCGTAGTGTCGGAAGTGGGGGACCGAGGCGCCGATCGCCACGATCCCGTCGGGAGCACGATCGGTCCGTGACGCCACCAACGCCGCCAGCTGTGCACCCAGGCTGTGACCGAGCACCAGGACCCTCGTCTCCGGGGTTTCCGTCCGGGCGGCGGTCACGGCGTCGGCCAGGTCGTCCGCCTCGTCGGCATAGGACCAGTCGGAACGTCGAGACGGTGTCTCGCTTCCGTCCTCGATCCCTCGCCGAGGGACGATCGCGACGTCGAATCCGGCTCTGCTCAGGGCCTCCGTCAAGCGCCGGTACACACGCGCCGGCACTCCCATCGCCGGCGAGATCAACACCGTCGTGTGCCGTGTGCGAACGCGGTCGTTCTCGATGCGGGTCATGTCACCAACGTCTCGCACGCACGCCGCCGGCACCACTACCTACCAGGTAGTCGTTTCGAGGCGAGGCCCTGTGGATACCAACCAGTGATGGTCGACGCGGACACGAAGGGAGCGACACATGTCGGATGTGAGTAATTTCTCGGAGACCTGCAAGCGCGTGGCGGACGCCGCGATGGAAGCAGGCGTCCGGATCGCGGTCGCCGAATCGCTGACCGGCGGGAACCTGGCAACCGAACTGAGCAAGGCGCCGAACGCGGGTACGTGGTTCCGCGGCGGGGTCGTGGCCTACCACAAGGACGTCAAGTACGACCTGCTCGACGTGCCCGAGGGGCCGGTCGTGAGCGAGACCGCGGCGCGCGCGATGGTGGCATCGACCGCCCGGTTGTTCGACGCCGACCTCGTCGTCGCGGTGACCGGTGAGGCCGGTCCCGAACCCGACGAGGCGGCACCGGGAACGGTGTGGTTCGGACTGGATCACCGCGGCCGCGTCAGCGCCTCCCGGGAAGTGTTCGACGGTGAACCCGAAGAGGTCCTCGCCCAGACGATCGGACACTCGTTGGAGTTGATCGAGTCCTGTCTGCGGTCTTGATCGCCGGACGACCGTTACCCGTGAGGTAGTCGCCGCGCTCCCGCCCGGGACCTACCATGACCCCATGACCGTCGAGGTGGGAAGCATGCTGCGGCAGTGGCGCTCTCGCCGCTCGCTGAGCCAGCTGGATCTCGCCTACGAGGTCGGTGTGTCGCCGCGTCACCTCAGTTTTGTCGAGACCGGCCGGTCACGCCCGAGTCCGGCGCTGCTCGAGGCGCTCTCCGAGCGGCTCGATGTTCCACTGCGAGAACGAAATTCGCTGCTCCTCGCTGCCGGGCACGCACCCCGCTACAGCGAGGAACCGCTCGACTCGGACACGATGGCCCACGTCCGGTCGTCGGTCCAGCGATTGCTCGACGCCCACAACCCGAACATGGGCATGGCGCTCGACCGGACCTGGAACGTCGTGCTGGCCAACGACACCGCGCTCACCCTTCTCGAGTTGTTGCCGCCCGAACTGCAGACCGGACCGGTCAACCTGTTCCGGGTGTCGCTGCATCCGGACGGATTCGCGCGGGCCACGCACAACTTCGACGAGTGGGCGACCTACCTGCTCGAGTTGCTCCGGCGGATGGCGCGGATCACCGGCGATCCGCGCCTCGCCGACCTCGAACGGGAGGTCTCGGGATATCCGACCGTCGCCGCACTCGACGGACGTCTCGCCCGCGACCGTGCCGGAGTCGGGGGACAACCGCAGTTGCTGGTGCCGTTCCGGCTCGCCCTCGGCGACCAGGTGCTGTCGTTCTTCAGCACCCTCACGACGTTCGGCTCCCCACGCGATGTCACCCTCGAGGAGCTGACCATCGAGCTGTTCTACCCCGCCGACGAGCCCACCGAGCGGTGGGTTGCGATGATGCAGGGGTGACCGACACCGCCCCCACCGTCTCCACCGCCGGCCCCACCTCACCCTCGGGTGCGCGACTCCCCGCTGCCGTGCTGTGGGACATGGACGGCACGCTGCTCGACTCCGAACCGATCTGGGACGTCGCGATGGCGGAACTGGCCGCCCGGCACGGCATCGTCATGTCACCGGAACTCCGCGAATCCACTCTCGGGAACTCGCTGCCGGACGCATTGGCGAAGGTGCATGACGCGGCCGGTCTGTCCGCCGCGGAGCGCGATCCCGATGCCGACGGACGCTGGACTCTCGATCGGGTCGCCGAACTGTTCGCCGACGACCTGCGGTGGCGTCCCGGCGCAGCCGAAGCACTCGACCTGGTGGCCGGGGCAGGGATCCCCATGGTGCTGGTGACGAACACGGTGCGGGAGTTGACCGAGGTGGCCCTGGAGACCATCGGGCGTGGACGATTCACCACGACGGTCTGCGGCGACGAGGTGGCGGTGGGCAAACCCGCGCCCGACCCCTACCTGCGCGCGGCGGAACTGCTCGGTGTCCCGTCGGCCGACTGTCTGGCCGTCGAGGACTCGCCGACCGGCGCCCAGGCGGCATCGGCGGCCGGATGTCCGACGCTCGTCGTCGAGTCCGCGGCACCGGTCGAGCCGGGTCGGCTGCGCGTCTTCCGGACCAGTCTGGTCGGGCTGGACCTCGACGATGTCGCCGGTGCATGGACCGGCGGTCTCGCGCGCATCTCGACATGCAAAAATGAGGAATCGTGAAGACTTTCGAGGAGCTGTTCGCCGAACTCAGCGACAAGGCGCAGAGCCGTCCCGAGGGTTCGGGTACCGTCGCCGCCCTCGACTCCGGTGTCCACACCCTTGGCAAGAAGATCATCGAAGAGGCGGGTGAGGTCTGGCTCGCCGCCGAACACGAATCCGACGAGTCGCTCGGCGAGGAGATCTCGCAGCTCGTCTACTGGCTGCAGGTGATGATGATCAAGCGGGGACTGACGCTGCAGGACGTGTACCGACATCTGTGACCGGTTGACCCGGTCCGGACACAGTCCACACGACACAGTTCTGCTCCATCCCCGCGCCCGCAGGCGCACTCCACGAAAAGGACAACGAGATGCTGAGAGTGGCCGTACCCAACAAGGGTGCGCTCTCCGAATCCGCGTCGGCCATCCTCTCCGAGGCCGGCTATCGCCGCCGGACCGACGCCAAGGACCTCACGGTCCTCGACAACAACAACGACGTCGAGTTCTTCTTCCTGCGTCCCAAGGACATCGCGATCTACGTCGCCTCCGGCCGGCTCGACCTGGGCATCACCGGACGTGACCTCGCCCGCGACTCCGGCGCCGAGGTCGGCGAACAGCTGGCCATGGGCTTCGGCTCGTCGACCTTCCGTTACGCGGCTCCGGCCGACCAGCAGTGGGCAGTGGCCGATCTCGCGGGCAAACGCATCGCCACGTCGTACCCGAACCTCGTGCGCGAGGACCTGGCCGGTCATGGCATCACCGCCGACATCATCCGGCTCGACGGTGCGGTCGAGATCTCGATCCAGCTCGGTGTCGCCGACGCGATCGCCGACGTCGTCGGTTCCGGTCGCACGCTGCGCCAGCACGGCCTGGTGGCGTTCGGTGAATCGCTGTGCGATTCCGAGGCGGTCCTGATCTCCCGACGCGACGCCGACCTCACCAAGGCCGAACGGCAGTTCGTCGCCCGAGTGCAGGGCGTGGTGTTCGGACAGCAGTACGTGATGATCGACTACGACTGCCCCCGTTCGCTTCTCGATCGGGCGTCGGCGCTCACGCCGGGCCTCGAGTCGCCGACCGTGGCGCCCATGGCCGACCCGGACTGGGTCGCGGTCCGCGCAATGGTGCCCCGCAAGGACCACCAGAACCTCATGGACGAGCTGTCCGAGCTCGGCGCCAAGGCCATCCTGGCGACGGACATCCGGTCCTGCCGGTTCTAGCGGAGGCAGATCCACCCATTTTCGGCAAACCCACCAGCTGCGAGCTGGTGGGTTTGCCGATTAGTGGTGAATTTGTGGCTATTGCACCGCGCTGAGCATCACCGTCTGGGCCGACCGGCCGATGTGGCCGGAGGCGTCGTAGAGGTCGGCGAAGGTGCTGCCGAACCCGTCCGGACCGGCGATCATGTGGGCGTCGATGCCGACCCACGGTCCGCTCGGGACGCGCGTCAGGTGCACGGTGGTGTCGGTGTTCATCCACGTCCACCGATTCGGGCGGAGTCGGGTGCCCAACCCGTTGGCGACGTCGATGACGGTGAACATCGACTCCAGGTCCTCGGTCTTCTCGTCGGCGACGAGCGGGATCGCCGGCCGCAGCCACACCGCGGGAGTCGAGCCGTTGCGCCCCTCGGCCCGGACCGACTCGATGGTGCCGATGAACCCGAGGGTGCCCCAGTCGACCGCCTCGCCGTTGTCGTCGGAGAAGCCGATCACCGCCTTCGACTCGTCCGGTCCGGGCGTCAGGGGGTCGGGACCGTTCGCGATCTCGGCGGTGTCGGCGACGCGGAGCCGCCACCCCACCGAGCGGGCGGCGGCGCGGAATGTCCCGTCGGCCTGCTGCACCTGCAGTTCGGTCTCGACGAGGCTGATCTGGCGGCCCGGCCGCACGACCCGGGCGGCGACCCGGTTGACGCCCAGCCCGACCGGACCGAGGATCTCGGTGGTCACACGCGTGAAGTGCTGAGCCGGGTCGGGCTCGCACCGCAGCAACGACCGCATCAGCAGGGCCGACGGGGGACCACCGTGCTGCATCGTCGGCGACCACACGCTCAGCGTCGCCTCGGTCGGGCGGAAGTACTCGAAGTCGCCCTCGTCGCGGGCAGCATCCGGCGGGGCATCGATGGGTTCGTAGTACGAGTTCTCCACCCGAGTCACTCTATGACTGCCGACATAATGGGTCGGGGCGGGGGCGTCCCGCGGACGTCGGGGCTGCTCAGACCGCGAAACCCGCCGGGGGACCGGGGTACGGCGGGATGACGCCCCCGAACTCCGGACACCGGGCGCGGTGCTCACAGAACTTGCACGACCACGACTTCTTCGGCCGGAAGTCGCCCGAGGCCACGGCCGTGCGGATCGCCTGCCAGATCGCGCGCAGGGTGCGCTCGAAGCGGAGCAGCTCATCACGGTCCGGGCGGTAGATCAGCTGTTGCCCGTCGGAGAGGTACATCAGCTGCAACCGGGCGGGAACGACTCCGCGGGTGCGCAGGATCGCGAGCGCGTAGAACTTCATCTGGAACAACGCCTTGGCTTCGTACGCCTCACCCGGCGACCGCCCGGTCTTGTAGTCGACGACGCGTATCTCGCCGGTCGGCGCGACGTCGATGCGGTCGATGAACCCCCGCATGAGCATGTCGTCGGCGTCGATCTCGACGTGTTCCTCCACCGCGTCGGCGTCGAAGGCGGTCGGGTTCTCCATCGTGTAGTAGGTGGCGATGAGCTTGTGCGCATCGGCGAGGAACGCGGCCTGGCCGCCTTCGCCGATGACCTTCGCGAGCTCGGGGTCGCCCTCGCACATCGCGGCCCAGGCGCCTTCGACCAGCAACTCGGCCGAGTCCTGCGTGCGGAGCTCGGCCGGGAGGTCGAACAGATTCTCCAGCGCGGCATGGACGACGGTGCCCCTGGTCTGCGCGGTGGTGGGGGTCTCCGGGAAGCGGTCGATCGCACGGTAGCGGTAGAGCAGCGGGCACTGCTTGAAGTCCGCGGCGCGGGACGGCGACAGCGCCAGCGGGCGCCCGACGATCCCTCGCGCATCGGCGTCGGGGCCGTCCGGGGTCCCTGTCGGGGTCGTGCTGGGGGAGGCGTCTCCGACTCCGGTCATCGTGCTCACCCTTCGCAGGGTAGGCGCCGGGCCCGACAGTCCGAGGTCCCGACACTCGGGTCCGCTAGCCGGCCACCCGGGCGGCGCCCTCCCCGCAGCGACACGAGGCAGGACCGGGCCACCTCGTCGGGTAACGTCCACACGGCCCACGAACCCCTGCGCCGAGTCGCGCGGGTTCGGATCGTTCACGAGAGGAAGCACCAGTGCCCACCACCGGACCGTTCGTCGTCGGCGACCGGGTTCAGCTGACCGATGCCAAGGGGCGCAAGTTCACGGTGCTGCTCGACGAGGGAAAGCAGTTCCACACCCACCGCGGTGCCATCTCCCATGACGACCTCATCGGTTCGCCCGAGGGCAGCATCGTCTCCGCGACCAGCGGTACCCAATATCTGGCGCTGCGCCCGCTGCTCGTCGACTACGTGCTCTCGATGCCGCGCGGGGCCCAGGTCATCTATCCCAAGGACGCCGCCCAGATCGTCCTCGAGGGCGACATCTTCCCGGGCGCCCGCGTCCTCGAAGCCGGTGCCGGCTCCGGCGCGCTGACGTGTTCGCTGCTGCGCGCGGTCGGTGCCGACGGAGAGGTCGTCTCCTTCGAGATCCGGGATGACCACGCCGAGCACGCGATCCGCAACGTCGAGACCTTCTTCGGGGGACGGCCGGACAACTGGCACCTCACCGTCGACGATCTGGCGAACGTGGATCGGAACGAACGGTTCGATCGCGTCATCCTGGACATGCTCGCGCCCTGGGAACCGCTCGACGTCGTGCGGACCGTGTTGAAACCAGGCGGGGTCTTGACGGTCTACGTGGCGACCGCCACCCAGTTGTCCCGGGTGATGGAGGCCCTGCGCGAGCAGGAGTGCTGGACCGAGCCCCGGGCCTGGGAGACGCTCCTCCGCGAGTGGAGCGCGGTGGGCCTCGCGGTGCGTCCCGAGCACAAAATGCAAGGCCACACGGCTTTTCTGATCACGGCCCGGCGCCTTGCCGACGGCACCACCACACTGCGTCCGCAGCGCCGTCCGAGCAAGGGCTGAGCCCGGTCGCGGAGCAACGGCCCGTCGCCGAGCTGTGCGGTGAAACATCGCGAATACGTTGCGAAGACGCACATTTAACACACCGTCAACACCGGCGATTGCGCGGTGGACGGCGATTCGCCGTCTCGGCCGGTAGCGTAGGGATACGGCGCGAGCATTCCGATCGAGGGATCGGGTGATTGCCGGCGAGAGGAGTCAGCAATGACCGAATCTGACCGCCACGACGCACTGGGGGACCGCGCGGTTCCCGAGGGCGCCAGTGCATCCGACGAGGGCTTCGTCCCCGCCTACACTCCGCCCCCGCCGCGGAGCGGCACCGAGTCGCCGCTGTCGCGGAGCGGCCCGGACTCGTCTGCGCGCGGCGCAGCCGGCCGGCCGGCCGGGGATCTACAAGAGCGGGTGGACAGCCTCACCGCACGCAACGCGAAGCTGCTCGACACCCTCAAAGAAGCCCGACAGCAACTCGTCGCTCTCCGCGAGGAGGTCGACCGTCTGGGTCAGCCGCCGAGCGGGTACGGCGTCCTGCTGGACGTGCACCCCGACGCCACCGTCGATGTGTTCACCTCGGGCCGCAAGATGCGCCTCACCTGTTCGCCCAACATCGACACCGACCTGCTGACCAAGGGTCAGACCCTGCGTCTGAACGAGGCCCTGACCATCGTCGAGGCCTGTGAATTCGACACCGTCGGCGAGATCAGCACGCTGCGCGAGGTGCTCGGTGACGGCAAACGCGCCCTGGTCGTCGGTCACGCCGACGAGGAGCGGGTGGTCTGGCTGGCCGAACCGCTGCTCGGCGAGGTCGACGGTGAGGACGGTTTGCGTCGCAAGCTGCGTCCCGGCGACTCGCTGCTCATCGACACCAAGGCCGGGTTCGCGTTCGAGCGGGTGCCCAAGGCCGAGGTCGAGGATCTCGTCCTGGAGGAGGTCCCGGACGTCGGTTACGAGGACATCGGTGGCCTGGGCCGCCAGATCGAGCAGATCCGCGACGCCGTCGAACTCCCGTTCCTGCACAAGGACCTGTTCCGCGACTACCAGCTGCGTCCCCCGAAGGGCGTGCTGCTCTACGGCCCGCCCGGCTGTGGCAAGACGCTCATCGCCAAGGCCGTGGCCAACTCCCTGGCGAAGAAGATCGCGCAGGTGCGCGGCGACGACGCCAAGGAGGCGAAGTCGTACTTCCTGAACATCAAGGGCCCCGAGCTGCTCAACAAGTTCGTCGGTGAGACCGAGCGGCACATCCGGCTGATCTTCCAGCGGGCGCGCGAGAAGGCTTCGGAGGGCACGCCGGTCATCGTCTTCTTCGACGAGATGGACTCGATCTTCCGCACTCGCGGGTCGGGCGTCTCCTCGGACGTGGAGACCACCGTCGTCCCGCAGCTGCTCAGTGAGATCGACGGCGTCGAGGGCCTCGAGAACGTCATCGTGATCGGTGCGTCGAATCGCGAGGACATGATCGACCCCGCGATCCTGCGCCCGGGGCGCCTCGACGTGAAGATCAAGATCGAGCGTCCCGACGCCGAGTCCGCGATCGACATCTTCTCCAAGTACCTCACCGAGGAGCTGCCCATCCACGCCGACGACATCGGCGAGTTCGGGGGCGATCGCACGGCCTGTGTCAACGCGATGATCGAGAAGGTCGTCGAGCGAATGTACGCCGAGAGCGAGGACAACCGGTTCCTCGAGGTCACCTACGCCAACGGCGACAAAGAGATCATGTACTTCAAGGACTTCAACTCCGGCGCGATGATCCAGAACGTCGTCGACCGGGCCAAGAAGTACGCGATCAAGTCGCAACTGGACACGGGTGCACCGGGTCTGCGCGTCCAGCATCTCTTCGACTCCATCCTCGACGAGTTCGCGGAGAACGAGGACCTGCCCAACACGACCAACCCCGACGACTGGGCTCGGATCTCGGGCAAGAAGGGCGAGCGGATCGTGTACATCCGCACGCTGGTCACGGGCAAGAGTGCGGGCGCGAGCCGGGCCATCGACACCGAGACGAACACGGGTCAGTACCTGTAGCGACAGTGGTCTCGACCGAGCAGACAGCCGACTCCCACGGGGTCGGCTGTCTGCTCGACAGAACCGCGTGAACAGCGCCGTCAAGCACTAGAGTTGTCGGCGATGAACAGCACATCGATGGCGCGTGGACGAGTGATCGTCGACGGTGGGGCGCCGCATCCACTGGGCGGCGGCGCTCAGCGCATCACCCTGGGGCGTGAGCCCGACAACGACATCGTGATCAACCATCCGATGGTGTCGCGTCGGCATCTCGCCATCGAGTGGCGCGGTACGGCCTGGTGTCTCGTCGACATCGGCAGCACCAACGGCTTCTTCGTCAACGGCCGGCGGATGGCCGAGTTCATGGTGCCCGGTACGACCCAGGTACGCCTCGGCGACGTGAACACGGGTCCGGTCGTCGACCTCGTGGTCGACGTGCCCGCATCCGGCGGCCGGCCGCCCTCGAGTGGTCCCGGGCGCAGCGCGCCGTCCCGGCCGGGCCCGCCGGTCTCGCGTCCGATGCAGTCGGGCCACCCGCCGTCAGGTCCTCGCTCGGCGGGGTTCCCGGGCGCGGCCGTCCCGGCCTCCGGCCAGATGCCCGCCCACGCACCGGGCGGGCGACAGTACCGAGTGGACCCGATGCCGCAGGAAGTCCTGAGCGCGCCGCATCTGCAGGCGCTGCAGCAGAACGTGTCGGCGGTCTACCGCCTGCCCGGCGCGTCGACACCGCCCGAGCGCGAGTCGATCTCGCTCCGCGGAGTCCAGCGAATCGGACGCACGCCCGACAACGACATCGTCGTCAGTGACGTCCTGGCGTCTCGGCACCACGCACAGGTGTCCAGCCGCGGGGCTGCCCTCGTGATCGAGGACCTCGGCAGCGTCAACGGAACCTTCGTCAACGGCCGGCGGGTGTCGAGCGCGCAACTGACCGACGGCGACGTCGTCACCATCGGCAACAGCGACTTCGTGGTGTCCGGCGGCACGCTGATGCGCGGGCAGGAGAGCGCCGCGGTCGCCGACGGCCTCCACGTCCACGGTGTGAGTCTCGTCGTGGACGGCGGGAAGCGTCTGCTCGCCGACGTGGACTTCAGCGCCAGTCCGGGCACGCTGACCGCGGTGATCGGCCCCTCGGGCGCGGGTAAGTCGACGGTGTCGAAGATCGCGGCCGGACTCAACTCACCGACGAGCGGCCTGGTCACCTTCGAGAGCCGCAACGTCCACGCCGAATACGACGCTCTGCGCACCCGCATCGGCATGGTGCCGCAGAAGGACGTCCTGCACCACAAGCTCACGCTCCGGCAGGCCTTGCGCTACGCTGCGGAACTGCGCCTGCCACCCGACCTCTCGAAGGCCGATCGGGACCGGGTCATCGACGGGGTGCTCAGCGAGCTGCAGCTGACCGAGCATGTCGACACCCGCGTGGAGAAGCTGTCCGGCGGCCAGCAGAAGCGCGCGTCGGTCGCGATGGAGTTGCTGACGGGTCCGTCACTGCTCATCCTCGACGAACCGACCTCCGGTCTCGACCCCGCACTCGACCGCCAGGTGATGGCCACCCTCCGCCGGCTCGCCGACGCCGGGCGTGTGGTCCTCGTGGTCACGCACTCGCTGACCTATCTGTCCATGTGCGACCAGGTGCTGCTGCTGGCGCCCGGCGGCAAGACGTCCTTCTGCGGCCCGCCCGGACAGGTCGAGGGGGAGATGGGCACCTCCGACTGGGCAGAGATCTTCGCGTACGTCGCCGATCAGCCGGACACCGCACACATGCGGTACCTTGACCGGCACCGCCGAGCGCCGAATCCGCCGCCGCCCCAGCGTCCCCCCGGTCCGCCGATACCGGTGCCGCACACGAGCTTCACCCGCCAGTCGTCGACCATCGCCCGACGCCAGGTACGGCTCATCTTCGCCGACGTCGGCTATCTCGTCTTCCTCGTGCTGCTACCCGTCGTGCTCGGCCTGCTCACCTTGGTGATCCCGGGTTCGAGCGGGTTCGCCCGCCTCGAGGTGATCCCGAACGCGCCGCCACCGAAGGACGGCGCGGAGGCGATCCAGATCCTCGTCGTGCTCGTCGTCGGGGCCGCGTTCATGGGGGCCGCGCTGACCGTGCGCGATCTCGTCGGGGAGCGCGACATCTTCGAACGCGAGCGCGCCGTCGGGTTGCGGCCCGGCGCATACCTTTTCGCCAAGATCGTGGTGTTCTTCGTCGCCGCGGTGCTGCAGACGATCATCATGGTCGGCATCACCTTCGCCGGTCGGGGGCTGCCCGACTTCGGCGGTCCGATCCTCCCGCCGCCGCTGGCGTTGCTCGTCGCGGTGGCCGTCCTCGCCTGCGTGAGCACGCTCGTCGGTCTCGCCATCTCGTCGGCGGTCAAATCCAACGAGCAGGTCATGCCCCCGCTGGTCATCGTCGTGATGGTCCAGTTGGTGTTCTGCGGCGGCCTGTTCAAACTCGACGGCATCGGACTCGAACAGCTGTCGTGGATCTTCCCGTCGTTCTGGGGGTATGTCGCCGCGGCCGGCAGCGTGGACCTCTACAACATCAATGTGGCCGCGCCGCAGCGCATCACGCTGTGGGAGACATCGGTCGCGCACACCGCACTCGCCTACGGGGTGCTCGCGGTGATCAGCGCGCTGCTGCTCGCCTTCACCTATTCGCGGCTGCGATTGAAGAAGCGGTGACCCGCGGCGGCTGACCAGCACTAACGGGCGGTCCGTTCCGTCAGACGTCGCGCATGGTGGCGCACAGCACCTTCCGGTCGTCGTCGAGGCTGTCGGGGAGGGGTGCGCCGCTCCGCGACGCCGGCAGCACGCGGACGTCCCCGATCTGCCTTCGACGACCGCGGTGTCGGATCGAGGCCCCCCGCGCCGCGAGCACGTTCGCCACCCAGTCCGACCCGGCGCCATATTTCAGGACGACCCAGAAATCGCGACCCGACGCCAGCGCCATGACCGGCGTCCGGTAGCGGCGGCCACTGCGTCGACCATCGTGTTCGATGACCGCCATACCCGGGACGCGCCCTACCCACAGCAGCACGATCCGGTTGGTCGCGTGCTTGTTGAGCACCGCCACCAGCCGCATGCGTCGCTCACCCAGCATCGAAGCGATCTGCGACGCCGTCCTCGCGACCGTCGACGACACGGTCATCCGGTCCTACGGTCACTGGCTCGGTTCGACCAGTGTGGCGTGGCGAGGGCGGCGACGGCATCCGGCAAGACCCTGAATCACCCCCAGGGATGGACGGATCCGTCAACCGGTCGTCGCCGGAAAGCGTACGAACCCGAGTTCGGACTCCGACGACAACTGCGGATGGCGGGGTAGGACCCGGACGGTATAGCCGAGATGACCGGAGGTTGACGGCGGCACCAGTGCGGTGAACACCATCCGGCCCGACGCATCGCGGTCGGGACCGGGGGTCATGTCGGTGAACGTCGGTGCCAGGATCTCGCCGTCGTCGCCGACCCGGCCGAGTACCACCTGCACCGCGACCGACTCGGGCGCGAGATCTCCCAATGCCACATGGGCGGCGATCCAGAGTCCGTCCTCGCGACGCTCGTCCTCGACCCCGGCCACCTGCACCGACGACCATCCGGTCTCCAGTGTGCGCCGATAGACCGCGAGGTCGCGTGCACCCGCGTAGGAGTCGGCGCATGCGGACTCGTAGGCGCGGGCGGCCGGGCAGTAGAGGTCGGTCGTGTAGTCGCGGACCATGCGCGAGGCGAGTACCTGCGGGCCGAGCCGAGTGA
The DNA here is from genome assembly GCF_018132775.1 of Gordonia sp. SCSIO 19800. Classification (NCBI taxonomy): domain Bacteria; kingdom Bacillati; phylum Actinomycetota; class Actinomycetes; order Mycobacteriales; family Gordoniaceae; genus Gordonia; species Gordonia sp. SCSIO 19800. The sequence goes on along the minus strand of NZ_JAGRQM010000013.1, from coordinate 114,581 downwards.
GGGTGTGGCGCATCATCTCCACCCACCGGCGGGGTACACCGTCGTCCGCCCGGCGATAGAAGAGGGGGATCACCGTCTCCTCGAGGAGCGTGTACAGCGCCTGCGCCTCCAGATCGTCGCGACGATGTTCGTCGGTGATCCCCTCCGCGGACGGGATCGCCCACCCGTTGTCGCCGTCGGCCATCTCGTCCCACCAGCCGTCCAGGATCGACAGATTGAGTCCGCCGTTGAGCGCCGATTTCATCCCCGAGGTCCCGCAGGCCTCCATGGGACGGACCGGATTGTTCAGCCACACATCGCAACCGGCGTAGATGAAACGCGCCATCGAGATGTCGTAGTCGGGGAGGAACACGATGCGATCGCGCAGTTCCGGATCCTCGGTGAACCGGACGACCTGCTGGATCAGGGACTTGCCTCCCTCGTCGGCCGGGTGGGCCTTGCCCGCGATGACCAGCTGCACCGGCCGATCGGGATCGGTGAGGATGGTGCGCATGCGTTGGGGATCGCGGAGCATCAGCGTCAGGCGCTTGTAGGTCGCCGCTCGCCGTGCGAATCCGATGGTCAGCACGTGCGGGTCGAACAGGTCGGCGGTCCATGCCAGCTCGGCGTGGGTGAAGCCGCGGTCGAGGCCGCTGGCTAGTGCTCGCCGCCGCACCTCGTCGACTAGTTCCTCGCGCAGCTTCTCGTGTGTTCGCCAGATCGTCTCGTCGGACAGGTCCGCGTACACCTCGGGCGCGGAGTCCTCGTCCCCGTCGGCGAAGTCGCGCCACGCCGGGGCCACCCAGGTCGGTCCGTGCACGCCGTTCGTGATCGCGCCGATTGGCACATCGGCGGCGTCGAAACCCGGCCACAGGTCGGCGAACATCTCCCGACTCACCGCACCGTGCAGCTGCGACACCCCGTTGCTGCGTTGCCCGAGCCGAAATCCCATGTGCGCCATGTTGAAGACGCCGGGGTCCGCCTCGTCGCCGAGTTCGGCCACCGTCGCCGCGGCCAGCCCGGGCAGCAGGCGGGATTTGCCGTCGGAGTCGGCGTCGAGGTAACGGGCGACGAGGTCGGCGGGGAAACGGTCGATCCCGGCCGGCACCGGGGTGTGGGTGGTGAACACGTTCGAGGCGCGGACCACCGCTTCCGCGGTGTCGAAGTCGAGCCCGCCGGCCACCAACTCGCGGATGCGTTCCACGCCGAGGAAGCCCGCGTGTCCCTCGTTCATGTGGAACACCGTCGGCTCGGGTCGGCCGGTGATCCGGACGTACTCGCGGAGCGCGCGGACACCGCCGATGCCGAGCAGGATCTCCTGTGCGATCCGGTGTTCCTGATCCCCGCCGTAGAGCCGGTCGGTTACCGCGCGCAGGGCGGCGCCTTCGGGCTCGTCATCGTTGCGATCGATGTCGGAGTCGAGGAGCAGCAACGGGATTCGGCCCACCGACGCCACCCACACCTGGGCCGACAGGGTCGCCCCGCCGGGCATCGCGACCTCGACGATCACCGGCTCCGCGCCGTCGCCCGGGGCGAGGAGCGTGAGGGGCAGGTCGGCGGGATCGTTCACGGGATACCGCTCGATCTGCCAGCCGTCGTGATCGAGGCCTTGGCGGAAGTAACCGGAGCGGTACAGCAATCCGACGCCGATCAGCGGCAGCCCGAGGTCGGAGGCCGCCTTGAGGTGGTCACCGGCGAGGATGCCGAGGCCGCCGGAGTAGATCGGCAGGACCTCGGAGACGCCGAACTCCATCGAGAAGTACGCGATTCCCGGGGGCACCACCCGGTCATGCGCCGAACCGTCCTGTCCCGATGACTCGGCCGCATACCTCTGGAACCACTGCGGTGCATCGAGATACTGCTCGAGGTCGGCGTGTGCCTCGGCGACCCGTGCCACGAAACCCTCGTCGTCGGCCAGCTCGACCAGACGGGTGGGGTCGGTGTCGGCGAGAACCCGGACCGGATCGCCGGTCGACGACCACAGGCGCGGGTCGATGGTGGCGAACAGCTCCTGGGTGGGGGTGTGCCAGGCCCAGCGCAGGTTGTGCGACAACGGCGCGAGGTCGGCGATCCGGTCGGGCAGCGGCACTCGAACGGTGAACCGGCGGAATGCTTTCACGGCGTCGACCGTACTCAGCACGTGCGGTGGTTGCGACCGGTGGCAAGTGAACATCTACCCTCGAAGGATGCAGCGAATCATCGGGACCGAGGTCGAGTACGGAATCTCCGCGCCCGGCGACCCGACCGCGAACCCGATCATGACGTCCACCCAGGCGGTTCTCGCCTACGCCGCGGCCGCCGGTGTACCGCGCGCGAAGCGGACACGCTGGGACTACGAGGTGGAGTCACCGCTTCGCGACGCCCGAGGTTTCGACCTCGGCCGCGGGGCCGGACCCGCACCGATCATCGACGCCGACGAGATCGGCGCGGCCAACATGATCCTCACCAACGGGGCGCGGCTGTACGTCGACCACGCCCACCCCGAGTACTCCGCACCCGAGGTCACCGACCCGATGGACGCGGTCATCTGGGACAAGGCCGGGGAGCGCGTGATGGAGGCCGCGGCTCGTCACGTGGCGAGCGTCCCGGGCGCTCCGAAACTGCAGCTGTACAAGAACAACATCGACGGCAAGGGCGCCTCCTACGGCACCCACGAGAACTACCTGATGGCGCGGGAGACCCCGTTCACCGCCGTCATCGCCGGGCTCACGACCTTCTTCGCGTCCCGGCAGGTGATCACCGGTTCGGGACGCGTGGGTATCGGCCAGTCCGGCGACGAGGCGGGTTATCAGCTGTCGCAGCGGTCGGACTACATCGAGGTCGAGGTCGGGCTGGAGACCACGCTCAAGCGGGGCATCATCAACACCCGCGACGAGCCGCACGCCGACCCCGAGCGATACCGGCGACTCCACGTCATCATCGGCGACGCCAACCTCGCCGAGACCTCGACCTACCTGAAGGTCGGGACCACCGCGCTCGTCCTCGACCTCATCGAGGCCGGGGTCGACTTCTCCGACATCGAGCTCGCGCGGCCGGTGCAGGCCGTACACACGATCAGTCACGACCCGTCGCTGACGGCCACGGTCGCACTCACCGACGGTCGCGAGCTCACCGGCCTCGCTCTGCAGCGGGAGTATCTGGAGCGTTGTCAGAAGTTCCACGACCAGGAGCACTCCGACGACCAGCGCGCCGCACACGTCCTGCAGACGTGGGCGGACGTGCTCGACCGCCTCGAGCGCGACCCGATGGAGTGCGCCGACATCCTCGACTGGCCCGCGAAGCTGCGCATCCTGGAGGGCTTCCGCCAGCGTGAGAACCTGTCGTGGTCGGCGCCGCGTCTGCAGCTCATCGACCTGCAGTACTCCGACGTCCGGCTCGACAAGGGGCTGTACAACCGGCTCGTCGCGCGCGGGTCGATGAAGCGGCTGACCGACGAGAACGACGTGCTCGCCGCGATCAGCGAGCCGCCGCGGAACACGCGCGCCTACTTCCGCGGCGAGTGTCTGCGCCGGTTCGGCGCCGACGTCGCGGCGGCGAGCTGGGACTCGGTCATCTTCGATCTGGGCGGGGACTCGCTGGTCCGTATCCCCACCCTCGAACCGCTACGCGGCACCGCGGCGCACGTCGGCAAGCTCCTCGACTCGGTGGACTCGGCCGCCGAACTGGTGGATCAGCTCACCACCTGACCGGCCGCGGCGCCTCGCCGTCTCCGACGGCATGTGCTTCGTTCCGCCACAGTTGTCGTCCCCACAGGTAGTGTGGGAGCACACGATTCCGCAGGGTCGAGACACCGGATCACCGCCGCGACAGCGACACCCGATCCCGACTCCCTCGACCGCGGTAGCCCGCCAAGGGGCGATCGGTTTCAAGGAGGCAGCAGATGGCGCAGGAACAGACCAAGCGTGGTGGCGGCGGCGACGACGAGGGCGTGGGCCCCGATTCCGGCGCCGGACAGGAACGTCGCGAGAAGCTGGCCGAGGACACCGACGACCTGCTCGACGAGATCGACGACGTGCTGGAGGAGAACGCCGAGGACTTCGTGCGCGCCTACGTCCAGAAGGGCGGCCAGTGAGCGACAGGTTCGGTTCACTGCCCCCGCTGTCCCAGTTCCGCCCCGGCTCGTTCGCCGGCGCCGACATCTCGTCGTTCACCGAATTCCTCCGGACGCATGCGCCGGAACAACTCCCGCAGGCCCAGGTCGACCGGGTGGGGTCGTTCGCCGGCGGCGCCGACGGCGCCGGTGACATCCCGCACGGCACGACGATCGTGGCCGTGTCATACCCGGGTGGGGTCGTCCTCGCCGGGGACCGCCGGGCCACCATGGGCAACCTCATCGCCACGCGCGACGTCAAGAAGGTCTACATCACCGACGAGTACTCGGCGGCCGGGATCGCCGGCACCGCCGGGATCGCGATCGAGATGGTCCGGCTGTTCACCGTCGAACTCGAGCACTACGAGAAGATCGAAGGCGTCCCGCTGACCCTCGACGGCAAGGTCAGCCGGCTGGCCTCGATGGTGCGGGGCAATCTCGGCGCGGCCCTGCAGGGTCTGGCGGCCATTCCGCTGCTCGTCGGCTACGACATCGACCACGACGATCCGAACGAACGCGGACGCATCTTCAGCTTCGACGTCGCGGGTGACCGGCACGAGGAGTTCGGTGGCTACACCGCCATCGGCTCGGGGTCGGTGTTCGCCAAGTCCTCGCTCAAGAAGCTCTACCGACCCGATCTGACCGCCGACGAGGCGCTCGCGATCGCCGTCGAATCGTTGTACGACGCCGCCGACGACGACTCGGCGACCGGCGGGCCCGATCTGGTCCGCAAGATCTTCCCGATGGCCGCCATCGTCGGCGCCGACGGGGCCCGGGAGGTGGACGCGACCGACATCGAGGCGGCGGCACGTGCCGTCGTCGAACGCCGCAGCGCCGAGCACGAGGGGGGTGCCCGATGACCTTCCCGTACTACGCCAGTGCCGAGCAGATCATGCGCGATCGCTCGGAGCTCGCTCGCAAGGGCATCGCCCGGGGACGCAGCGTCGTGATCCTCACGTTCGCCGACGGTGTGCTGTTCGTCGCGGAGAACCCGTCCAACACGCTCCGCAAGACCAGCGAGATCTACGACCGGATCGGTTTCGCGGCGGTGGGCAAGTACAACGAGTTCGAGAGCCTGCGCAAGGCCGGCATCCAGATCGCGGACATGCGCGGCTACAGCTACGACCGTGCCGACGTGTCCGGGCTGTCGCTGGCCAACACCTACGCCAACGCACTGGGCAGCGTCTTCACCGAGCAGGCGAAGCCGTTCGAGGTCGAGCTCTGCGTCGCCGAGGTCGCCCGTCCGGGCAAGCCGAAACGGTCGCAGCTGTACCGGATCTCCTACGACGGGTCGATCACCGACGAGACCCGCTTCCTGGTGATGGGCGGGGCGACCGAACCGATCGCGGCGGCCCTCAAGGACAGCTACGAGCCCGACATGGAGCTCGGCCGGGCGATCGGCGTCGCGGTCACCGCCCTGACGGCGCCGGCCGACAACGGTGGCGGGACCCCGACCGAACGCCGGGTGCTCGCCGCGGGCGATCTCGAGGTCGCCGTCCTCGACCACAACCGTCCGCGGCGCGCGTTCCGGCGCCTCACGACGTCCACGGTCGAAGGACTCCTCCCGCAGGCTGCGGCGGCCCAGTCCTCGAATATGCCGTCCGAGGCGGACGAAGCCCCTGGTGAGACGCCATCCTCCGAACAGTGACGAGAACGCCGCGGCGCGCGGCGGCCGGTGCGTGTCGACCGGTCCGCCGCGGCCCGCGCGAGTAGGGTTGGTCAAGTGCAGCGACGAATCATGGGCATCGAGACCGAGTTCGGTGTCACGTGCACCTTCCACGGCCACCGCCGCCTGAGTCCGGACGAGGTCGCGCGGTACCTCTTCCGCCGGGTCGTGTCGTGGGGCCGGTCCTCGAACGTCTTCCTGCAGAACGGCGCTCGCCTCTATCTCGACGTCGGATCGCATCCCGAATACGCCACGGCGGAGTGCGACAGCCTCATCCAGCTGATCAACCACGACCGCGCGGGCGAACTGGTTCTCGAGGACCTGCTCGTCGATGCCGAACAACGCCTGGCCGACGAGGGCATCGGCGGCGACATCTATCTGTTCAAGAACAACACCGACTCGGCCGGCAACTCCTATGGATGCCACGAGAACTATCTCGTCGTGCGGGCGGGGGAGTTCTCCCGCATCTCCGACGTCCTGTTGCCGTTCCTCGTGACGCGCCAGCTGATCTGTGGTGCGGGCAAGGTGCTGCAGACCCCCAAGGCCGCGACCTTCTGCCTGTCCCAGCGCGCCGAGCACATCTGGGAGGGCGTCTCCTCGGCGACCACCCGGTCGCGCCCGATCATCAACACACGCGACGAGCCGCATGCCGACGCCGAGAAGTACCGCAGGCTGCACGTCATCGTGGGCGACTCGAACATGTCGGAGATGACCACCCTCCTCAAGGTCGGTTCGGCGGCTCTCGTCCTGGAGATGATCGAGGCCGGTGTCGCGTTCCGGGACTTCGCGCTCGACAATCCGATCCGCGCCATCCGCGAGGTCAGCCATGACCCGACGGGGCGACGCCCGGTGCGCCTCGCCGGCGGTCGGCAGGCCAGCGCCCTCGACATCCAGCGCGAGTATCACGCACGCGCCGTCGAGCACCTCACCAACCGCCGACCAGACCCCGAGATGGACATGGTCGTGGACCTGTGGGGACGGATGCTCGACGCCGTGGAGAGCGACGACTTCGCCAAGGTCGACACCGAGGTCGACTGGGTCATCAAGCGCAAGCTGTTCCAGCGCTACCAGGACCGGTACTCGATGGAGCTCTCGGATCCGAAGATCGCGCAGCTCGACCTGGCGTTCCACGACATCAAACGCGGCCGCGGCGTGTTCGACGTCCTGATGCGCAAGGGGCTGGTCGCCCGGGCGACCACCGACGAGGCCATCAAGACCGCGGTCAACGAGCCGCCGCAGACCACCCGCGCCAAGCTCCGGGGCGACTTCATCTCGGCCGCGCAGAAAGCCGGGCGTGACTTCACCGTTGACTGGGTTCACCTCAAGCTCAACGACCAGGCCCAGCGGACGGTGCTGTGCAAGGACCCGTTCCGCAGTGTCGACGAGCGCGTCGATCGCCTCATCGCCTCGATGTGAGCGCCGGGTCACCGGCGAACCCAGCGTGCCTCCGCACGCGGTGAACGGCCACGTTCTAACCTGACTCGGTGGCAACCCCCAAAGTCGAGCGTCTGCTCAACCTCGTGATCTGCCTGCTGTGGACGCGGCAGTACGTCACCGCCGACTACATCCGCCGCAACGTCGCGGGCTATCCGGACGACGGGCAGTCCGACGAGGCGTTCAACCGGATGTTCGAGCGGGACAAGAACGAGCTGCGAGATCTCGGGATCCCCCTCGTGACCGGCCGGTCGCCGATGGCGGCCGGCGCCGAGGGATACCGCATCGACCGCGACTCCTACGAGTTGCCGGAGATCTCGCTGGAGTCCGACGAGGCCGCGGCGATCGCCATGGCCGCCGCGCTGTGGGACACCCCCGAGGTCTCGACGCTGTCACAGACGGCGATCCTCAAGCTCCGGGCCGCCGGGCTCGATGTCCGCTCCGAGGACGATCTGGGGATCACCTCGGGCGGGTCATCACGATGGCTCGGCTCCGAAGAGGTCATCGCCGGCCTGCTCGCCGCGGTCCAGGACCGCCGTGCCGTCGAGTTCCAGCATCGATCGTCTGCCGCGGCCGCGCCGACCACCCGACGCGTCGAACCGTGGGGAGTGGTGTCCCACCGCGGCCGCTGGTACGTCGTCGGCCACGATCGCGACCGCGACGCCACCCGGACGTTCCGGCTGTCGCGGATCACGACGGTCGCCGCGGTCGGTGCCGCCGACGCGGTCGTGGTCCCGGCCGGCACCGATCTCCAGCAGATCGTCTCCGCGGCGGTCGATTCCGCTGCAGGTTCGGACGGACGGGTCGCGCGGATCTGGGTCGCGGCCGACCGGGCATTCGGCCTCCGCAGGGCCGCGACGACGACTGAACCCGCCGACTTCGACGGCGAACCCGGCGACATCGTGACCCTCGACATCCACTCGCTGACCGCGGTGGCACGGATGGTGCTGGGTGTGGGCCGTGACGCGGTCGTCCTCGATCCGCCCGAGTTGCGCGAGCTCGTCATCGCGAGCCTCGACCGTCTGATGGGGGTGAGCGTCTGATGGCCGCGGCAGCGCCGTCGAGACTCAACCGACTGCTGGCGATGGTCCCGTATTTCCAGGCCCGCCGGGGCATCTCGGTTGCTCAGGCCGCCGACGAACTCGGGGTCACGCAAGCGCAGCTCACGAAGGACCTCGAGCTGCTCTTCGTCTGCGGGCTACCGGGCTATTACCCCGACGACCTGATCGAGCTCGAGTTCAGCGAGGGTTACGTCACGGTCGGGTTCACCGCGGGCATGGACCGGCCACTGCGGCTGACGACCGTGGAGGCGAGCACGCTCCTCGTCGCACTGCGGGCGCTGGTCGAGACCCCGGGGGTCATCGATGTGGCGGCGGCCAGGCGGGCGATCGCCAAGATCGAGCAGGCGGTGGGTGCGACGGTGCCGGGGGTCGCGGGAGCGTCCGACGCACCCGCCGAGCCGTCGGGGGAGAACCCCACGTACACGACGATCCGCGAGGCCACCAAGAAAGCGCGGGCATTGCGCCTGCGCTACTACTCGGCCGGACGCGACAGCGTCACCGACCGCGTGGTCGACCCCATCCGCCTGCAGGTCATGGACCAGCACACCTATCTCGAGGCCTGGTGCCGGATGGCCGAAGGCGTGCGGTTGTTCCGGTTCGACCGCGTCGACACCGCGACCGCCCTCGACGAGCCGAGCCGTCCGCCGGCCGAGGCGGCGGCGTCGAATCAGTCGGTGCTCGTCGCCGAGGACCCCGACCTTCCGGCCGTCGAGATCGAGATCGATGCCGATCACCTGTGGATTCTCGATTACTACCCGCTCGAACCCCTCGAGACTGTCGAGGACCGGCCCGATCCAGGTCTCCCCGTCCGCGCCCGGTTGGTCTACGGCTCGCCGGAATGGCTCACCCGGTTCCTGCTCGGATTCGCCGGCGCCGTGCGGGTCGTCGATGACCCGGCGATTGCCGCCGCGGTCGCCGACACCGCGGAGGCCGCCCGCGGGCGTTATCGCTGAGACCGGCCACAACTGGGCCCGTCCGGCTCGGCGTGTGTCGGGTAGCATTGGACACTGTCTGCTCCGAACTGAAGGGTGATCTCATGGGCTTCACGTCATGGTGGCACTGGGCGATCGTCGCCATCGTGCTGCTGATCCTGTTCGGCTCGAAGAAGCTGCCGGACGCCGCCCGTGGTCTGGGACAGTCGCTGCGCATCTTCAAGAGCGAGGTCAAGGAGATGCAGAAGGACGACGACAAGGATGCGCAGGCCACCACCGACGCGGCAGCGACCGATCCGGCACGACGCGAGCTGCCCGCTGGTGACTCGACCCAGCCGGCCACGCAGCGCGACGCCGACGCCAAGAAATCGGCTTAGGGGCGCGTCGGAGCATCGCCAGTGCGCACTCTCCCGATTCCCCGACGCCTCGACCCGCGGCAACGCAAGCGAAAACTCAATCCCGACGGCACCATGTCGTTGGTCGAGCACCTGTACGAGTTGCGCACTCGTATGGTCATCTCGCTGCTGGCCATCATCGCCACCACCATCTTCGGGTTCGTCTGGTACAGCCACGGCTTCCTGGGCATCCCGTCGCTCGGCGACGTGCTGCGCGGGCCGTACTGCGATCTGCCTGCGTCGTCACGCGCGACGCTGACACCGGATGATTCGTGTCGCCTTCTGGCGACCGGTCCGTTCGACCAGTTCATGCTTCGGTTGAAGGTCGCGCTGACCGCGGGTGTGGTCCTCGCCTGCCCGGTGTGGATCTACCAGATCTGGCAGTTCATCACGCCGGGTCTGCACGCCCACGAACGTCGCTACGGCATCATGTTCGTCGCTATGGCGACGACCCTGTTCGTCAGCGGCGCGGTGCTTGCCTATCTGGTGGTGGCCAAGGCCTTCGACTTCCTGCTCACGGTCGGCAACGAGGTCCAGGTCACGGCACTCGCCGGTGACCAGTACTTCGGCTTCATGCTCAACGTCCTGGTGATCTTCGGCGTCAGCTTCGAACTCCCGCTCCTGATCATCGCGCTGAACGTCGTCGGCGTGCTGACCTACGCCCGGTTGAAGAGCTGGCGCCGCGGGCTCATCTTCGCGGTCTTCGTCTTCGCCGCCATCGCGACACCGGGCCAGGATCCGTTCACGATGCTCGCACTGGCCCTCGCGCTCACCGTGCTGCTCGAGTTCGCGATCCAGTTCGCGCGGATCTTCGACCGGCGCAAGGCGAAGAAGGCGCCCGCATGGGCGGGCCTCTCCGATGACGAGGCCAGCCCACTGCCGCCGACGAAACCGATCGCCCCGGCATCGCCGATCCCGGCGCCGGCGAACGCGGTCGCCAACGCCACCCGTACGTCGACGCGGGCACGCGAGACCTTCGACGACGTCCTGTGACCCAACTCGACTCGTTCACGTCGAGACTCGCTTTCCGCCTCGACGACTTCCAGCGCCGCGCGTGTGAGGCGCTCGAGGGCGGCCACGGTGTGCTGGTGTGCGCACCGACCGGCGCGGGCAAGACCATCGTCGGCGAGTTCGCCGTCCATCTGGCCCTGGCCGGTGGCTCGAAGTGCTTCTACACCACGCCGATCAAGGCGCTCAGCAACCAGAAGTACAACGATCTCGTTGCCGTCCACGGGCACGAGTCGGTCGGGCTACTCACCGGCGACAGTTCGATCAATCCCGATGCCCCGGTCGTCGTCATGACGACCGAGGTCGTCCGCAACATGATCTACGCCGAATCACGGGCACTGGACGGTCTGTCCCATGTGGTCATGGACGAGGTCCACTTCCTGGCGGACCGGTTCCGCGGGGCGGTGTGGGAAGAGGTGATCCTGCACCTCGAACCGTCGGTGCGGGTCGTCAGTCTGTCGGCGACGGTGAGCAACGCCGAGGAGTTCGGCGACTGGATCCAGACGGTCCGCGGCGACACCTCGGTGATCGTCGACGAACACCGTCCGGTGCCGCTGTCCCAGCACATGCTCGTCGGGCAGCGACTGTTCGACCTGTTCGATCCGGCCGACGCCGGTCCGGCCCGCAAGGCCGGCACGCGTCCGCGCGTCAATCCGGAGCTCAAACGCCAGATCCGGCACCGGATCCTGATGGCCGACGACGAGCGGGAGTCGTCGCGCGGCCGTGGCCGAGGACGTGGCGGCGCGCCCCGTCGGCGCGACGGACGCGGACCCGCGCTCTCCCGGCCGAACCTCGTCACGCGACTCGACCGCGAGGGGTTGCTCCCGGCGATCGGGTTCATCTTCTCCCGTGTCGGGTGCGATGCCGCCCTGGCGCAGTGTCTGCGATCCGGGATCTCGCTTCTGACTCCCGCAGAGATCGGCGAGGTCGACGCGATCGTCGACCGCCATCTCACCGAATTGGCACCGGCCGACCTCGACGTGCTCGGGGTGCACGAATGGCGTGAGGGGCTGCGACGCGGACTCGCCTCGCACCACGCGGGCATGCTCCCGACCTTCCGGCACACGGTCGAGGAACTGTTCGTGCGCGGACTGGTCCGGATGGTGTTCGCCACCGAGACGCTCGCGCTCGGCATCAACATGCCCGCTCGCTCGGTGGTTCTCGAGCGTCTCGTGAAGTACAACGGCGAATCGCACGTCGACCTGACGCCCGGCGAGTTCACGCAGCTGACCGGTCGCGCGGGCCGTCGCGGGATCGACGTCGAGGGTCACGCCGTCGTGGTGTGGACACCCGAGGTGGTTCCGGAGGAGGTCGCCGGCCTCGCCGGCGCGCGGACGTTCCCGCTGCGGAGTTCGTTCTCCCCGGAATACAACATGGCGGTCAACCTGCTCGGCCGATTGGGCCTGGACGGCGCGCGTGAGCTGCTCCATCGGTCGTTCGCCCAGTTCCAGGCCGATCGATCGGTCGTCGGTCAGGCGCGAAAGCTGGACGAGGCGCAACGGGCGTTGCGCAAGCTCGACGGCGAACTGGCCCGCGCAGCGCAGGCGCGGGGACTGGAACCCGTTGGCGCCGAATCGGATTCGGACGACGGTCCGTACGCGGGCTTCCTCGGTTACATCACTTTGCGCGAGGACATCCGCCGCCGTGAACGAGATCTGAAGTACCGCAAGCGGGTCAATACACACGACGCCATCACCGCCGACCTGGCCGCACTCAAACGCGGTCATGTCATCGGCGTACCCGTCGGCCGGCACCGCGGTCTGGCGGTCATCATCGAACCGGCCACGCAAGCACAGGATCCGAAGCCGCTCGTACTGACCGAGGACGCCTGGTGCGGACGCGTCGGTACCCGCGACTTCGTCAACCCGCCCGAGGTGCTGGGCAACATGCGGATGCCGAAGAACGCCGATCGACGCACCGGGCGCGGCCGCCGCGACCTGGCGTCGGCGTTGCGATCGACCGGCATCGAGATGCCGCGCGGACGTCAGAAGAAGCGCGCCGACGCCGCCGACGACACCGAACTCGCGAACCTTCGGCGAACCCTGCGCGCGCACCCGGCACATCAGCTGTCCAACGGTGACGAGCTGTTCCGGCTCGCCGAACGCCGTAACCGGCTGGTGCGCGACATCGTCAACGCCGAGCGCAGCATCGGGGAGCGGACGTCCACCCTCGGGGTCACCTTCGATCACATCGTCGGCGTCCTCAGCGAGCTGGGATATCTCGAGCGCGTCGCCGAGTCGACCGAGTCCACCGGGCACACGATGATGGTGACCGATTCGGGCAAGCTGCTCGGCCGTATCTACAGCGAGAGCGACCTGGTCGTGACCGAGTGCATCCGAGCCGGGGTCTGGGACGAGTTGTCACCCCCCGACCTCGCCGCGGTCGTCGCCGCACTCGTCTACGAGAGCCGGCGCGACAGTTGCAGCGGGGTCGACGCCCTGCCCGGCAGCAGCTCGATGCGTGCGGCGATGGCCGCGACCGTCGAGATCTGGTCGCGGGTCACCGCGGTCGAGCAGCGTCATCGGGTCAGTCCGACACGCGAACCCGACACCGGTTTCTCGGTCGCCGTGGCCACGTGGGCGTCGGGTCGTTCGCTCGGCGAGGCCCTGTTGCTGGCGGGCGAACGCGGACAGCTGCTCTCTCCGGGCGACTTCGTGCGGTGGAACCGGCAGGTCGTGGACCTGCTCGAACAGATCCGACTCGGCGTGGGCTCCGACACGCGCCTCGGTGGGACGGCGCGGGCAGCGGTCAAGGCCATCCGCCGCGGCGTGGTCGCCGCCGAGCTCGGCTGAACCGCGCCGTCGACCTCCGCCGACGAGTGTGGGCCGGTGTCGGTTCACCGGACGACGCGACGCCGGGCCACGCGCGATGTTCGCTGATAGTGCCAGGCCGCTGAGGTAACGTTCATCCCGCATTCGGTGTCGGCGTGTCCTGCCCCGATACTGCCGCGACGTCACAGTTCGCCGGCACCCGTCCGGGTGAACGGCCGAGTGGGAGGGACTCATGACCGACCCGTACAACCCCAACCCGTCCCAGCCGAATCCCTCCGGTGATCAGTCCGGTCCCGACGGCAAGACCGAGATCGTGAACCTCCCCGGCGCAACTCCGACGGGCGCCCCGCAGGCCGACCCGACCACCATGGCCCCCAACCCGGGCTCCGCCAACCCCGGGTCACAGAACCCGGGTTATGGTCAGCCGCAACAGAATCCGTACCAACAGAATCCCTACCAGCAAAACCCGTACCAGCAGCCGGGTGGGCCGACGGGCCAGCCGCCCCAGTCGGCCCCGTCTCAGTCCCAGCCGACTCAGGTCGGTCATCCCGGCGGACAACCGGGGCAGTACGGACAACCGGCCGGTCAGCCCTACGGGCAGCCCGGCGGTCAGTATGGCGCCGAGCAATACGGAGCCGGTCAGTACGGGGGACCGGGTCAGTACGGGGCGGGTCAGTACGGGGCACCCGGACAGTACGGCCAGCAGCCCGCCGGCCAGGACCCGTACGCCCAGAACCAATACGGGCAGAACCAATACGGGCAGAACCAATACGGGGGCGGCGACCAGTTCAGCGGAATGGCGACCGGGAAGTCGAACAGGACCGCCCGGACGCTGATGTTCGTCGGCGGCGGCGCGCTGCTCCTCATCGCCGCGATCGTGCTGATCACCGCATTCCTCTTCCCCGGATGGGCACCGAAGAACCTCGATCAGCAGGCGGCGCAGGACGGCGTGCAGAAGATCCTCACCGAGGACTACCAGGCCAGCGACGTCTCCGACGTCCAGTGCCCGTCGGGGCAGCGGGTGGAGACCGGAGCATCGTTCACGTGCTCGGTCACCGTCGGCGGGCAGCAGCAGCAGGTCACCGTCACATTCATCGACGACGACGGCCGCTACGAGGTCTCGCGCCCCAGCTGACTCGACCGGCTGTGACGTCCGGCCTCAGCAGGCTGTCACGTCCGGCCTCAGCCGGCTGCTACATGCGGCCTCAGCCGGCCTGGGGCCAGCCGAGAGCCTTGGCCAGCCTCCCCACCGACGCTCCGATACCCAGCTCCTCGACGAGCTCCGCGAGGGCCGCGGGGTCGGCGGGCTCGGCCGGGAGGATGTCCGAACCGCTGTCGATCGTCTCGGCGTCGGTGCGCACGGAGACGACGGTCCGCGCCGCCTGCAGGTACTCGACCGAGGCGAGCAGTGCCTTGCGGCTCCGCGTCGGAACCGATGACGACGGGTCGGCGGCAGCCGCCTCCAGGGCGTCGAGGCTCCCGTACTCGGTGATCAGTTTCGCCGCGGTCTTCTCGCCGATACCGGCCACGCCCGGCAGACCGTCCGAGGGATCTCCGCGCAACATCGACATCTCCGCGTAGCCGATACCCGCGCGCTCGACCGGCACGCCGTATTTCTCGGCGACCTCCACCGGGCCCATCATCTCGGCCTTCGCCAGACCGCGGCCGACGTACAGGACGCGCACCGGCACGGGATCGTCGGCGACCACCTGCAGTAGGTCCCGGTCACCGCTGACCACGATCACCGGATCGTTCGCCTCGTCGTAGGCGAGCGTGCCGATCACGTCGTCGGCCTCACAACCGACGGCGCCCGAGGTGGCGATGCCCGCCGCCGACAGAACAGCCATGATCATGTCGACCTGCGGGGTGAGCGTGTCGGGTACCTCTTCGACGTCGATGTCCCGGCCCTCGACGTCGGTCCCGCCGTCGGGGACCGCGACGCGATGGGCCTTGTAGGTGGGGATCAGGTCGGTGCGGAACTCGGGGCGCCAGTCGAGATCGAGGCACACCACCAAGCGTGTGGGGCGTTCGCGAACCACGAGATTGGCGATCGTGTCGACGAAACCGCGTACCGCGTTGACCGGGCGCCCATCCGGGCTGGTCATCTTCTCCGGCAGCGCGAAGAACGATCGGAACCACAGGCTGGCGCCGTCGAGCAGCATCAACGAATCCGTCACCCCCACACTCTGTCATGAGTCGGCGGTAGTGTTCGTCGCATGGCATCTGGGAGCGGGGCAACACGGGTCGCGACGGCGGGCGAGGGGATCGGAGCCGGGCCGCTCTTCGAGGCGCAGGTGTATCGCGACCGGGTCCGCCGCGCCGCCGAACTCACCCGCGCCGCGGAGTTGGACGCGCTGGTCGTCGCCCCCGGGCCGGACCTGCGTTACCTGATCGGTTCCCGGGCGGAGACCTTCGAACGGCTCACGGCGCTGGTGATCCCCGCTACCGGTGATCCCCGACTGGTGATCGCGCGGCTCGAGGTCCCGTCGCTGTCGTCCTCCGCGGTCGGCGATCTCGACATCGAGGTGGCCGACTGGGTCGACGGCGACGACGCCCACGCTCTCGCATTGGCCGGATTGCCGTCGCAGCCGCGGATCGCGGTGTCCGACTCCATGCCCGCCCTCCACGCCATCCCGCTGGCCCGACACACCGGCGCCACACCGCAATTGGCGACCGAGGTGCTCCGCGAACTACGAATGATCAAAGACGCCGCGGAGGTCGACGCGCTCCGCCGCGCGGGTGCCGCGATCGACCGGGTGCACGCGCGGATGGGGGACTGGCTGATCCCCGGCCGCACCGAACGCGAGGTGGCCGCCGACATCGCCGCCGCGATCCTCGAGGAGGGACACACCGAGGCGGCTTTCATCATCGTCGGGTCGGGACCGAATGGAGCCGATCCCCATCACGAGTTCTCCGACCGGGTCATCGAGCGGTCCGACATCGTCGTGATCGACATCGGCGGCCCGGTCGAGCCGGGCTACAACTCCGATTCCACGCGCACCTACTGCTTCGACGATCCGCCCGCCGAGATCGCCGACGCCTACGCCGCTCTGCTCGAGGCCCAACGCGCGGCGGTGGCCGCCGTCCGGCCGGGGGTGAGCGCGTCCTCGATCGACGCGGCGGCGCGTGATCTCCTCGCGGAGCGCGGCCTGGCCGATCGGTTCATCCACCGGACCGGTCACGGGATCGGGCTGTCGGTACACGAGGAGCCGTACATCGTCGGCGGCAACGACATTCCGTTGCGCCCGGGCATGGCGTTCAGCGTCGAGCCGGGGGTCTACGTGTCCGGACACTGGGGTGCCCGCATCGAGGACATCGTCGTCGTGACCGATGACGGCTGCGAGTCGCTGAACAACCGCCCGCACGACCTCGTCCGGCTGTAGGACTCACACTGCTGCCGCGCGTCGTCGGTTCATCTCGTACGACAACGACATCGCTCTGACGCCGGGAGGCGGGCACGCCTGTCCGACCGTTGAACGTCATTTCGGCTGCTGGACTTCGATCGAGGTCCATCGGGCGAGTCGAAGTTCGCTGATCGCGAGTTTGATCTATGGACGCGAACTAGCGGGTGGCGAGAAGCTCGGCGAGGAACGCTTCGACGACGGAGGGCTTGGGTCGGGGTGGTCGGACATCGATGACGTGGCTGATTGTCGCCCATGAGCGGCGTGCGTCGATGTGGGTGTGGCCGTCTGGGCGTGGGTGATCGCCGGGCCGGGGTGGTGGTCCGTGGATCTGCTCGCGCACGGTGTTCAGGTGGTGTGCGAACCGTCGGGGTATGTCGGGTCGACGGTTGAGGCGGTCGGGGTTGGGTGGCGCGCCGGGTTCGGCGTTCAACCGCCACACGCAGCGACCTTCGTCGGGTCCGGACCGAGCGATGCGGGTGGTGTATTGACCGGGCTTGTCGCCGACCATGCGGTTGTGGCGTGGGCAGGCGGGGGCGAGGTCGTCAATGTTAGTGAGACCACCCTTCGCCCAGTCCCTTTGGGCGTGGTGGAGTTCGACGTGGGTGGCGGGCTGGTCACACCCGGGTGCCGAGCACACTTCACCGTCAGGGCGGGCGAAGGAGACGAGGCGTTGTTCGCGCGTGGCGAGACGTTTCCCCCTGCCGAAGTGCAGCGGCACGGTGGTGTGGTCTTTGAAGATCGCCAACCACGGCTGGATGTCGGCGGCCATCGCGATCAGGTCCGGGATGGGCAGCAGGGTGCCGGTGGCAGTGGTCGCGAGGCCGGCTTCACGAATCAGATCACCGAGGTCGGCCTTGATGATCAGCTGCACCGGCAGCCCACGATGCGAGGTGCCGAGAGTCCCGTCGGCGAAACCGGCGGCCAGCGCGGCATCGAGGGCGTCGTGATTGGTCTGGGCGGGGGTGCGTCCGTCGCGGTCGGCGGCGGCGGTCAGGGCGTCGGGGTCGGCGGTGCCGGCGGGCCCGGACGGAGACTGCGGGTCGTCGGGGTTGTTAAGTCCGGGTTTGCCCCAGACCGCGAACATCATCGACAGTCGGGCGTGGAGTTCGGGTGTGACGGTGCCGGAGATGGTGGCGGTGCCATCGGCTCGTTGCCGACCGATCCACAGGCCGCGGCGCCTCTTGCGTTCCGAATCGTCGGCGAGGGTGCCGTCGGGGTCGAGATGGGCCAGTAGCCGGGCACCGAGTTGGGTGATGTCGGCAGGTGTGTGGTCGGCGGCGATCTCGGCCATCTGCCGTTCGGCGGCGACCTTGATGTCGTGGTTGATGGCGACTGGGATGCGGTCGAGGACGTCCAAGGCGGCCTGCACGTGCGCGGAGCCGACCGCACCCGCGGCGAACGCTTCAGCGAGGCACGGATGTTCAGGTGGTAGGACCTCGCCGCCGAGGCTGGTGCGGGTGGCGGTGGCATCCATCTGCTTACGACGCCGCATCGGGTTGGAGACCCGCAGCCGGTGGGTCATGTACTGCATGAGTGTCCGACAGCCTGCTTTGCGGGGCAGGTCGCGGGCCTCGACCTGATCGATCTGCCGGTCACCGGCCACGGTCAACCGTGCGATCGCTTTCTCGGTGTCGGCCGCCACATCCGCCAACTCGGTATCGGTACACGGCGCCAGGTCCACGGTCTGCAGTTCGTCGAGGATGCGGTGGAGGTCGGCCACCAGTTCGACGGCACGCGGTTGCGGCGTCGCGGATTCATCAGACATGGTCACCTCCCCTGAGAACCGTTGCCGTTGCTGCGAATGTACGTTCGAGTGTACATCAAAATGGACGCGCGTCAATCTCAAAAGCTATGTCATTCAACGCTATTCGGCGAGAGCAAGTTGTCGGTGCCTCGTGATATAGGGAGAAACCCCGATGCCGAGCGTTGACCCGACTAGGTCGATGCGCATGTGATCGACCACCGCCCACCCGGACGGCGGTCGGGAGTAGCAGTCGGTCATCGTGGCTCATACAGGGTGGTGCCGTCAGCGATCGGCAGATACGCGATGTCTCCGACACACGCCCGATTCGGGGCGCAAGCGGCGAAGTCGCGGCTCAGCAAGTCCGACCACGCATAGCATGATCAGCTTCCGTCCGCGCTGCCCGCGCGGGGGCTGCCTTCCGCCACCCGTGAACGACGAGCACGCGATCGTGAGGAGTTGGCATTGCCACCTCACCGGGTAGGTGTCGAGCCGGTTCGGCGACAAACGCCGAAGCGGCTCACCAGTTCGTCTCCCCGACGAAATACTCGACCGCCAACGGTCTTGCGGGTCAGTGCCGTAGCGGTCGAGCCAGTGACGCAGCGTGCCGCGCTCCACCGAGATCGGCGGCGATACCACGCACCGTGGCCTCGGGGGTCGACTCGTACAAGTCCACCCGCGTCCTGACGAAACCGCTCTCACTCGTGTCGTCGAGCCGTACCTCGATCGACTCGCTTCCTCCAGCTCGTTGCCGGATTCAACGTGTCCGAGATCTGGGGTCAGGTCCCCGTCGGTCCCCGAGCCGGTTGTCCTCGATGTCGCAGATCGCCGGTCACACCAGCGTGGGGAGCGCGTCACCGTTCGGGAAGTTCCGGCCGGCCTTGATGACTATGCGATGAACCGGACCGAACCTGCTGACGACGCCAGCGCCCACGTCAAGCAGCGTCCGACTTCACACGTGGGCACTAGCTGAACAGCGACGCCGAGCCGAGCACCCGACTCACGCTGATCTCGATCACGACGCGGCGTGGGTTCGGCCTGGGCTCCCGGTATCGCTGCGCGTAGCGCTGCTCAGCCTCGCGCACGCGCTCGGGCTCACGACTCACCGTCGCGGGTCCCTCCAGGGTCAGCCACCGCGGGCCGTCGACGTTGGTGACGGCCGCGTAGCCACCCCGCTCGGTATTGCGAACCTTCTGATTGCCGTCCGAGGTGATGACCCTCGCCAGGCCGGCGTCGGGATCCCAGGTGAAGCCGACGGCCACGGCGTGGGGGGTGCCGTCGGCACGCAGCGTGGTGAGGGTCCCGAGGTGGCGTTCGACGAGGAAGGCGAGCGCATCGGGCCCGAGATCGGCGGCGGTACGAGGCATGACACCAAACTAGCCGCGACGCCGCACACGGTCGGTCGCGGGGCCGATGCGATACTGGCAGCCATGGCGTCACGCAGCAGAGGGGCATCAGCGCGTCCGGACACCGACCCGTCCGGTGCCCTCGTGCTGTTCGGCGGCCGCAGCGAGATCGGCGTCGCCACCGCGGCGCGCCTCGCATCCGGGCGGACCGTCGTCCTGGCGGCCCGCCGTCCCGACGACCTCGCGGCCGAGTCCGCACGACTGCTCGACGCCGGTGCAACCGAGGTACACACCGTCGCCTTCGACGCGAACGACACCGACAGCCACCCAACGCTCGTCGAGTCGTTGGCGCAGCGACACGGTCCGATCGGGATCGCGATCATCGCGTTCGGCATCCTCGGCGACCAGGCCCGCGCCGAAACCGATGTGGCGCATGCACTTCAGATCGCCCACACCGACTACTACGCCCACATCAGCGTGCTCACCCCGCTCGCGTCGGTGTTGCGCGCGCAGGGCTCCGGGACCATCATCGTCTTCTCCTCGGTCGCCGGTGTCCGGGTGCGCCGCGCCAACTACGTCTACGGATCGACCAAGGCGGGCCTCGACGGATTCGCGAGCGGACTCGCGGATGCGCTGCACGGCACCGGCGCTCGTCTGCTGCTGGCCCGCCCGGGCTTCGTGATCGGCGCGATGACCCGCGACCTGATGGCGTCGGGGGTGAAGCCGGCCCCGCTGTCGCGGGATGCCGAGCAGGTCGCCGCCGCGGTGGCCCACGCCTATCGCAAGGGCCGCGGTGAGGTCTGGATTCCGGGGACGTTGCGTCCGTTGTTCTTCGGGATGCGACTGCTGCCGCGTGCCGTGTGGCGGAGACTTCCCCGATGACGTCTCCGGACACCGAAGTCACGTCGTCTGTCCCGTCCGAGCTCGTCCCATCGGAGTTCGTGGTGGTCGGGATCGGCGCCGACGGTTGGTCCGGTCTGGGCGAGACCGTCCGCGACGAACTTCGCCGCGCCCGCGTGATCTACGGCGCTGCGCGGCAGTTGGCGCTGCTCGACGGCGCGGTGCCCGAACTGGACGCCGAACTGCGACCGTGGCGGTCGCCGATGTCGGAACACCTCGCAGAAGTGGTCGAGAGCGAGGACACGGACGCCGTTCACCCGGGCACGATTCACATCCTGGCCAGCGGCGACCCGATGTTCCACGGCGTCGGTGCGAGCATCATCGCGCGTGTCGGTGTCGACCGGGTACGGGTGTATCCGGCCGTGTCGAGCGCGAGCCTCGCCTGTGCGCGTCTGGGCTGGGACCTCGCCACGACCCGGATCGTCAGTGCGGTGCGCGCCGAGCCGGGCGTGGTGATCGGCGAGGTCACCGATGGGGCTCGCGTACTGGTCTTGAGCCGCGACGAGACCACACCCGCCGCACTCGCCGGCATCCTGGTCGACGCCGGTTTCGGCGCGTCGACGATGACCGTCCTCGAGCAACTCGGTGGGCCGGCCGAACAGATCGCCACCGGTACGGCCGAGACCTGGCGCCGCCGGGCCGGGGACCCGCTCAACATCGTCGCCCTCGACTGCGTCGGACCGCGCCGGTCCCGGCTCCCGGGGCGGCCGGACGACACCTACGAACACGACGGCCAGATCACCAAGTCGACGATCCGCGCCCTCTCCGTGTGCGCGTTGGAACCGGCCGGCGCGCAGGTCCTCTGGGACATCGGGGCCGGGTCGGGCAGTGTGACGATCGAGTGGTTGCGCGCGGACGACCGGGGAGTGGCCGTCGCCTTCGAACGCGATCCCGATCGTGCTGATCGTTTGCGGCGCAACGCCGCCCGACACGGGGTGGCGCATCGGCTGTCGGTGCGGGGCCCGGCTCCCGACGACCTGTCCGACGCGCCGCAGCCGGATGTCGTCTTCATCGGTGGCGGACTGGACGAGGAGATCCTCTCGCTCGTCTGGGCGACTCTGCCGGACTCGGGGCGGCTCGTCGCGAACGCGGTGACCGTGGAGAACCAGACGCTCGTCACGCACTGGCACGCCCGACACGGCGGTGCGCTACGACGCCTGTCGGTCGAAACCGTGGCACCGCTCGGCACGATGCACACCTGGCGCCCTGCGCTGCCGATCGTGCAGTGGGCCGTCGCGAAGACGGCACCCCACGCTGCCGCCGCGGATTCGACGGAGGCGCTCCGTTGACCGTCTACTTCATCGGGGCCGGCCCGGGTTCGCCCGATCTCATCACGGTGCGCGGAGCGCGGCTGCTGGGGGAGTGCCAGACCTGCGTCTACGCCGGGTCTCTGGTGCCCCCGGAACTGCTCGACCTGTGTCCCGACGGTGCCGAACTGATCGACACCGCCCAGATGCCGCTGTCGGACATCATCGATGTCATCGCGGCGGCCGTCGGCAAGGGGCACGACGTGGCGCGCCTCCACTCCGGTGACCTCTCCGTGTACTCAGCGATGTCCGAGCAGCAGCGTGAGCTGACCGCGCGCGGAATCGATCACGAGATCGTGCCCGGTGTCCCGGCGTTCGCGGCTGCCGCGGCGGCACTCGACACCGAACTCACCATCCCCGGTGTCGGCCAGAGCCTGCTGATCACGAGGGTCTCCACCCTGTCGACGGACATGCCGCCGGGGGAGGACCTCGCGACCCTGGCCCGGACGGGGGTGACACTTGCGCTGCATCTCGCAGCCCATCGGGCCGAGGAGATCGTGGCGGCGCTCAGCCCGCACTACGGCGATGACTGCCCCACCGCCACAGTCGCTTTCGCCAGTCGGGAGAACGAGCAGATCGTGCGGTGTCCGCTCAACCGGTTGCCCGAGGCCCTCGACGCCGCCGACATCCGGAGGACCGCGGTCATCTTCGTCGGCCACGTGCTCGGCCCGCGCCGGTCGGACGTCACCGACAGCTATCTGTACTCGCATGCGCGGATGACCAAACTCCGCGCTGATCGCCACCCGCCGCCGTGACCGAACAGATCCCGCCGGATCCTGTCCCGCACGTCCTGATCCTCGGCGGGACCGGGGAGGCGCGAGCGCTCGCCTCGACCCTCGCCGACACCGACATCGCGTTCATCAGTTCCCTCGCCGGCCGGGTGAAACACCCCCGTCTACCGGTCGGGCCGGTGCGCATCGGCGGGTTCGGCGGATCCGATGGACTCCGGGAGTGGTTGCAGAGCAACCGTATTCAGGCAGTGGTCGACGCGACCCATCCGTTTGCCGCGACCATCACCCGCAATGCGGCGCGAGCCACCGCCGACGCGGGTCTGCCGCTGCTGCGCCTGCGTCGCGATCCGTGGGTGCCCGGCGATACCGACACGTGGACACGCGTGCCCGACCTCCCCGCCGCCGCGCGGGAGGTGGCCGCCCGCGGCGGACGCGTCTTCCTGACCACCGGGCGCCAGGACGTCGGTGTCTTCGCGGGGATTGATTCGGCGTGGTTCCTGATCCGGGTCGTCGACGCCCCGACCGGAGCGCTTCCGCCGCATCACGAGGTGCTGCGCTCGCGGGGTCCCTATGACCACCGGTCGGAGCGAGACCTGCTGCGGAACAACGACATCGATCTGCTGGTCACGAAGAACAGCGGCGGAACGCTGACCTCGGCCAAGCTGGCGGCCGCGGCCGAACTCGGGATCGCGGTCATCATGGTCGACCGGCCCGCCGAACCCGACACGCCGGTCGTCTCAGATGTCGGTGCCGCCCGGAACTGGCTCGAGGAGCTGTTCGGCTGACTGATCGGCGGTGTGATCGTCGCTGTCGACCGGGTGGTGACTGCGCGGTGTGAACACCAACGTTCCGGCCGCGCGCGGCGCGACCCTTGTGGCCGACGACCCGATGATGATCATCGTGCGCATGTCGACGACCGCGGGATCGAAGTCCGCGACCGTGGTCGTGGTGAGTTGCTGCTCCGGACCACCGACGTCCCGTCCGAGGATGACGACGCGATCGGGCGACACCGTCTGCGAGAGAGTGTGTTTGAGGGCCCCGACCTGCCAGGTGCGGCTCGCCGAGCCCGGGTTGTAGATGGCGATCACCAGGTCGGCGCCGAGTGCGGCTCGGATGCGCCGTTCGATGACCGACCACGGCTTCAACCGGTCGGAGAGCGAGATGATCGCGAAGTCATGCCCGAGGGGCGCTCCCACGGCAGCGGCGACCGCGGTCGCCGCCGTGACGCCGGGCACCACACGGACGGGCACCTCGTGCCACCGGGGCTGTGCGGCGACCTCGGCGACCGCGGCGGCCATCGCGAAGACGCCGGGATCACCGGACGAGACGACGACGACGCGAGCGCCGCGTCGAGCGAGGTCGAGCGCGAACTCGGCCCGCTCGGCCTCGACCCGGTTGTCGCTGGCGTGTACTCGCTGCCCCGGCCGCGGGGTGACGCGCTTGAGATAGGTGGTGTAACCGACGAGGTCGGTGGCCGTGGCCAGCTCCGCGCGGACCTCCGGGGTGGTCCAGCTGTCGTGACCCGGTCCGAGCCCCACGACGACGAGCTCACCCGGGACGGGCTCCGGTTCGAACATCGGGTTGTTGCGGCGTCCCGGGACGACGAGGATCGAGAAGTACGGCACCTCTGCGGGATTCACGTCGGCGGCCGGCAACACCCGCTCGACGGTCGTCGACGCGCGTTCGACGTAGAAGGCCTCGTCGAGACGCCCGGCCTCGCGGAGGGCGTCGCGCACCCGCTCGAAGGTCCGACCGAGTTTCATGACCACGATCGCGTCCGCGGACCGGAAACGGAAGAGCAGCTCCGAGGTCGACGCGGTGCCGGGCACGACGGTCAGCGTCTCCTCGCCCTCGACGAGCGGGACCCCGGTCGCCGCGGACGCCGCGCTGACCGAGGTGACGCCGGGCACGATCTCGGCGTCGAAGTGCGAAGCCAGGCGTTTGTGCATGTGCATATAAGAGCTGTAGAAAAGTGGATCGCCCTCGGCGAGCAGGACGACATCGCGACCCGCGCGCAGGTGCACCGCGAGACGTTCGGCACTCTCGGCGTAGAAGTCGTCGAGCGCGCCCTGATACCCGCCGGGGTGGTCGGTCGTCTCGGTGGTGACCGGGTACATGAGACGTTCCTCGGTCTGGCCGTCACGCAGGTAGGGTGCGGCCACCGATCGCGCGATGCTGTTGCCGTGTCGCGCAGAGTGATACGCGATCACGTCCGCGGTGCTGATCAGGCGGGCGGCCTTGACGGTCATCAGCTCGCTGTCACCCGGGCCGAGTCCGATGCCGTAGAGCGTGCCCGGCCCTGACTTCTGTCCGGCCGCGGTGCTGTCAGAGTTCATGTGATCCACCATCATTCCTGCGGGGTCGCGAGCGCGTTGACCGCGGCCGCGGTGATCGCCGACCCGCCGCGCCGGCCCGTGACCGTGATGAATTCGAGGTCGTCGCGTTCGGCCAGTGCCGCGCAGGATTCGACCGCGCCGACGAAACCGACGGGTGCCCCGACGACGGCGGCGGGACGCGGTGCGCCGTCGTCGATCATGTCCAGGAGCGCGAACAGTGCGGTCGGCGCGTTGCCGATCGCGACCACGGCACCTTCCAGGCGCGGCCGCCAGAACTCCAGTGCCGCAGCGGTCCTCGTGGTTCCCATCTTCTCGGCGAGGGCCGGGAGGGTGGGTTCGGACAGGTGGCAGAGCACCTCGTTGTCCGCGGGGAGACGCTTGCGCGTGATGCCGGACGCCACCATGTTGGCGTCGCAGAGGATCGGGGCGCCGGCCTCGAGTGCACTGCGTGCGGCGGCCACGACGCCGGGCGTCGCGACCACGTCGTGCGTCAGGTCGGTCTGGCCGCACGCGTGGATCATGCGGACGACAACGGTCGCGACGTCGGGCGCGAACGCGGAGAGGTCGGACTCGGCGCGGATCGTGGCGAAGGACTGGCGGTAGATCGCGGCGCCGTCACGCAGGTACTCGGTCATGGTGGGAACGAGCCTAACGGCGCCGCCGTTCGTATCCGCCGTCGGGCGTGGCCTGCACCGACAGGTGCGATTCGGCCGGCGACCCGCAGCCACGGGCGCAGCCCACCCAGTGTTCACGCTCCTCGACGGGGTCGCCGTCCTGCACCCGGGTCACCAGGTCGTCCCGGACCGGCGCATGCGCGGACGAGCAACCCGGGGCTCCGACGCAGCAGCTGACCTGGGCCCATGGCGAAGCGGCGTCGAAGATCAGACCCATCGGTGCGAGCACGCGGACGACGGTCTCGGCCACGCCTTCGCCGAGGTCGCACAGGAGGATCTCGCGGTCGGGGGTGAACACGACCGGCGCCTGCACGGCCGCGATGAATTCCGCCAGCCGGGCCGGCAAGCGTCCGAGTTCGACGACCGCGCCGAGCAGCACCGCGCCGTCGTCCTGGTCGAACCAGCCGACGATCGGTTCCTCCGAGGCGACCGGTGCCGCGTCCGGGTCGGCCCCGATGACGGGATCCAGCGTCGGGGCGATGAGTTCCGCGAGCCGGAGCCGGGAGTCGTCGTCGAGGTCGCGGACCCGCCAGGCGCCGGGCGAGACCTCGCCCAGACCCGCGGCCACCGCGATGAGCGCGCGCACGATCGCCTCCGTACCGGTGGCCGATCCGACGGCCGTCCCGCCGGTGAGCACATCCGCGGCCAGGGGAGTGCCGCCCCGGATCACCGCGCACGCGTCGGGTCGTCGTCCGGCGATGTCACCGCGCCCGTCGTCGATGCCGAACAGGAACCGGCCGGATAGGGTGGCCGCGGCCGGGTCGGCCCGCAGGGCGTCGTCGAGGGCCGCGGCGAGCGGACGCGCATCGGCGACGCCGCCGATGCGGCCGGTCAGGGGGCTGAGCTCGATGTTGCGCACCTTGTCGTGGCTGCTGCTCGGCGCGAGCCCGGCGGCGACGACGGCCTGCGCGACGGCTTCGACGTCGGTGATCCCGCGCAGCTGGAGGTTGCCGCGCACCGTCAGCTCCAGGTGCCCGTCGGCGTGGTCGGCGGCGGCCCGGGCGAGCATCTCCAGCTGGTCCGGACGGATCCGTCCGCCCGGCAGCCGGACACGGGCCAACGCGCCGTCGGCCGCCGGGTGCGTGTCGAAGACGCCTGGGCAACGGTCGGTGGCGGCCCGGGCTCGCTGATTCATCCCACCAGCCTACGACCGGCGGGCGCGGTGGCCGTAGGCTGAACGCACCGCGAGCGGGCTGAAGCCGGTGCGATTCCGGCGCGGTCGCGCCACTGTGACCGGGGGTCGGCATCGGCCGGACATCCGGAAGTCAGACCAGACCCTCGCACTGCACCCGCCACCCACGGCACCGACACGCACCGGGCGCGACAACCCGGCGAGGAGACACGATGATCCTGCTGCTCTCGACCTCGGACACCGACCTGCTCACGGCCTCGGCGGCCGACGAGGGCAACGCGTCGCCCGACGCGTCGGTGTCCTACCGCGGCGCGAATCCCTCTCGCATCCTGATCGAGGACATCCCGCGTCTCGCCGCCGACGCCGACCTCATCGTCGTGCGCATCCTGGGCGGCGTACGCGCCTGGGAGGACGGGCTGGCTGCGGTCGAGGCGACCGGCAAGCCGCTCGTCGTCTGTTCCGGTGAGCAGCAGCCCGACCCCGATCTGATGGCGCACTCCACGGTGCCCTCCGGCGTCGCCGCCCAGGCCCACGACTATCTCGCCGCGGGCAGCGTCGCCAACCTCGTGAATCTGCACCACTTCCTGTCCGACACCGTCCTGCTGACCGGCAACGGGTTCGAACTCCCGCAGCAGACGCCCGCGTGGGGCGTCCTGGAACGGACGCCTTCTCTGCTCCCTGAGGTGCGAGGAGCGGAAGCCGAACCTTCTCTGCTCCCTGAGGTGCGAGGAGCGCTAGCGACGAGCCACGAAGGGCCCGCCGACGCCCCAACCATCGCGGTTCTCTACTACCGCGCCCAGCACCTGGCGGGCAACACGCGGTACATCGCCGCGCTGTGCGATGCGATCGAGGACTGCGGGGCCCGTGCGCTGCCGATCTTCTGCGCCTCGCTGCGGACTGCGCCCGACGACCTCCTCGAACTGCTCGGTACCGCCGACGCCCTCGTGGTCACGGTGCTGGCCGCCGGCGGCGCCACCCCGGCCACCGCATCGGCCGGCGGCGACGACGAGGCGTGGAACATCGAACGTCTCGCCGCCATCGACATCCCGATCCTGCAGGGTCTCTGCCTCACCGGGTCCCGCGCGGACTGGGAGGACAGTGATGACGGCCTGTCGCCACTCGACGTCGCCACCCAGGTGGCGGTGCCCGAGTTCGACGGCCGCATCATCACCGTGCCGTTCTCCTTCAAGGAGTTCGACGACGACGGATTGCCCTGGTACCAGCCGGATCTCGAGCGCTGCGCACGGGTGGCGGGGATCGCCACCGCGCACGCCCGGTTGCGTCGGACCCCGGCCGCCGACAAGCGGATCGCGGTCATGCTGTCGGCCTACCCGACCAAGCACGCGCGGATCGGCAACGCCGTCGGTCTCGACACCCCGCGCAGCCTGCTGCGCCTTCTCGCCGCGATGCGCGATGCCGGCTACGACATCGGCCCGGAGGCCGGCCCGGACGCGATCCCCGGTCTCGCCGACGATGATTCAGATGCGCTGATCCACCAGATCATCGCCACCGGTGGTCAGGATGCCGACTGGCTGACCGAGGAGACCCTCGCCGCCAACCCGATCCGCCTGTCCGCGCGCGACTACCGGTCGTGGTTCGACACCCTGCCCGAAGGACTGCGCGCGGCGGTCACCGAGCACTGGGGACCCGCTCCGGGCGACCTGTTCGTCGACCGCACGCACAATCCCGACGGCGACATCGTCATCGCGGCATTGACCTTCGGCAACATCGCGATCATGGTGCAGCCGCCGCGCGGGTTCGGCGAGAACCCGGTCGCGATCTACCACGATCCGGATCTGCCGCCGTCGCACCACTATCTGGCCTCGTACCGGTGGATCGCGGCGCACGACAACGGCTTCGGCGCCGACGCCATCGTGCATGTCGGCAAACACGGCAACCTGGAGTGGCTGCCCGGTAAGAACCTCGGCATGTCGGCGGACTGCGGGACCGACGCCGCCCTCGGCGACCTCCCGCTCGTCTACCCGTTCCTGGTGAACGACCCGGGCGAGGGGACGCAGGCCAAGCGCCGCGCTCATGCGGTTCTCGTCGACCATCTGATCCCGCCGATGGCACGCGCCGAGTCCTACGGCGACATCGCCCGGCTGGAACAGCTTCTCGACGAGCACGCCAACATCTCCGCCCTCGACCCGGCGAAGCTGCCCGCGATCCGCCAGCAGATCTGGACACTGCTGACCGCGGCGAAGATGGACTCCGATCTCGGGCTCACCGAACGGCCCGACGAAGAGGTCTTCGACGACATGCTGCTGCACGTCGACGGGTGGCTGTGCGAGATCAAGGACGTGCAGATCCGTGACGGGCTGCACGTGCTCGGCGAGCCCCCGCGCGACGACGCCGAGGTCGACCTGGTCCTCGCCATGCTGCGTGCGCGCCAGCTCTGGGGCGGCACGTCGGCCCTGCCCGGCCTGCGCGAGGCCCTCGGACTCGTCGAAGACGGCTCGGCCGAGCGCGGTTCCGTCGACGCCGTCGAGGCGCAGGCCCGCGAACTCGTCGCCGCCTGCGCGAAGGACGACTGGTCGACCGAAGCGGTTGCCGCGGCCACCGCGGGACTGCCCAGCGCGGTCGGGGATGTGCTCACCTTCGCGGCGACCGAGGTCGTCCCGCGCCTGCGTCAGACGACCGGCGAGGTCCCGCGGGTGCTGCACGCCTTGGACGGCGGGTTCATCCCGGCCGGACCGAGCGGGTCACCGCTGCGCGGGCTGATCAACGTGCTGCCGACCGGACGCAACTTCTACTCGGTCGACCCGAAGGCCGTGCCCTCGCGGCTGGCGTGGGAGACCGGCCGCGCGATGGCCGACTCTCTGCTCGAGCGCTACCTGACCGACCACGGCGAATACCCGGCGTCGGTGGGGCTGTCGGTGTGGGGGACCAGCGCCATGCGCACCTCGGGTGACGACGTCGCCGAGGTGCTCGCGCTGCTCGGGGTCATGCCGGTGTGGGACGAGATGTCGCGGCGGGTCTCCTCGCTCGAGCTCATCGGCCTCGAGGAACTCGGACGTCCCCGCATCGATGTCACCGTCCGCATCTCCGGCTTCTTCCGGGATGCCTTCCCGCACGTCGTCACGATGCTCGACGACGCGGTCGCGCTCGCCGCGGCCGCTGACGACGAGTCCGACGAGCAGAACTTCGTTGCGGCACACGTGCGCGCCGCGATGTCCGAGCACGGCGACCGGCGTCGGGCCGTGACACGTGTCTTCGGTTCCAAGCCCGGCACCTACGGCGCCGGCATCCTGCAACTCATCGACTCACGGGACTGGCGCAGCGACGAGGACCTGGCGCGTGTCTACACCGAGTGGGGGGGTTACGCCTACGGACGCGACCTCGACGGTGTACCCGCGGTCGACGACATGCGCGCCGCGTACAAGCGGATCGCCGTGGCGGCCAAGAACACCGACACCCGCGAACACGACATCGCCGACTCCGACGACTACTTCCAGTACCACGGCGGCATGGTCGCGACCGTTCGCGCACTGACCGGTTCCTCGCCCGAGGCCTACATCGGCGACAGCACCCGCCCCGACTCCGTCCGCACCCGCACGCTGTCGGAGGAGACCAGCCGGGTGTTCCGCGCCCGCGTCGTCAACCCACGCTGGATCTCGGCGATGCAGCGCCACGGATACAAGGGTGCGTTCGAGATGGCCGCCACGGTCGATTACCTCTTCGGGTACGACGCGACCACCGACGTCGTCGCCGACTGGATGTACGAGAAACTCACCGAGTCCTACGTCCTCGACGAGACGAACCAGCAGTTCATGCAGCAGTCCAACCCCTGGGCACTGCACGGCATCGCCGAACGTCTCCTCGAGGCCGTCGAGCGCGACATGTGGCGCGAACCGCCGGCCGAGCTCCTCGACGCCCTGCGCACCGTCTACCTCCAGACCGAGGGCGACATCGAGGGCCGCGGCGAGGACGCCTCTGCCGGCTGAGCCGCCCACCGCCGGCTGAGCCGCCCACCGCCGGCTGAGCCGCCCACCGCCGGCTGAGCCGCCCACCGCCGGCTCAGCCGCCCAGCGCTGGTTGAGCTTGTCGAAACCACCCCCCGGGACAAAACCGCGTCGTCGTTCGTTGTCCACGCAGACCCTGACGTCAACGGGTGCCGAAGGGCACCGAAGGACAGGTGAAGCATGATGGCTCTCCGCTGGTTCGCGGCCTATGCCGTGCTGGAGATCGCCGCATTCGTCGCGATGGTCATGACCCTCGGATTCGGCTGGGCGGTGTTGATCAGCCTCGCCGCCGTGGTCCTCGGATTCGTC
Source organism: Gordonia sp. SCSIO 19800 (assembly GCF_018132775.1). Taxonomy (NCBI): domain Bacteria; kingdom Bacillati; phylum Actinomycetota; class Actinomycetes; order Mycobacteriales; family Gordoniaceae; genus Gordonia; species Gordonia sp. SCSIO 19800. Next base: position 83,403 of record NZ_JAGRQM010000013.1, on the reverse strand, counting down.
GTCCTGCGCTGGCAGGGCGGCAAGGTCTTCGACGAGCTGCGCCGCGCGTCGAGAAACGAGGTCGACGCCCGCGCCCCGCTGGCCGACACCGCGCTCGTCGCCGTGTCGACCATCCTTTTGGTCGTTCCGGGCGTCGTGTCGACCGTGGCCGGGACCCTACTGCTGTTCCCGCCCACCCGTCGGGTGATGCGTCCGGCCGTCGCCGCGGTGGGTGCCCGCCGTGTGGCGACCGCGATGGACCGGGCCGGGATGTACGCCACCGGTGTCTACGGCGCAGGACGTGGCGGAACCGTCGTCGAGGGCACGGTCGTGGAGTCCGACACGCCCGAGCCGGGATCTTCGTCGTCCCCGTACGGGACCCGAGGTCTGCCGCAGGGCCACTGAACAGGTCCTGATCTGCGCCCGAGCGCAGCACAACCCACCGCGGTCCCGGAACACACGCACCCGGACCCCTCGCCACCCTCCTCCGACGGCAAGGCACACTGAACGATCGTGGCAACCCAACTGCTTCTCGGCGGCGCCGTGTACTCGCCGGCGGCCCCCGACGCGACCGCGATGGCCGTGACCGACGGAATCGTCGTCTGGGTCGGGACCGACGACGTCGGCCGCGCACTCCATCCCGACGCCGAGGTCATCGACCTCGCCGGACACTTCGTCAGTCCCGGGTTCGTCGACTCCCACGTCCACCTGACGTCCACCGGGCTCGGACTCGACGGCCTCACCCTGAACGAGGCGTCGAGCCGCACGCACTGCCTGCGGCTGGTGGAGAAGGCCGTGGCCGCCGAATCCGCCCATGACGGAGGCGACCTCATCTGGGGTCTCGGCTGGGACGACTCGACCTGGGCGGGCGCCGAACCCGACGACGGTCGCTTCCCGACGACCACCGAGCTCGACGCCGTCGTCGGGACCAGGCCGGTCTACCTCGCCCGGATCGACGAGCACTCCGCGGTGGCATCCACCGCGCTACGACGCCTGATCCCGGACCTGGCCGACGCCGTCGGGTATCACCCGGAGGAGCCGCTGGTCGCCGAGGCCCACCATCTCGTCCGGGGCGCGGCCCGTCTTCTGGTCACCGCGGCGCATCGTGAGCGTGCACAACGCCGCGCGCTCGACGGGGCCGCCGCCCACGGGGTGGTGGCCGTGCACGAGAACGGCGGACCGGACATCAGCGGCATGGACGACTTCCTCGCGCTCGCCGAACTCGACCATCCCGTCGAGATCCGGCGCTACTGGGGCCAGGCCGTCACCGACGCCGACCACGCCCGCGAACTGATGTCGATCACCCGGGCCGATGCCCTGGGCGGTGACCTGTTCATCGACGGTGCCATCGGCTCCCACACCGCGTGGCTCTCGGAGCCCTACACCGACGATCCGCACACCAGCGGTATCAGCTACCTCGACGCCGAGGCGATCCGCGATCACCTGCGCGCCTGCACGATCGCAGGCATCCAGGCGGGCTTCCACGTCATCGGCGACGCCGCGACCGGTGTGGTCGTCGGCGCACTCGCCGAACTCGCCGACGAACTCGGCACGCCCGCGCTCGCCCGCTGTGCGCACCGGCTCGAACACGCCGAGATGGTCACCGCCGCCGACGCCGAGGTCCTCGCCCGCTGCGGCGTCATCGCCAGCATGCAACCGTTGTTCGACGCCGAATGGGGCGGTCCCGGCGACCTGTACGACGCCCGTCTCGGGGCGAGCCGCGCGGCCACCCTCAACGACTTCGCGATGCTGGCCAAAACCGGTGTCGCCCTGGCGTTCTCGTCAGACGCGCCGGTGACGGCCATCGACCCGTGGTCGACCATCCGGGCCGCTGTGCACCATCATCAGCCGACCAACGCGATCTCGGCGCGCGGCGCGTTCGCCGCGACGACCCGCGGCGGCTGGCGGGCCGGGGGAGTCAACGACGGTGTCACCGGGACCCTGACGCCCGGCGCCCCGGCGAGTTACGCGGTGTGGGAGGTCGACGAGCTCGTCGTCGCCGGATCCCACGAGAAGGTCCAGCGCTGGTCGACCGATCCGCGGTCGCGGGTGCCCGCGCTGCCGGACGTCTCACCGGGGGCCGCGCTGCCGCGCTGCGTACGCACCGTGCACCGGGGCCGGACCCTGTACGACCGGGACGCCGGGTGAGTCCCCCGCGGGTCTCCCGATCCCGGATCTCACGGTCCTGGCTCGCACGTACCGGGACCGCCGCCGCCGCGGGTGTCGCGATGTGGGCCGCGTTCCCACCCCGCAACTGGTGGTTCCTCGCGGTCCTCGCCCTCGGCCTGTTGTTCGCCGCACTCTTCGTCGGGTCGCCCCGGGTGCGCACCGGCGCGTGGATCGGCTTCGTCTTCGGGCTGGCGTTTTTCGTGCCGCTGTTGCCGTGGATCGGCGTGTACGTCGGTCCACTCCCGTGGCTCGCCCTGGCCGCGGTGCTCGCCGTCTATCTCGCGCTGTTCGGCGCGATCGCCACCCTGACGATGCGGCTTCCGGTGCCTCCGGTGTGGTTCACGCTGTCGTGGGTGCTCGTCGAAGCGCTCCGTTCCGCCTTTCCGTTCGGCGGGTTTCCTTGGGGGAGAACCGCATTCAGTCAGGTCGACGGACCGCTGCTGCCGCTGGCCTCGGTGCTCGGCGCGCCGGGGTTGTCAGCAGGTGTCGCGCTGTTCGGCTCCGCGGTCGCCTGGCTGCTCGTGATCCTCACCCGGGCGTACCGGCGCACGACGACCGTCTCCGACCCCGAGCACGCCGACGGCCCGGGGCCGTCCACCGAACGTTCCTCGGGCGTGGTGCGCATCGCGACCGCCGCGGTGGCCATCGCGCTGCTCGCACCGATCGCGGCCATCGCGGCGACCCCCGCCAGCCTCGACCGCAACATCGCGACGTCCTCGGCCCGGATCGGTGCCATCCAGGGCAATGTCCCGCGACTGGGTCTGGATTTCAACGCCCAGCGGCGCGCTGTCCTCGACAATCATGTCCGCACCACGATGTCCTACGGCCGGGCGATCGACACCGGGCAGACAGAGCAGCCCGACTTCGTCCTGTGGCCGGAGAACGCCTCGGACATCTCGCCGCTGGACAACGCAGACGCGGCCGCCGGGATCACCGCGGCCTCCGCGGCCGTCGACGCGCCGATCCTGGTCGGCACGCTCATCCGCAACCCCGATGGCCGACCCACCAATTCGGTCCTGGTCTGGGACGGCGCGCAGGGCCCGGTCGACCGCTACGACAAGCACATCGTCCAGCCGTTCGGCGAGTACCTCCCGTGGCGGCCGTTCTTCCGCCTCTTCTCGTCGTATGCAGACATGGCCGGAGACTTCCGCCCCGGCACCGGACCCACGGTGGTCGACGTGCCCGGTCGCTCGGGGACGGTGACCGTCGGTGTCGCGACCTGCTGGGAGGTCGCCTTCGACCGGGCCGCTCGGCAATCCGTCCGGGACGGCGCGCAGATGCTGTTCGTGCCCACCAACAACGCGACCTTCGGCCGGACCGAGATGACCTACCAGCAGTTGGCCATGTCACAGGTCCGGGCCGTCGAACACGGGCGGTCCGTGGTCGTCGCGGCCACCAGTGGGGTGAGCGCCGTCATCGAGCCGGACGGATCCATCAGCCAGCAGTCCGGCATATTCACCGCGGACGTGCTGACCGGGCGTCTGCCACTCCATGAGGACATGACTCTCGCGACCCGCCTGGGCCCCTGGCCGGAGGTGGTCGCGATCATCGCCGCGGTGGCCGGGCTTTTGTTTGCGCTGCGCTCGCGTACTAGGTTCTCACTCAGGCCACGCAGGGTCGCCGCACGGGCGACCGGTGACACGAAGGAGCTCGATGGCATCGGGGATTGACGCCACGGCAGGGCAGCGGCGGCCCGACGACGCGCCGCAACGCGTGGTCGGCGCCGACGGCACGGGCGCACTCGTCGTCGTGCCGACGTTCAACGAGCGCGACAACCTGCCGCTCATCATCGGACGTCTACAGGACGTGCTGCCAGGGGCGCATGTCCTCGTGGTCGACGACTCGAGCCCGGACGGCACGGGCGATGTCGCCGACGACCTTGCTCGCGCCGACGCGGCGACCCGGGTCCATGTCATGCACCGCGTCGACAAGGACGGCCTGGGCAAGGCGTACCTCGCCGGCTTCGCGTGGGGACTCGACCGCGACTACGCCGTCATCGTCGAGATGGACGCGGACGGTAGCCACGCGCCTGAGCAGCTGCACCGCCTGTTCGACGCCGTCAACGACGGCGCGGATCTCGTGATCGGGTCCCGCTATGTCCCGGGCGGCAAGCTGGTGAACTGGCCGAAGCGCCGGGAGTTCCTCTCCCGCGGTGCCAACACCTATGCCCGTCTGGCTCTCGGTGCGGGCGTCCACGACATCACCGCCGGGTTCCGCGCCTATCGCCGCATCGTGCTGGAGAAGATCCAGCTCGACACCGTCGAGTCCGCGGGTTACTGCTTCCAGATCGACCTGGCGTGGCGCACGGTGCGTGCCGGCTTCGACGTCCGCGAGGTTCCGATCACCTTCACCGAACGTGAGATCGGGGTGTCCAAGATGAGCGGCGGCGTGATGTCCGAGGCGTTCACGATGGTCGCCCGCTGGGGAGTCCAGAGCCGCCTCGAGCGCTGGGGACTCGTCCGGACGCGATGATCCGCTGAGCAGACGGACAGACCCGGCAGGATGTCCTGCCGGGTCTGTTCGGTTCCGGGCGTCGGGCGCCCGCGGGTGTCAGTTGGTGATGCCCTTGCGCCGCTGCTTGAGCAGGTCGAGGCGCTCGTTGAGCAGCACTTCGAGCTCTTCCTCGCTGCGACGCTCGAGCAGCATGTCCCAGTGCGTACGCGGCGGCTTGGTCTTCTTCTCCTCGGGCTCGGCGCCCTCGAGGATGGTGCCTTCCATGCCGTTCTTGCACGGCCACTTCGACGGGACCTCCGCGTCGTCGGCGAACGGCACGTCGAAGATCTCGCCGTTGTCGGTGCGGTACTGGACGATGCGTCGTGGCGCGAGGTCGTGGTCACGATCGGTCTCGTAGCTCACCGCGCCGAGGCGGCTACCCCGAAGTACTCGATCTGCCATGAAGGGTTCCTCTCAACTTCGTCGGATCTCCCGGTCTGCCGGGAGATCTCTGTTGCATTCCAGGTTCGCGCGCAACGCTGCGCGCGACTTTCGGGTCGTCAACAGGAACATTCTACGCGCATTCCTGCGTGGGTTCGCCACCGGCGACGACCCGTGTTGTCCACCGCGGTCCGCGGGGCCGCCGCCGGGAGCGCAGCGAGCGGGGCGAGTGTGTGCCGCCGCCGGGAGCGCAGCGAGCGGGGCGAGTGTGTGCCGCCGCCGGGAGCGCAGCGAGCGGGGCCGGTCGTGACAGCGGTACGGTCTCGGTGTGGAACCAGGCACTACGCACGGCGTACAAACGGGCGCATCGCGTCGGCGTCGGCCGTACGCCTGCGCCTGGTGCGGCCGCACGATGGTGGACTCCGAGATGGGGCGTCGGCGGAAGTACTGCAAGCGATCGTGCAGGCAGCGTGCTTACGAGCAGAGAACGCTGCTGGAGGGCACGTCCATTCCCGACGACGCGGTGATCCTCTCCTCGGCCGAGGCCGCCGACTTCGGCGACCGGATGTTCGCGCTGCGGTGCGCCGCGGAGGACCTCGGCACCGCGGTGGCCGAAGGTGCCGGACACGACGTGCTGGCCGACCTCACCGACACGCTGCTCGAACTCGCGCGGGAAGCCGAGAAGCTGCGGTGACCGCGCGCATCTTCGCGCCCTCGCTCGTCGTCACGCTCGTGGCGCTGGTCGTCGCCTACCTCTACCTCGGCTGGACCGGCCTCGCCCTGTGCGCCATCCTCGGCGTGCTCGAGGTGTCCCTGTCGTTCGACAACGCGGTCATCAACGCGACGATCCTCGAACGGATGAGCGCGTTCTGGCAGAAGATGTTCCTCACCGTCGGCGTGCTCATCGCCGTGTTCGGCATGCGTCTCCTGTTCCCGCTGGTCATCGTGTGGATCACCGGAGGTCTCAACCCCGTCGAGGCGCTCGACCTGGCGATGAACCCGCCGCCCGAGGGGCAGACGCATTTCGCCGACGGCCAGCCCAGCTACGAGACGATCCTCACCGAGGCCCACCCGCAGATCGCGGCGTTCGGCGGGATGTTCCTCCTGCTCCTGTTCCTCAACTTCGTGCTGGCCGAGCGCCCGCAGACCTGGCTCACGTGGCTCGAGAAGCCGCTCGCCACGCTCGGCAAGCTCGACCAGCTCGCGGTCGTACTGGCCGCCCTCGCGCTGGTTCTCACCGCCGAGTTCCTGGCGCCGGACGAGAGCCGCGCGACCGTCCTGATCGCCGGGATCCTGGGCATGGTCACCTACATCACCGTCGACGGGCTCAGCTCGCTGTTCATGGCCGAGCCGGGATCGGACGGGCCGGAATCAGACGGGCCCGACTCACACAGGTCCGGATCGGACGGCTCCGGTCCGCACCCGGTCACCGTCGCCACCGGCAAGGCCGGGTTCTTCCTGTTCCTCTATCTCGAGCTCCTGGACGCGTCGTTCTCCTTCGACGGGGTGATCGGCGCCTTCGCCATCACCTCCGACCCGATCATCATCGCGTTGGGGCTCGGATTCATCGGCGCGATGTTCGTGCGGTCCATCACGATCTACCTTGTCCGCAAGGGCACGCTGGGGGAGTACCGCTACCTCGAATACGGTGCGCACTGGGCCATCGGCGCGCTGGCCGCAATCCTGTTGATCAGCGTCGAGATCGAGATCAACGAGGTGATCACGGGGCTCGTCGGCGTGGCGTTCATCGGCGCGTCGCTCGCCAGCAGCATCCGCGCGAACCGGCGCGAAGCGCGTGCCGGGACCGGCGATCGACTGGCGGTCTGAGCTTCTCCGCGGCCGTCTTCGAACGTGCGATGAACATCTGCGGGACCTTTGGAATCAGCATGGGCCGCCTGCTGTCTTCTGTCGGTCGACAGGTGTAGAAATGACGACGTCGGTGACGTGTGTCACGCAGGAGCCGAAGCCGAGTGGCTCCGCGGCACAAGTCCGGGTTTCAGGTCGAAAACGCAGATTCGGTGGTCTTCATGGACAGCAAACAGCAGCAGATGATCCAGTTCGAGACGGACTGGTACTCCCTGGGCGGGGGCTCCTCCCGGCAGATCGTCGAGGAGTTCGGCCTCACCGATCGGGACTTCTTCTCCCAGGTCGACCGCCTCGTCGACTCCGACCCGCCGTCGGGATTGACCGCTGCGGAGCTGCGCCGCATGCGCCAGGTCATCCGCCGTCGGCTGTGGATGGCCCGCTGATCCCAGCCCGCACGCGGCTCGGGGGATAATCGACGGGTGCCCTTCTCCGATGACGATCTCGAAGCGTTCTATCGCGATGTCGAGGCACGCACGGCGTTCCGCGAGCAACCTCGACGCCGGCGCCGCGCCGGCATCGACTATCCGGCCTGCCCGACGCCTGACAAACTGCCGTTCGCCTCACCGGCCGACGCTCGTGAGGGCATCGATCGACTCCGTCGCCACCTCGTTGGTACCGCCCCGGAGCTGCGCTACTACGAGTGCTCCTGTCGCGCTTGGCATATCACCAGCTCGGCGCAACTGATCCATCGACGGGTGCCGCCGGCGCCGGCTCGTCGTCGGAAGGGTAAGAAGAAGCGGTGACGATTCCGCCCGCCGGCCCGCACGCACTCGTCGATCTCGCGAGCGACGACCCGTCGACGACCGCCGAGACCTACCAGCGGTTGCTCGGACACGAGGTCGGTACGGGCGCCGACGGCCGGCGAGTGGTGAACCTCGGCAACGTCGCCCTCTCGATGCGGCTGTCGGCCGGCGAGCCCGACACCCACGACGTGTACTTCACGGTCGACGACATCACGGCGTCCCGGCGTCTACTCGGCCGGCGCGGGTATCCGCTCGCGGACACCGTCCTCGGAGCGCTGGGTGAGACCAGTCCGGTCGGGATCGCCGAACGACCCGAATCCGGGGCGGCCGTTGACGGCGATCTGACCGGCCTCGACCATCTGGTCTTCACCTGCGACAACCGCGATGTCGCCGTCGCGCTGTTCGCCGGCACCTTCGGCCTCGATTTCCGTCTCGACCAGCCGATCGGGCAGGACGCCCGTCAGCTGTTCTTCCGGCGCGACGACCTGATCGTCGAGGTCGTCGCCGCGCCCCGCCCGCCGGCCGACCCGGTGCCGTCGTCGCCGGTCTTGCTCTGGGGTGTGGCATGGCGGTCGACCGATGTGGACACGACCCACGCGCGTCTGACGGCCGACGGACTCGATCTCAGCGAGGTCCGCAGCGGACGCAAGAAGGGCACGCGGATCTTCACGGTTCGCCACCGCGAACTCGCCACGCGGACCGTGGTCATCGGCCCCGACGCCGGAGCCGACTCGCTTCAGTAGCCGAAATCCGACAAAAGGTGGGTTTTCGGGAACGCCTGCGCTAATCTGACTACGAATGTTGTCGAATTAGTAGTATCCGAGACCGATGTTGGGGGCACCATGACCGCGGTACACGAAGAACGGACAGCGTCCGAACCCGCAGCGAGTGACTTCGTGGCGGGCGAGCCGCTGCTCAACCACCGCGACGACGAGATCGAACTGATCCCGCCGGACTCGCTGACCGCCAAGCTCACCGGCATGTACACGTTCCTCCCGATCAACGGGGCGGCGTTCGTGATGCAGGTGATGCACCCCGTCATCGGCGATGTCGTCGACAAGTATTCAGTCTTCCGCACCGATCCCGTGGGACGTGCGATCCGCTCCGCCGACTCGGTGCTGCGCTGGACCTACGGCGGTCAGGAGGCTCTCGAGGAGGGCAAGCGTCTCCGCAAGCTGCACCAGCCGCTGCAGATGCGCAACTCGGAGGGCAAGCACATCAGTGCACTCAACCCGGAGGCGTACGCCTGGGTGATCGCCACCGCGCTACCCACGATCGAGACCGCCGCGCCGCTGGTGCTGGGCCGGCACTTCACCCTCGAGGAGCGCAAAGAACTCCTGCGGGACAACCGCCGCATCGCCAAGATCGTCCAGGTACCGATGAAGAACTACCCCGAGACCCTCGAGGAGTTCGACGAGTACTTCGACGATTTCATCGAGAACAAGCTCGTCCGGCACCCGGTCGCGCTGGAACTGATCGGTCAGATGCGCGCCGCGCCCGTCGTCCCGAAGTCGGTGCCCAAGGCGTTGCGCCCCGCCGTGAAGAAGGCCGCTGCCACCGCGTCGGTGCCGTTCCAGAACTTCAACTACCTGACCACCGTCGGCGTCATGGATCCGCGCGTGCGGGAGATCCTGGGCCTGAGCTGGTCCGACGCCGAGCAGCGTCACCTCGAGCGGATTCATCGCAATCTACGATTCGCCTACCGCACCCTGCCGGAGCGGCTGACGTACTTCCCGCTGGCCTATCACGCCCGGCGTCATCACGACGCGATCCAGGCCATGAAGGTTCGCGAGAAGGCAAGCGCTGCCTACCAGTACCACCCCAAAGAGGGTGCGGCGCACCAGGGCTGAGCGCTCCCGGTCGGTCTGGTCACGTCGTCGGGGGCGTGACCAGACCGACGACATGGTCGGCAATCGCCAACGATGACGTGATGCCCGGCGACTCGATACCGAAGAGGTTGACCAGGCCCGCGATGCCGTGTGACCGCGGCCCCTGGATCACGAAGTCACCGGCACCGGCACCCGGCCCGGCGACCTTGGGCCGGATCCCGGCGTAGGCGGGCACCAGGGCGTTGGCCGGCAAGTGCGGCCAGTACGTGCGGATGGCTCGTTCGAATGCGTCGGCGCGCGCCTCGTCGACGGCGTAGTCGAGTACCTCTCCGGCAATCGTCTCGTCGGGGGACGAGTTCAGCCATTCGACGTCGGGGCCGAATCGGGCCTCGCCGGCGAGATCCATCGTGAAGTGCACGCCCAATCCGCCGTCGGCGGGGATCGGGTAGACGAGGTGACGGAACGGCGCCCGGACGCCGGACAACCCGAAGTAATTCCCCTTGGCGAGGAAGCGCGGCGGGATCCGGCCGCCGAAGCCGGCCAGCGCCCGGGCCACCTCCCACGCGCCGATCCCGGCACAGTTGACGAGCGTCCGGGCGGAGGCCGATTCACCGTCCGATGTCTGCACGGTGACGCCGTGTGCGTCGATCTGTCCGCCGATCACTCTGCTGCGCAACGCGATCGCGCCACCGTGTGCCTCCAGGTCACGCACCAGCGCACGCACCACACCGTCGACGTCGACGATCCCGGTCGACGGTGAGAACAGTGCCGCGACCCCTTCGACTGCCGGTTCCCGGTCGCGCAGTTCGTCCACTCCGATCCGCCGGAGGTCGGAAACGCCGTTGGCCAGACCGTGTCGGAGCAAGACGTCGAGGCGTTCGCTCTGGGTGCCGTCGGTGGCGACGATGAGTTTGCCCGGCCGCGCCCACGAGACGCCGTGCTCGTCGCAGAATCGGGTCAACTGCTCGCGACCGCGGACGCACAGTTCCGCCTTCAGGCTGCCCTCGGGGTAGTAGATGCCGGCGTGGATCACCTCCGAGCTCCGCGAGGTCGTCTGCGCGCCAACCGAATCCGCGGCCTCGAGGACGATGACGTCGCGTCCTCGCCGGGCGAATGCCCGCGCCACCGCCAGCCCGACGATGCCGCCGCCGATCACGAGGCAGTCGACCTCCACACGCTCCGTCGTCGCGTGCTCGGCCCGGTGGATGCGCGTCACTGCTCGTACCTCCTCGTCGCTTGTCGTCGAGTTCCGTCGGCCACGGTATCCGGGCAAACCCGGCGGCGTGGGGCAGACTGGGGTGATGCGGTATTCGGAGGTTCTCGCGATCGTGCAGGCCGGTGGACGTGGTTCGCGGATGGAGGTGCTGACCGATCGGCGGGCGAAACCCGCGTTGCCGTTCGCGGGCAACTATCAGCTCATCGACTTTCCGCTGTCCAACCTGCACCACAGTCACATCGACGACGTGTGGTTGTGCGTGCAGTACGAGGCCGAGACCATCACCCAGATCGTGGCGGGTGGCCGTCCCTGGGATCTGGACCGCACCAACGGCGGGTTGCGCGTGGTGATGCCGGAACAGACCGACGCCCCGGAAACCGAAGACGGCTTCGCGACCGGCAACGCCGACCTGCTGTACCGCATCCGCGGCCGCATCGCCGAACACGCGCCGGCCGAGGTCATCGTCATGAGCGCCGACCACGTCTACGACTTCGACTTCCGCGACGCCATCGAGACCCACCGCCGCCACGGCGCCGAATGCACTGTGGTCACCACGACGTGTCCGCTCGACGAGGCCGCGCAGCACGCCACCGTGAAAGCCCGCCGCGACGGGACCGTCCGCGAGTTCCGCTACAAACCCGAACGCGCCACCACGCGCACGATCGCCACCGAGATCTTCGTCTACGACCCGGCCGTGCTCATCGAGGGTCTCGAGTACCTGGAGAGCCGGACGACCGAGGGGTCCCCGAAGGACGACACCGGCCTGGGCGACTTCGGCGAACACCTGGTGCCCTGGTTCGTCGACCGCGGCAAGACGGTGGCCCACGCGATGCCGGGGTACTGGATCGACGCCGGCCGTCCCGAGACCTACCTGCAGGCCCACCGCGACCTCATCGACGGGTCCCTCGACGTCTTCCGCGCCGACCGGCCGATCCTCACCAACCAGCCGCAGCGCCCGGCCGCGCGTATCGAGACCGGGGCGGTCGTCGAGGACAGTCTCGTCAGCAGCGGCGCCCACGTGCACGGAACGGTCCGACGCAGTGTTCTCGGACCGGGGGTGGTCGTCGAAAAGGGTGCGGTCGTGGCCGATTCGGTGATCTTCGGCGACGTTGTCATCGGCGCGGGCGCGTCGGTCGCATGGTCTGTCCTCGACGAACGGGTGCGCGTCGGCCCGAACGCGGTGATCGGCGGGCACCCGCGGACACGCCCGGTCCCGACCGAGAAGATCACGTTGGTCGGGATGGACACGCAGATCCTGCGTGGTGCCCGGGTGGCACTGGGTGACCGCGTCGAGCCGGGTCGCCGCATCCGGTGACCCGGGCCGACCTGTTCGCGACCGTGCGACACTGGCGGGACCACGATCCGGATCCGTCGACCCGAGCCGTGCTGACCGAACTGATCGACGCGGCCGTGACCGGTGACGTCGCCGCTGCCGACGATCTCGCCTCCCGCTTCCGCGGACCGCTGACCTTCGGCACCGCCGGCCTGCGCGGGGAGGTCGGTGCGGGCGAGTCGCGGATGAACGTCGCCGTGGTCACCCGAGCCACGGCCGGTGTCGCGCGGTATCTGCTCGACACGGTCGGTCCCGACGCGCGTGTCGTGGTCGGGTGCGACGCCCGGCACGGATCCGCCGAGTTCTTCGACGCGGCGACCGAAGTGCTTGCGGCGCAGGGGCTCACGGTGTTCGCGCTGCCACCCCGGTTGCCGACGCCGGTCACCGCTCATGCGACGCGTGCGCTCGACTGCGACGCCGGTGTGATGATCACGGCCTCGCACAACCCACCGGCCGACAACGGTTACAAGGTGTATCTCGGCGGGCGTGTCACCGACGATGCGGGCAGGGGAGTGCAGATCATCGCTCCTGCCGACGCCGACATCGCGGACCGGATCGCGCAGTCACCGCCCGCCGACGAAGTGTCCCGCGACCCCGCGGCGGTCATCCACCTCGATGACGAGACGGTCCGTACCTATGTCGAGCGCACCGCGCGGCTACGACCCGTCGGCGGTCCGTCGCCGGTGCGCGTCGTACTGACGCCGATGCACGGGGTCGGGGGTGCGGTCGCCCGAGACGTGTTGCGGGCCGCGGGAATCGGCGACGTCCACGTGGTGGCGGCGCAGTCCGCTCCCGATCCGGACTTCCCGACGGTGCCGTTCCCGAACCCGGAGGAGCCCGGTGCCCTCGACCTCGCACTCGATCTCGCACGCGACGTCGACGCGGACGTCGTGATCGCCCTCGACCCCGACGCCGACCGCTGCTCGGTGGCGACGGTCGGTCCCGATGGGCAGTGGCGACAGCTGACCGGCGACGAGATCGGCGCGCTGCTGGGGGAGCAGGCGGCACGGGACGCGACGCGCCACGGCGACACCCTGGCGTGTTCGATCGTGTCGAGCCGGCTGCTCGGCCGGATCGCCGCGGACCACGGGCTGCGGTTCGCCGCGACGCTCACCGGCTTCAAGTGGATTGCCCGAACTCCCGGCCTGCGTTTCGGTTACGAGGAGGCGATCGGCTATTGCACCGACCCCGACACCGTCCGCGACAAGGACGGCATCGGTGCGATGGTCCGGGTCATCTCCCTCGTCGAGGAACTCGGGAGGGATGGCCGCACGCTGACCGACGAGCTCGACCGGCTCGCCCGTCGCCACGGCCTGCATGCCACCGCACCGTTGACGATCCGCGTCGAGGGCACCGCGCTGATCGGCGAGATGATGCAGCGCCTGCGTTCCTCACCGATCGAACGACTGGCCGGCTCGCCGGTGGTGGAGAACCGCGACCTGGCACATGGATCCGCTGACCTGCCGCCGACCGACGGCGTCCTGGTGCGGACGGCCGCCGACGACCGCGTCATCGTGCGTCCCTCCGGTACCGAGCCGAAACTGAAGTGCTATCTCGAAGTCGTCCTCGACTGCCCGGATGGCGCCGTACCGCGGGACGAGGCCGCACGCCGTCTCGACGCCCTTTGCGCGGACATCTCGGCGGTGCTCGAGGTCTGAGCGCACTACGATCAATCCGTGCCGCGAACCGACTCCGATCAGCGCCTGCGCGACCTGACCCTGCTGCGTCAGGTACGCGATCGCATCGACCGCGAGTACGCGCAGCCGCTCGACGTCGAGGCGCTCGCGCGCGGGGTGAACATGTCGGCCGGTCACCTGAGCCGGAAGTTCCGCCAGACCTACGGCGAATCGCCTTACTCGTACTTGATGACTCGCCGCATAGAACGGGCGATGACGCTGCTGCGGCGCGGCGACCTGACCGTCACCGAGGTCTGCTTCGAGGTGGGCTGCTCGTCGTTGGGCACCTTCAGCACCCGGTTCACCGAACTCGTCGGGGTACCGCCGACGGTCTATCGCGAACAGTCGGCCGACGCGACGGACGGCATACCGGCGTGCCTGGCGAAGAACATCACGAGACCGATCAGGAATCGAGAAGCACAGCGCGGGTGAGACTGCCTAGCCTGATCCCATGAACATCACGATCCAGTACACCTTCCTCCCACACACCGATGGCGACGCCGCCTTGGGCTTCTACCGTGACCTCCTCGGTTTCGAACTCCGCAAGGATGTCGGCTACGAGGGCATGCGGTGGCTGACCGTCGGCCCGCCCGGACAGCCGGGCACGTCGATCGTCCTGCATCCGCCGGCTGCCGATCCCGGTATCTCCGAGGAGGAACGCCAGACGATCCTCGAGTTGATCGCCAAGGGGAGTTACGGCGCGCTGACGCTGGCGACCGACGACCTCGACGGGCTGTTCGACAAGTTGCAGTCAAGCGGCGTCGACATCGTGCAGGAGCCGATGGATCAGCCGTATGGCGTGCGCGACGCCGCCGTTCGTGACCCGGCGGGCAACCTCATCCGTATCGACCAGGCCGGCTGAGAGATGTGCGGACGCGGTCGATACCCGCCCCCGGAAGCACTCGGCGCGGTCGTCGACCGACAATGCCCCGCGCCGGCGCCCGCCACCCTGGTTAGATCGACCGGGAGTCCGCGCACCGACCTCGTGCCAACGGACCTCCGGAATGACACGAGCACCCCGAACGTCGACGACCGCCCGCCCGCGGTCGCCACATTGATGGAGAGACGATGAGCCGAACCGCCACCCGTCCCGCACGGAAGGTCGACGCCGTGCGGGCCGACGGCATCCACCCCGCCGACACGCACGACATCATCCGCGTCCACGGCGCCCGGGAGAACAACCTCAAGGACGTCAGCGTCGATCTGCCGAAGCGTCGGCTGACGGTCTTCACCGGGGTGTCGGGTTCCGGGAAGAGTTCACTGGTCTTCAGCACCATCGCGGCGGAATCCCAGCGCCTCATCAACGAGACGTACAGTGCGTTCGTCCAGGGATTCATGCCGTCGATGGCTCGTCCGGACGTCGACATCCTGGAGGGTCTGACGACGGCGATCATCGTCGACCAGGAGCGGATGGGTGCCAACGTCCGGTCGACCGTCGGCACGGCCACCGACGCGAACGCGATGCTGCGTATCCTGTTCAGTCGCTTGGGAACTCCGCATATCGGTTCGCCTCAGGCCTTCTCGTTCAACGTCGCCTCGATCAGCGGGGCGGGTGCGGTGACCATCGAGAAGGGCGGGCAGAAGGTCAAGGAGCGTCGGAGCTTCTCCATCACCGGCGGGATGTGCCCACGATGCGAGGGCCGCGGCGAGGTCTCCGACTTCGACCTCACCGCGCTGTACGACTCGTCGAAGTCGCTCAACGAGGGCGCGCTGACGATCCCCGGCTACTCCATGGACGGCTGGTACGGCCGGATCTACCGCGGCTGCGGCTTCTTCGACCCCGACAAGCCAATTGCCAAGTACACCAAGAAGCAACTCAACGACCTGCTCTACAAAGAGCCCACCACGATCAAGGTCGAGGGCATCAACATCACCTACGAGGGTCTGATCCCGAAGATCCAGAAGTCGATGTTGAGCAAGGACCGTGAGGCGATGCAGCCGCACATCCGCGCCTTCGTCGATCGCGCGATCACCTTCGCGAAGTGCCCGGACTGTGAGGGCACCCGCCTCACCGCCGAGACCCGTTCGTCGAAGATCAAGGGCATCAGCATCGCCGACGCATGCGCGATGCAGATCAGCGATCTCGCCCAGTGGGTCGCCGAACTCGACGATCCGTCCGCGGCCCCGCTGATCACCGCGCTGCGAGACCACCTCAACGCGTTCGTCGACATCGGACTCGGCTACCTGTCCCTGGAACGCCCGGCCGGCACCCTGTCCGGCGGAGAGGCGCAGCGCACCAAGCTGATCCGTCACCTGGGTTCGTCGCTGACCGACGTGACCTATGTGTTCGACGAGCCGTCGATCGGTCTGCACCCGCACGACATCACCCGGATGAACGATCTGCTGCGCGCATTGCGGGACAAGGGCAACACGGTGCTGGTGGTCGAGCACAAGCCGGAGGTGATCGCGATCGCCGACCGCGTTGTCGACATCGGCCCGGGAGCGGGCACCGACGGCGGCACGATCGTGTTCGAAGGCACCGTCGACGAACTGCGGGCCGCGGACACGCTCACCGGGCGCCATCTGGAGGACCGCGCCGCCGTCAAGGACGAGGTCCGCACGCCCAGTGGTCATCTCGAGGTCCGCGGGGCCGACGCCAACAATCTGCGCGATGTCGACGTCGACATCCCGCTCGGTGTGCTGGTCGTGCTCACCGGCGTTGCGGGCTCGGGCAAGAGTTCGTTGATCAACTCGACGGTCGCCAAGGAGGATGGGGTCGTCTCCATCGACCAGAGCGCCATCAAGGGGTCGCGGCGTTCCAATCCGGCGACCTACACCGGTCTGCTCGAGCCGATCCGCAAGGCGTTCGCGAAGGCCAACGGCGTGAAACCCGCCTTGTTCAGCGCGAACTCGGAGGGTGCCTGCCCCAACTGCAACGGTGCAGGCGTCGTCTACTCCGACCTCGCGATGATGGCCGGCGTCGCCGCGCCCTGCGAGGTGTGCGAGGGCAAGCGATTCCAGGCCGAGGTGCTCGACTACACCTTCGGCGACCGCAACATCAGCGAAGTGCTCGAGATGTCGGTCGCCCAGGCGGAGGCCTTCTTCGCCGACGGCGACGCCAAACTCCCGTCAGCACACAAGATCCTGCACCGGATGGTCGACGTCGGGCTCGGCTACATCAAGGTCGGTCAACCGCTGACCACCCTGTCCGGCGGCGAACGCCAGCGCCTGAAGTTGGCCAGTCACATGGGGGAGAAGGGCGACGTCTACATCCTCGACGAGCCCACCACGGGCCTCCACCTCGCCGATGTGGAACAGCTCCTCGGGCTGCTCGACCGTCTCGTCGACTCCGGGAAGTCGGTGATCGTCATCGAACACCATCAGGCCGTGATGGCCCACGCCGACTGGATCATCGACCTCGGCCCGGGCGCCGGCCACGACGGCGGCCGGATCGTCTTCGAGGGCACGCCCGCCGACATCGTCGCCGACCGGTCCACGCTCACCGGCGAGCACCTCGCCGAGTACGTCGGCCTCCCAACGCTCCCTGAGGTGCGAGGAGCGATAGCGACGAGCCACGAAGGGTCCGGCGACCGAGGCTCCCAAACCCTAAGTGACGAGCCTTCTTCCGCTCCCTGAAGTGCGAGGAGCGCAAGCCGCCGGGCCGAGCAAGCGACGAAGGAGCGCGTCGAGGTCGACGAGCCTCGAAGGGTCCAGCAACCAGCCCCCGCGACCGACAGACTTCAACTCGACCTATGGACTTCGATCGATGTCTACCGGTCGAGTTGCAGTCTGTCGGTCAACAAGCGAGCAGGATCGCGCGAGCAGTACCGGGGTTCAGGTGCGCCAGTGGGTGCTGTTGGTCGGGCGGTCATCACTGTGCGTTGTTCATGCGTACTTCGTGACAATCCCAGCCGGAGTCGTGACGTGTGGCCCCGTCGAGTTCGAATCCGTGTTTGCGATAGAAGGCCACTGCCCGCGCGTTGTCGCGTGCAACCCAGAGGTAGGCCGGGATATCCGTTCCGCCGAGCACTGAGGTCATCAAGTCCATCGCCACACCGGTGCCGTGCTGGCGGGGAACGACATTCAGAGACCACAATTCGGTCGGTGCGGGAACGTCGTGGTCGCGAGCCGGGCCGCTTGCTGCAAAACCGACCATCTCCTGCGTGTCGAGTGAGGTCGCGCACCGGATGCGGATGCCGCGCCCAGCATGGCCTGCGAGGTCTCCGACAGTCTGTCGCCAGCGTGAGGCCGACTCCGCAGGAGTGAGCGCATCGAGCCGGTCCTGAGCCACCATTCCCGCATACGTGGCCTTCCAGATGGCGGTGTGCAGGCTCGAGATCTGATCGATGTCGCCTGCAACCACCGGCCGAATCTCATAGCTACCCACAGACACCGGGTCTACCAGACCTCGACCTCAGTGCGAGCGACGTCGGTGAACCCGCGCAGATCTGCGTCCTCGCCTCGGCTGTCTCACCGCCGTGGCACCATGTCGGTTGATGAACGACGGGCAAGGTGAGAGTGGATCGTCGCGATCCGTCTCAGGGGTAACCCCTGGGTGCACTTCACAGCTGGTCCCCGCGTCCGACGCCGGCGCGCACGCTGCACGTGCCACACGGCGCCGCTGCACAGTTCTGGTCACCCCATCCGTCGTTCATCACCACGACAGCCCACGACGCGACACGGCGCCGTGACCGAACCGTTCCTGCAACCGCATGAGGCAGCGGAAGTCGCTGCGGCCTTCTCGCGCACTTATACCGCCTGGACGTGGCCGGAGATCCTGGCGGCAGTGAGAGCGGTCCTGCCCGCTGAGGTCACCTCCGAAGTCGCCGCCCGCATCATCGAACTCTCGCCTCACGAACCGCGACATCCCGCGACCGGGATGATCCAGGCCCTCGCGCCGTGGACCCACCCGGCACACGTCGCCGCTCAACCCGTCATCGTGCACGAACCACGTTCTGCGGGAACGGTGTCCGACGCTCTGCCCGATCTCTACGATGTCGAGCAGTTCGCGCACTGGCTCGACTTCACCGTGCCCGAGCTCGAATGGTTCGCCGACCGCGGCCAATGGCTACGAACGGCGCGCCCGCCGTTGCGTCACTACCGAATCTGGCGGCGTGAGAAGCGGGACGGTGTCCGGGTCATCGAAGCTCCGAAACCCCGTATGCGCGAGACGCAACGGCGCCTGCTCAGACGGTTGGTCGAGCGCATTCCGGCACATCCCGCGGCGCGCGGTTTCGTACCCGGGTCGTCACCGGCTGCTTTCGCCTGGCCGCACACGGACCGTCCCGTGCTGCTGCGCGTCGACCTCCGGCATTGCTTCGAGACGATCACCGTATCGCGCGTCCGAGCAGTGTTCCGGCAGGCCGGCTACCCGCCGCATATCGCGCGCCTGCTCGCCGAATTGTGTACCACGGCAACGCCTGTGGACGAACTCCGCGGTATCGATCACACGCACGCAGCCCTTCTCCGGGAACGGCATCTGCCGCAAGGTGCGCCGACCTCGCCGCATCTGGCGAACCTCGTGATGCGGCGGCTCGATCGGCGGCTCGACGGGTACGCCCGCCGTCACGGCCTCCGCTACACCCGTTACGGCGACGACCTCGCGATCTCGGGCGACGCGATGAACGCCGACCGCGCGCTGTGGACCGTGCTCCGCATCGTCGAAGACGAGCGGTTCACCGTCCACCCGGAGAAGGTCCGGATCATGCACAGCCATCAGCGCCAACAGCTCGCCGGTCTCGTCGTCAACGACCGTCCGCAGGTCGCCAGATCCGACTACGACAATCTGCGGGCCCTGCTCCACAACGCCCGCCGACACGGGGCGTCGTCGCAGAATCACGACGAGCACCCGGACTTCCGCGCACACGTCTACGGCCTCATCGCGTGGGTGGGTGCGACGGGGGAGACACGTCGACGCCGTCTGCTGAACATGGCCCGCACGGTCGACTGGGACAGCTGAGAACCTCTGAAGACGGACCAATCGCCCGAACAATCCCGAACCTCACACCGGCTGCGGTTCGCTGTGAGACCACTGTTACCTCGGCCTTCCCCGCAGCGTGCCCAGTCGCAATGCCGGTGCACCAAGGTCCGTGCATGGACAAACAACTGCTCGAACGCAGCCTGGCACTCGTCGATCTTCCCGACGCGGGCCTCACCGTTCGCTTCTACGAGATCCTGTTCGACCGCTATCCCACCGTTCGCGCCATGTTCGGTCGCGACACCCGGGCCCAGGCCGAGATGTTGCGCAGCGCCGTCGTCTCGGTCGTGGAGCATCTCGACGACGCCGAGTGGCTGACGACGACTCTGCACGCGTTGGGGCGGCGACACGCCGGTCTCGGTGTCACCAGACCGATGTACACGGCGGTCGCGGAATGCATGATCGCCGCGATGAGCGAAATCGGTGGCGAGTCCTGGACCCCGGCCATGACGCTGGCCTGGGACCGCGCGCTCGGCGCGGTCGCGACGATCATGCTCGACGGCTATCCGGACGACGGCATGGTCGACATCATGCCGGCCGATCGACGCAAACCCGGAGCCGCCTGACCCGCCCTTCGCCCGATCCGGGCGACGCTCGACCACTGACTCGCCACGGTCCCATCGACCGACCCCCACCGCAGAACGCGCGACCACCCTTCGACTGTCCGACGACCGACAAGTCCCCGTGAGATCCGCACCGCCCGACTACACGGCCACGGCCCGGCCACCCTGAATCGCACGCCCTCCGCGATACGATCCCGCTCGGAAGTGAGGGCTCGTGACTGCTGCTGTAAACCCGCGACGTGCGCTGGATCGATACCTGGGATCAGCCCGGGCCCGGTGGGCGACACTCGCCGTCTTCCTCATCAGTTCGGCGGTCGCCATCGTCGTGCTGCCGAACCAACCGCCGGCCCCGTATCGCATCGATTTCGACGTCTACCGCATGGGCGGACAGGTCCTGCTCGACGGCGGCGACCTGTACGGCATCCTGCCCCGACTCGCGGAAGGCTCGTACCTCCCGTTCACGTATCCACCGCTTGCCGCAGCGCTGTTCTCGATCTTCACGGTCGTCCCACTCGGCCTCGGTCAGGCCCTGTTCACCGCGATCTCCATCGGCTGCCTGCTGGTGGTGTGCCGCATCGTCCTGTCCTGCCTCGTCGAGCGGCCTGCTCACCAGTTGTGGTGGCTCGCAACGGCCGCCGCGACGGTCGGCCTCTGGCTCGAACCCGTCCGCGACACCCTCAACTTCGGACAGATCAACATCGTGCTGATGACGCTCGTCGTCGTCGACGTACTGCTGGGCCGCGGCAAGTGGTGGAACGGGCTGCTCGTCGGACTCGCCATCTCGATCAAGCTCACCCCCGCGGTCTTCCTGTTGTTCTTCCTCGTCCGCCGGGACTGGCGCGCACTCGGCGTGGCCGCGGCGTCGGCGGTCGCCTACGCCGGTCTCGGCCATCTCCTGACACCGAACGACTCGCGCACCTACTGGACATCGACCCTCTTCGACACCGACCGCATCGGGAGCCCGCACTTCGCGAACAACCAGTCGATCAAGGGTGAGCTCGGCAGGCTCGGCATCGAGTCCGACGTTGCGTGGTTCCTCGTTTCGCTGATCGTCGGCCTGTTCATCGCCTGGGTCGCGTGGCGTCTGCTGTCGGTTGCACCGGCAGGTCCACAGCTGTCCGGGCCGCGCGACGTCGCGGCACTGATGGCAGTCGCGTTCGCCGCGCTGTACTGCTCGCCGGTCGCGTGGGACCACAGCTGGGTCTGGGTGGTCCCGCTGCTGATCTTGTTGTCCCACCTCGCGACCAGGCCCGCGGCGTCGGCGATGTGGTGGTGGCTCGTCGGTTCCGGACTCGTCATCTTCGCCGTCGCGCCGCATCAGCGCATCCCGCAGCGGTACGACGCCGAGCTGTCCTGGGTCTGGTGGCAGCACGTCGTCGGGTCGTCGTACCTGCTCTGGGGTCTCGTTGTGCTGGTCGCGCTGGGGGTCTCGGCACCCCGCGTGCTCGCGTCCAGACGACCGGCCGACACGCTCGCACAACCTGCGTGAACACCCCGTCTGTCGAACCCCCTTGAAACAGACGCTAAAATCCGTTCCAATGGTGCATAGTGATGTAACGCACATCGGAACAACGGGGAGTGGCAGGTACATGACGAGTCGGAAGAAGCAGATCCAGAGCGTGCTGGCGAAGGCGAGCAGCATGTACCCGAGCTCGGAGCGTCCGCTGGCCGAGCCGCCCGCAGGATCCGATCTCAAGCCGGTGATGGGTGACCCAGGGGTTCCGTGGCTCGGCAACACCCTCGAAGCGCTCGTCGACCCGCTCAAGTCGGCGATGGAACGTTTCGAGCGGTACGGACAGGTCTCCTGGTCGGGTGCGCTGGGGATGAACATGGTCACCCTCGTCGGTCCGGACGCGATCGAAGCGGTGTGGATGAACCGCAAGAAGGCGTTCTCGAGCGAACTCGGCTGGGAACCGATGATCGGCCCGTTCTTCCGCCGGGGCGTGATGCTGATGGACTTCGACGAGCACATGCAGCACCGCCGCATCATGCAGCAGGCGTTCAGCCGCCCCCGCCTCACCGGCTACCTCGACATCATGACCCCGCACATCGAGAAGACCCTCGCCAACTGGGAGGTGGGCAACGGCTTCAAGATGTACTCCCGGACCAAGGACCTCACCCTGTCGCTGGCGACCGAAGTCTTCATGGGTGCTCACGTCAGCGAGTCCGAGGCCCACCGACTGGAGCACGCCTTCGAGGCGGCGGTTCGCGGCGGTCAGGCGATCGTGCGGAAGGACGTCGGCAACTGGACCTGGGCCAAGGGGCTCCGGGGCCGCGAGGTGCTGCAGGAGTACTTCCGCTCCGAGATCCCGCTGCGTCGCGGCAACGACGCCGACGACCTGTTCAGCGTGCTCTGCAACGCCGAGAGCGACGAGGGCGAGACGTTCTCCGACGAGGACATCGTCAACCACATGATCTTCGTGATGATGGCTGCACACGACACCAGCACCATCGCGCTGTCGATGATGACCTACTTCCTCGGCAAGCACCCCGAGTGGCAGCAGCGCCTGCGCGAGGAGTCCCTGGCCCTCGACAAGCCGACGATCGACTACGACGACGTCGACAAGCTGCCCAGCATGGAGCTGGCCTTCAAGGAGACGCTGCGCCTCAACGCCCCGGTCGGCATGCTCTTCCGGATGGCGATCGAGGACACCGAGATCTGCGGTCACTACATCCCGAAGGGCACGCTGCTCGCCATCCATCCGTGGGCGACGATGCTCCGCAAGGAATGGTGGCCCAACCCGACCCACTTCGATCCCGAGCGCTTCTCCGCCGAACGCCGCGAGGACAAGGTCCACCGCTTCGCGTGGGCACCCTTCGGCGGCGGCGCACACAAGTGCATCGGCCTGTATTTCGGTGGCATGGAAGTGAAGTCGATCCTGCACCAGATGCTGCTGCGTTTCGAGTGGGACGTCCCGGCCGGTTACCGCCCGGAACTCACCTACGGCACCGGTCCGACCCCCGCCGACGGCCTGCCGATCAACCTGCGGCACCGCAAGATCTGACGGTTCCTCACACCCGAGGAGCGAGCCGCTCCACCGCTCCCCGGGGTGCGAGTAGCGCAGGCACCAACCCACCGCTCCCTGACGTGCGAGGAGCGATAGCCGCCGGGCCGAGCAAGCGACGAAGGAGCGCGTCGAGGTCGACGAGCCACGAAGGGTCCCAGTCGATCTCACGACTGGGGCCTTCGTGGTTCGCTGCTCGTGCAACTCAAGGTCAGGGGAGACAGGGGAAAGATTCTCGTCCCCCTGAGCACGATCGAAGGGAAATATGCCCTTCGATCACGCTGAGAGGGACGCGTTTTGGCACGCCAGAGGTCCAACTGTGCGCAACCTCAGACCCCAACGGGTGAAGAGCGACGGCGACGACCTCAGCAGAGCCCCTCCCCGCTGATTGAGCCGGCACCGAGCGAAGCCGCCGGGCCGAGCAAGCGACGAAGGAGCGCGTCGAGGTCGAGAAGTCCACCCCCGCTGGTTGAGCCGGCACCGAGCGAAGCGAGGCGCCCACCCCCGCTGGTTGAGCCGGCACCGAGCGAAGCGAGGCGCCGTGTCGAAGCCACCTGGTGACCCGAAATCGCCAGAGTGATTAGCGCGCTACAACCCTCTACGACGCCCCGAGGATGCTGATCTCGAAGACGAGCGTGTCGCCGACCTCGATACCGGCCTGTGGGTTGCCGGAGGCGTAACCGTCGGCCGACGTCATGGCGACGCCCACCTTCGACCCGACCTTCTGTCCCGCGATGGCCTTGCTGAACCCGGGGATCACGCCGTCGAGCGGGAAGGTCACGGGGGAGCCGTTTGCGTAGGCGCTGTCGAAGGTCTCGCCGGTGCGGCCGTTCACGCCGACATAGCAGACCGACACCGACGCGGTGTCCGGCACGACGGCGCCGTCACCCTCGACGAGCGTCTTGACCTGGGTCTCGTCGACGCTGAACGGATTTTCGACAGTGATGTTGGGGGCTTCGGTCGCGGTGGACGCGACCATCTGCAATCCACCGGTGGTGCCCTGCTCGGTCCACTGCGGCGTGGCATCGGCGTTCGCGGGTGCGGTCGGGCAGCTCTCGGCCCCCGCTGCCGGGGTCTCGGCGCCGCCGGTCGCCGCGGTCGCGGTGGGTTCGGTTGTGCCCGAGCCGGAGTCGGAGTCGGAGCTGCAACCGGCGACGGCCAGGACGAGTGCGGTGCCGAGGGCGAGGGTCACGTTCTTGATGTTCACCCTCGGAACGCTACCCGAGGCGCGGCCCCTCACCGAGAGCCTCGACCGGCCAACAGTCGAGCAGCGCGCTCGAGATCGGCCCGCACGGCTTGCGCGGCCGGCCACCGCGTCGCGGTCAGCACCAGCCCACCGATCGCGGGCACCGTCAGCACCGCCTCGGCGTGCACGTCGGTGCGGGCCTCGCGTTCAGCGAACGTCAACGTGAGGACCGCATCAACGGACCGCCACCGTCCGATCTCCTGCCACCGTCGACGAGACTCACAGGCGGTCACCTCCATCCGCGGCGACACCCCGGGTACGACGGTGACGTCGGTCCAGCTGGTGCCGACGTCACCCGCCCGGTCACCGATCGGCCGCAGGTCGTCGATGCGGCGCAGGCTCGACTGCCATTCCGGTCGATTCGCCGGGTCGGCGAGGTAGTCGAAGGTGACCTCGATCGGGGCGTCGAACGAGACCACCGTGTCGATGACGGTGATGCGGGCGGGGGAGAGCATCAGCGGATGAGCTCCGCGAGTTGTTCGACCTCGGCGACGCTGCCCGGCGACACGAGCATCATCGTCACCCCGCACGACTCCCAGACCTTGATCTGTTCACGCACGTGGTCCAGGTCGCCGACGATCGCCGAGTCGTCCACCACGGCGTCGGGGATGATCTGCGCAGCTTCGTCTTTGCGGTTGCTGCGGAAGAGTGCGGTCACCTCGTCGACGACGTCGGCGTACCCCATCCGGCGGTACACCTCGGCATGGAAGTTGGTGTCCTCACTGCCCATCCCGCCCATGTACAGCGCCAGGAACGGTTTGATCGCGGCGTAGGTGCCCTCGCGGTCATCGGTGACGACGATCTGGGCGGTTGCGCACACCTCGAAGTCTTCGCGACTGCGTCGTGCACCCGGGCGGGCGAATCCCTCGTCGAGCCACTCGTTGTACGTGTCGGCCATACGCGGCGTGTAGAACAGTGGCAGCCAGCCATCGGCGATCTCCGCGGCGAGCGCGACGTTCTTCGGCCCCTCGGCACCGAGCATGACGGGGATGTCGCTGCGCAGCGGGTGTGTGATCGGCTTGAGCGTCTTGCCCAGTCCCGATGCGCCCTCCCCGTCGAACGGCAGGGGATAGTGCGGTCCGGCGCTGCTGACCGGCGCCTCGCGTGCCCACACCTGGCGCATGATGTCGATGTACTCGCGCGTCCGGGCCAGCGGCTTGGCGAACTTCTGCCCGTACCAGCCTTCGACGACCTGCGGTCCCGACACACCCAGCCCGACGATGTGCCGACCACCGGACAGGTGGTCGAGGGTCAGCGCGGCCATCGCGCACGCGGTCGGTGTGCGGGCCGAGAGTTGCAGCACCGACGTCCCGAGCCGGACGCGTTCCGTCGACGACCCGAGCCAGGCCAGTGGGGTGTAGGCGTCGGATCCCCAGGCCTCGGCGGTGAAGATGCTGTCGAAGCCGGAGGCCTCGGCCGCGGCGACGATCTCGGCGTGGTGGGTCGGCGGTTGCGCGCCCCAGTAGCCCAGTTGCAGACCGAGTTTCACTGGCTGACCCCCTCGGACTCCGCTGTGTTCTCTGACTCCGCGGCGGCCTCGGCGGCGATCTGATCGAACTGCGCCCCCATGGCCGCGGCGACGGCCTGCGCACCCGACAGCGGGCGGACCATGACCATGAGGTCGTCGATCTTGCCGTCGTCGTTGACGTGGATGAAGTCGCAGCCGGTGATCTTCTTGCCGCCGACCACGGCCTCGAAGACGAGCGCCGAGTCGTGTCCGCCGGCGTCGTTGATCTCGCGGATGTAGCGGAAGTCCTCGAAGACCCGCAGCACGCCCCGAAGGATGGCCGACGTGATGGCCTTGCCCGGATACGGCTTGAATGCGACCGGACTGGTGAAGACCACATCGTCGGCGAGCAGCGCCCTCATCGCCTGCTCGTCACGCGCCTCGACGGCCTCTCGGAACTGCTTCATGCGTCGACCTCCCTGTCGATGATCCTGCGTCGACGCTAGTGGATGCCGGGCCGGTTGCGGACGGAAGGCGAGGAGCCAGCAGGACGACCAGCGCCGTCGCCAGCATCGCGATACCCACCCACCCGATCGCGGTGATGGATTCGGAGAGCACTCCGACGGCCAGTGCGGTCGCGACAGCAGGCTCGATCAGGGTGATGGTGGTGGCGGTCGAACTGTCGATCCGACCGAGTCCACGACTGAACAGCACGTACCCGAGGAACTGCGGAACCAGGACGAGGTAGGCGAGAACGCCGAGGGTTTCGGGGTGTGCGACCACGGCCGGTACCCCGACCGCGACGACCGGCAGCAGGAACACCCCGCCCAAGCCCATGACCGTCCCGGCCGCGGCGCCGCGCGGCACCGACCTGTTCATGAGCCGACGCATCGCCCACGACAACCCGGCGTAGGTGATGCCCGCGAGCAGGCCGAGGCCGACGCCGAGCGCCGACGACGAGCTCCCGCTGAGTCCGTCCGCATGCGACGACTCGCTCCGCGACACGGCCAACGCCGCACTGCCGACGATGCCGAGCGCGCATGCGATGGTCCACCGCAGGGTCAGCCTCCGCCCGTCGGCCACGCGCTCGATGACCGCCGACACCAGCGGAGCCGACGCCAACGACACGACGGTTCCGAGCGCGACGCCGCCGACCCGCATGGACCCGAAGAAGCAGAGGGGGTAGATCAGCACGCAGATCCCACCGAGAAGAGCGACCCGCCACTGTGCCGTCACCGACGACCACGCGGCCTGAATCCCGCGGGCGTTGACCGCCGCCTGCAACAAGCCGCCGCCACACATGGCCACGGCGCCGACAGTCACGGCACTGAGTTCGGGCGCCATCGCGGCGGCGGTACCCGACGTGCCCCACAGGATGGCGGTCAGGGCGACCGCCAGCATCCCGATGCGTTCGGTCCGACGGGCCTGGCTCATCCGTGGGTGCCGACCGGCGACGCCGGATGGGGGTGCCGCGCATAGAACTCGAGGTGCCGACGTGCCGCGTCGTCCCACGTGAGAGATGCGGCCAGGCTTCGGCCCGACACGATGCGGTCGTGGTCCGGGACGAGGGAGGCGTCGAGGGCGTCGGCCAGTTCGGCGACGGTCGAGGCGTAGGCGACGGTCTCGCCGAACACCTCCCGCAGGATGGGGAGGTCTCGCGCGACGACCGGACGCCCCGCCGCGAGGGCTTCCATCGCGGCGAGACCGAAGCCCTCTTTCACCGATGGGAACGTGAACACGCGGCAGGCGGCGACCAGCGCCGGCAGGTCGTCGTCGGGCACATTCCCGAGCACGATCGGTTCGACGTCGAGTTCAGCTCGCCGACGGTCGAAGTCGGCACGGTAGTCGCGGTAGTCGAACAGGGTCTCGCCGCCCGCGAAGACGAGCTTCAGGCCCGGGTGACGTTCGCGCAGTACGGCATACGCCTCCAGAAGGTCGATGCTGCCCTTGCGGGGTTCGATTCCGCCAACGGCGAGCACATAGTCGCCCAGCTGATCCGACCAGTGTCGTCGTGCCTCGAGAGACTCCGGGGAGTCCGACGCCGCGCTCGCGAAGCGTTCGTAGGCAACGCCATTCGGGATCACCGTCGGATGCAAGTCCCAGCCCTGTTCGACTTCGTCGGCCACCGCACGCGACACACAGATGCGGGCGTAGGGGTTGACGACGGCCTTCTCGTGGCAGTCGACGAGGATCGGTGTCGTGAACTGGTCGAGATGGTGGATCGTGCGGATGCACGTCCCGACGGCGTTGGCGCTGATGCAGTCCTGGGCGTGCACGATGTCGAAGTCGGCCGGCTCGAAGGCGGCCCGCAGGGTGTCGATGGACCGCACGATGCGTTCGGTGATCGTCTCGTTCTCCCGGTCGGGGAACGGGACGAGCCGCACCCGCACAGCCGGATCCACCGCGCGGAAGAAGCCCTCGTCGCCACCGCGGGCGAGCGACCACACCGTCACCTCGGCGCCGAGACGAGCCATCGCCTCGGCCAGGTTCAACGTATGGACGACGCCGCCACGGGGTTTCGTCGAATAGGTCAGGAGAGCGATGCGTAGACTCGGCGTGCCGCTCATCGCTGGTCCGCCGACATCGTCGACCGGTAGGTGTCCGGCCGGAGTTCCGCGAGATGACTCAGGACACGCCGCGCCCGGTTGACTTCGGCGTCGACATCGACTGTCACCGTCGCCATTCCGCCTTTCGATCGCGTGGTCGCCAGAATGTCACCGCCGGGTCCGACGACCTTCGCCTGTCCGAGGAAGCGTAGTGATCCCATGACCCCGGTCTGGTTCGACGACACGACGAACACCTGATTCTCCGCGGCGCGGGCACAGTCGTAGAGGTCGAACAGCCGGGACTGGCGGTCGGCGGGCAGGCGCGCGGCGCGATCGGTGACGCTGGCGGGCCACGCCGACAGCGCCGCGATGATCCGCGCGCCGTCCAGCGCGAGCGTGCGCGCCGACTCCGGGAACGTCTTGTCGTAGTCGATCAGCATGCCCAGACGGCCGACCGGGGTGTCGAAGGAGCCGAACTGATCGCCCGCCGCGTAGGCGAGCGCCTCGCCGGCGGGTTGATGGACCTTGCGGTGCGTGCCCAGGACACCGTCTCCCGTGACACAGACGGCCGTGTTGAACCGCTGGTCGTCGACCGCTTCGGTGTACCCGATGCACACGGTCATGTCACCGGCGGCGGCTGCGATCGCCGCGAGTTCCGGACCGTCCGGGTACAGCGCCGGGGGCAGTTCGGCCGGGTCGGGTCGTCGAAGATCGCCGAGGTATCCGCCCAGTGAGGCGTCGGGGAAGACGAGAAGGTCGACGCCGTCGCGCGCCGCGGATTCGACGATGCCGACCGCTTTGGCGACACCGCGTTCCACGTCGCGTCCGAAGTGCGCGGCGAGGGCGCCGAGGGTGACCGTCCTCATGGGCGAAGGGTACCGGTCGGATCCGTCGGCGGGCCGGGTCGCCGGGGAATCATGCGACGCCCAGCCCGGTGACGGTCGACGCGACGGCGACAGTCGTCTCGCCGTCGGGCCACCGCAGTCGCACGCCCGGTTGGGCGGTCAGCCGGCCGCAGTCGGCGGTTGTCACCGGCTCGGGTGCAGGGACGTCGCGTCGAGCACCGGCACGGTCGGTGCTGAGCATCGCGTATCCCGGGAAGCAGGTGAGCCAGGCACCCATCGACGCGTCGCCGGGGCGCGGCACCGCGGTCACGTCCACTTCTGCACCGGTTCCCGATGCTTCGGCGAGCATGCCGAGCGTGCCGGCGATCCCGGCCATGCTGACGTCCTTGGCCGACGCGGGACGCACCGTTGCGAGATGGGATGTCATGGCGCACAGTTCGTCGCTGCTGCGCGAACTCGTCGAGTCCCACTGCCGGTCGTGATATCCGGGTCGCCAGGAGCCGCCGAGATCCGCGTGCAGGGTGACGGTGTCGCCGACCCGGCCACCGCCCGCGGGCAGGGGACTGGGCGTCGTGCCCAGCGCGGTCACCGACAGCGCAGACGGGACCCCGACCTGCGTGTGACCGCCGAGCACGGGTGTGCGCCATGCCGCTGCGGCCGAGCTTATCCCGCGGATGATTCGGGTCAGATGCGATGTCGTGGGCGCGCCGACGGCGTCGAGGAGACCGAGCGGCCGAGCCCCCATCGCGCTGAGGTCGTTGAGGTTGACGAGCACCGAACACCAACCGGCCCACTCCGGATCGCGTTCGATCATCGACGGGACGATGGCGTCGCAGGCGGCGATGACGTCGGTGCCCGGCAGCGGAACGCCGTCGTCGCCACGGAATCCGGCAGCACCGAGACCGCCCGGTTGGTCTGCGAACGGCGCGAGTGCCTCGGCGAGAACTGCTTTCGTCCCGTCGACTGTGCGTTGAATTCGGTTGAGTGGGTAGCCCATCTCCCGATGCGACCGCTCATTGATCACCGGGCCTGGCCCGCGGTCCTGCCAGCCGAGCCTCGAGAACATCGGTACGTACCGATCCTGGACGGTGGCGTCGAACCGCAGGGCGCCCAGTTGTTCGACGTGCGCGCACGCCGCCCGCACAAGTGCCGGGCCGATCCCGGCTGCCAGGCCAGGGTCGGCGACGACGAGTCGGGAGCCGAACCACCATCCGATGTCGGTGCGCTCGGACCCCGCCCACGGCGTGGCGGCGATCCGCACGCCACCCGCGATCGTCCCGTCGGGCAGTGTCGCGATCAGGACGGTGGTGCGCGGGTCGTCGTCGATGTCATCGACGTCGGTGCGGTCGAAAAGCGCCTGCCGATCGACGAATTCGCGGTGCCGCAGCACGCGATACGCCGCATGTTCCCGCGGGCTGTCCGCGACGGTGATCAGAAACTCCGACCGCGGCGTCGTGCGCGGCAGCCCCGACAGGATCGACAGCTCGCCCCGTGACAGCACGTCAGCCTCCGACCGTCGGCAGGACACTACAGGCACCGCAGGCCGCGCATCCCGCACGCTGCTCCGATCCGGACATCCCGATGAAGCTCAGATGACCGGCCACCTCGCGGGTGATCTTTTCGACGATCGTGGGGTCGGGTGCCGGAGCGTTGTCGACGTCGACGGCGAGGGTTCCCGCGTGACGCCGGAACGGCACGATGAAGGGATACACGCCCATATCGGCGAGTTCTTTGGCGCCGGCGATCATCTCGTCGGTGTCCTCGCCGAGTCCGACCAGCAGGTAGGTCGACACCTGGTTGCGCCCGAACACCCGGACCGCCTCGGCCCACGCCGCCCGGTACTCCGACATCGGTACCGTCGACTTGCCGGGCATCCAGCGACGCCGCACGTCGTCGTCGAGGGATTCGACGTGGATGCCGATGGCGTCCGCACCGGCCTCGCGGAGTTCGGTCAGGACGGCCAGATCTGCGGGCGGTTCGCACTGGACCTGAATCGGCAGTTCCGGCACGGCCGCTTTGATCGCCCGGACGCACCGGGCGAGATGACGGGCCCCGCGGTCGCGTCCACCACTGGTGCCGGTGGTCATGACCATGTTGGTGACGCCGTCGAGATCGACGGCCGCACGGGCGACTTCGGCGAGTTGCTCGGGCTTCTTCACCGCGATCGTCGAGCCGGACTTCAGCGACTCCTCGATCGAACAGAACCGGCACCGCTGGTCCTCGGCGTAGCGGATACAGGTCTGCAGAACTGTTGTCGCCAGAACATTCCGACCGTGCAGGCGAGCGATCTTCTCGTAGCTCACCCCGTCCGTGGTCTGCAGATCGTAGAACCGGGGACGTCCGATCGCGCTGACCTCGACACCGATGTCGACGCCGTCGTACAGCACGCGATCACCGTCGAAGACAAACGGGCTCTGCGGGTTCCGCGGGATTGCGGCATGCAACCCGTCGACCATGAGGTGGCCGTCGTCGCTGGGTCCCGCCCCGCCGGTGCGCTGCACCGGCGGCTCCCCGCGAATGCCGAGCAACGCCAAATCAACTCGCGTGGATACCGTCATGGGTACTCCTTATCCTTTGCTCCCTGAGGTGCGAGGAGCGATAGCGACGAGCCTCGAAGGGCTCGTATGTTCCACTGCTGGTTGAGCCGACTCCGAGCGAAGCGAGGCGTCGAGTCGAAGCCACCCGGTGACCCGCCTCCACCGGTTGACCCGAAACCCGACCCCCCGGGTTGAGCCGACACTCGACCCCCGCTGCGTGAGCTGACACCCGACCCCCGCTGGTTGAGCCGACTCCGAGCGGAGCGAGGCGTCGTGTCGAAGCCACCTGGTGACCCGCCCCGCTGGTTGACCCGACACCCGACCCCCGCTGCGTGAGCTGACACCCGCCCCGCCGGTTGACCCGACACCCGACCCCCGCTGGTTGAGCCGACCCCGAGCGGAGCGAGGCGTCGTGTCGAAGCCACTAGGTGACCCGACCCCGCTGACCCGACACCCGACCCCCCGCTGGTTGAGCCGACCCCGAGCGAAGCGAGGCGTCGTGTCGAAGCCACCTGGTGACCCGACCTCGAAAGCCCAACCCTCGAAGCCCACAGAACCCCAAACCTACTGCGCAACAACCAACTGCGCGCGTCCACCACAAACCGATCCAACAACATGCTCAGCCACATACCTCGCATCGCGGTCGATACCAAGGAACCGCCCCGACCCCCAGGTGTGCATCCACGGCAACCCGACGAAGCTGAGCCCGGGGACTTCGGTGATCCCGCGGGTCTGCATCGGCCGGCCACCGCCGTCGAAGGCGCTGGCCTCGATCCACCGGTAGTCGGGTCGGTAGCCGATGGCCCAGATGATCGAGGTGACGCCTTCGGCCGCGAGATCGAGTTCGGTCGGATCGACCTCGGGCGCCCACACCGGCTCGTACCGCGATGCCTCTGGCGCGTCGATGCCCAGTTTCTCGATGTGTCGGTCGATGTCACCGCAGATCGAGTTGTACACAGCGTCGGCCCGGTCGAGCGCGGCCGTGAGCGTCGGCGCGAACCGCAGCGTCGAGTCCTTACCGTCACTGAGCACGCCGTACAGCTTCATTCCCTCGGTCGCGAATCGTCGGAGGTCGATGTCGCGACCGCCGTCGCGGCCGGTGACGTAGTGATTCGTCTTCTCCTGCGCGGCACGGCCACCGGGGTACTCCTGGGTCGGTGTGTCGTAGAGACCCATGTCCGACAGCCACGTCATGCAGTCGCGGCCGCGATAAAACCGAGCGACTCTCGGCGCGTTGCCGATCGCGAGATGCACCTGCCGGCCGGCGAGGTGCAAGTCCTCGGCAATCTGCGTGCCCGACTGTCCCGACCCGACGACCAGAACCGCACCATCCGGTAGTTGCTCGGGGTTGAAGTACTCCTCGGAGTGCACCTGGTGCACGGCCGGATCCAACGACGATGCGAACGGTGGCA
The DNA here is from genome assembly GCF_018132775.1 of Gordonia sp. SCSIO 19800. Taxonomy (NCBI): domain Bacteria; kingdom Bacillati; phylum Actinomycetota; class Actinomycetes; order Mycobacteriales; family Gordoniaceae; genus Gordonia; species Gordonia sp. SCSIO 19800. Next base: position 50,200 of record NZ_JAGRQM010000013.1, on the reverse strand, counting down.
CCACCGGCAGGGGATACCCGCCGGTCGCGATGACGGCCTGGTCGCAGGTGAGCGACCGCATTCCGTCGGGGCCGTCGAGGGTCAGCTCGAACCGATCACCGGACAGACGTTGCAGACGAGTGACTTTCGTGTGCTCGACCAACGGTGGCTCAAAGGTCTTGAGCCACCCGTGCAGCCACTCCACGACCTCGTCGCGCGTCATGAATCCGTCCGGATCCGGACCGTCGTAGGAGTACCCGGGGAGCTTGCAATGCCAGTTGGGCGTCACCAGCGTGAAGTTGTCCCACCGCTTGTCGGCCCACGCATGGACCGCGGTGTCGGCTTCGACGACGAGATGTTCGACGCCCGCCTGCCCGAGGTACCAGCTGACCGAGAGGCCGGCTTGTCCGCCGCCGATGACGACGACAGGCACGTGTGTGTTCATGACAGCTCCTCGCTGCTGGTTGAAGCGCCCCCACTGCTGGTTGAGCCGGGCCGGAGCGAAGCGACGCCCCGAGTCGAAGCCACCTCCGCACCCGCGACGCCGGCGCCCCCACTGCTGGTTGAGCCGGGCCGGAGCGAAGCGACGCCCCGAGTCGAAGCCACTTCCGCACCCGGCAACGGCGGGTACATCGACACCACCTCGACCTCAGCCGAATCCGAATGCCGCGCAGCGTCGATGGCGATCTCCTCCGCCGACGCCGCGGCCGAGGTACAGGCGAACCCGAACTTCGCGCGAACCCGCGCACTGGCCTCGTCGAGCGCGGTGGTGGCCCGCGATCGGAAGTCGTCGACGCGGTACGTACCCGGCGCGAGGTGGTCGTGCAGTACGAGGCTGGGGGAGTAGTACTGGCGAAGCCGGCCGTCGGGCCAGCGCACCTGGACGGTCATCTCAGGCATGGGCGAGGTCCCGCCATGCGAAGGCCGCCGAGGCATCGGGATCGGTATCGGCCTCGACGAGCATCCCGTATACCTCAGGCCGACGGTCCCGCAGGTGGAACATGCCGGCCCGCATCGCGGTGAAGCTCTCCGCGATGTCCACCTCGGCGACGGCCAGGCCGCTTCCGAGAAGCGTGGTGTCGAGGATGTTCCCACCGGGGTCGACGATCTTGGCGTTGCCGACGTAGCGCAGCGACCCGAAGGTGCCGCTCTGGTTGGCCGCTACCCAGAACACCTGGTTCTCCAGAGCACGCGCGGTGTCGAAGAGATTGAACCGGTAGGTCCAGCGGTCTTCTTGCAGGTTCTCCGCGGTCGCGGTGCGGGCCGCCGGCCAGGCGGAGAGGCTGGCGATGATCTCGGCGCCCTTGAGCGCCATGATCCGGGCGGCCTCGGGAAACGCTTTGTCGTAACAGATCTGGAGGCCGATCCGGCCGACGGGCGTGTCGAACACGTCGTACCCGGTGCCCGACGAGTACGACATGTTCTCGCCGAGCGGTTGATGGACCTTGCGGTAGCTGCCGTAGATGGTGTCGCCGTCGAGGACGGCGGCCGCGTTGTAGCGGGTCTCGCCGTCCTCGCCGAGTTCACAGAACCCGATCGCCACCACGAGATCTCCGACGATGGACTGCACCCGGGCGATCTCGGGCCCGTCGAGGGAGATCGCCGGCGGCAACGACCGGGCGCTGTTCTTCTGGGTGTCGCCGTGATTACCCAGGGACGACAGGTATCCGCCGATCGCCGCCTCCGGGAACACCAGGAAGTCGACGCCCCGCGTCCGTGCTTCGGCGACGTACTGTTCGATCGTGGCGTAGTTCTGCTCGAGATCGCGGGTGAAGTTCGCCGCGACGGTTCCGATGGTGGTCATGTGATTCCCAAGGTCGGTGATGGTTCTGCGGGTGAGTCGTCTCTGCAGGATGAGCAGGCCAGGCGCATGAGCGGCGCCTGGCCCCTCCGCTGGTTGAGCAGGCGAGGAGCGTAGCGACGAGCCGTGTCGAAACCACTCCCGCCCAACATTTCTGGACCGAGCTCAGACCATGTAGGTCGAGTTGATGATGGCGCCCTTGCGCGCGTAGTGGATGAGCGCGTCCTGGACGTCGAGCGGGTGTGCCGGGATGACGCCTTCGATCAGGTCCTCTTCGCGTCCGCCGTGCAGCGCGAGGCCGAAGCGGCAGCAGAACACGGTGCCGCCTTCGGAGATGAAAGTCTCGAGCGAGTTGTTGATGTTCTGCTCGCCCGGGAATCCGGAGTCGCCAGTCGTCGGGAAGCCTCGTGTGGCAAGGCAATTGATGGCACCGGGTCCGTAGAAGTACATGGCCGATTCGAAGCCCTTGCGGAGTGCGCGGGTGGCCTGCAGTACGGCGACGAACGACACCGACGACTCGTGGGCGATGCCGTGCACGAGCGTGAAGTAGGACTCACCGTTCTCGGCCTGGTAGTCCGGGAAGATCTTGGTGCCGCCATAGATGTTGGAGCCCTTGGGAAGTGAGGGGTGCGGGATCTCCGCCAGCGACGCGGCGATGTTCTCGGTGATGGTTTCGTCGAAAGAAGGCACAGGAACTCCTGGGATGGCGAGACGAGACAGTGTCTGTGAGTGATCGGCCGCATGGCGGCTCGACGTGCGGGGGGTGGATCGGGCATCATTGCCCTCAGTGGTTCGACCGGAGATCCGGTCTCATCGAGTAGCTATTGCTTGCTACGACACACAGTTCACTCGCCATCGATTACCGAATGGTTTCCGGCGGAATAAAGAAAACTCGGATTCGCGTAACACGACCCTGGTCGGTCGACCGACTCGACCAGACATGCCCGCGACATGAAAAATCCGACGAACCGGTCGGGTCGGGGGTCTGACCGGTTCGTCGGACAAGAGCCAGTGTATCCCTCGCCCCTGACGACGGTCCATCGAGGTATCCGCAATTCTGTGACCTGTCGGATTGCAGATACTTCAGCGGTCTCGCTCCCTGACGCGCGAGGAGCGAAGGCGATCCCTATGGGCTCCCTGAGGCGAGACGCGGGGAGCGAAGGCGACCCCCCGGCTCCCTGAGGAGGCCCGGAGCTTGCGGAGGGCGTCACGAAGGGTCCCCGCAACCAGGCCACCACACCTCCGCGCGCCGCACTCGCCATCGCCCGCGACACGTAGCAACCTTGTTCACATGCTCACCGCGGTTCTGTACGGCCTCGCAACTGCCATTCCCATCGCGGTCGGCGCGGCGATCGGTCTGCGCTGGAACCTGCCGAATCCGATCCTGGCGACGCTGATGGCGTTCGGTGCGGGCACGATGATCGCGGCCGTCTCGACCGAACTGTTCGAACCCGCCTTCACCCAGGCCGGCGCGGGGGTGGCGGCGCTCGCGTTGTTCTCCGGGACCGCGGTCTACGTCGTGGCCGACCGGCTCGTCGAGACCAAGCTCGGGTCGTCGGCAATTGGTCCGGCGCTCATGATCGGCGTCTTCCTCGACGGCGTGCCGGAGAACACCGCCCTCGGTGTATCACTCACCGCAGGCGGTTCACTCGTGCTGGTGGTGGCGATCGCCGTCGGCAACGTCCCGGAAGCGGTGAGTGGTGCGTCGCTGATGCGTCGCGAGCACGACGCCTCGATGCGCTCGGCGCTGACGATGTGGATCTTCACCGCTGTCGTCCTGGTGGCGGTAACCGTCGGCGGTTATGCCGTCGCCGACACCATCTCACCGACCGCGATCAGCGTCGTCCAGGCCTTTGCCGGTGGAGCCACGCTTGGTGTACTCGCCAACTCACTGATGCCCGAGGCCTACCGTGAGGGTGGTTGGTGGGTTGGCCTCGCGACCGCTGGCGGATTCCTGCTCGCATTTGTCCTCGGGTGATCACTCCAACTGCCTTACCGCGCCCTTGAGAAGGGCGGATCCCCTGAGGAGGCCCGGAGCTTGCGGAGGGCCGTCACGAAGGGTCCCGCCCAACACACAGCCCACCCACTCAGTGCGTCTGCGCAGCCCCAGGGTCTCCCTCGACATGTCCATCAGCCAACTCCGACAACGCCCGGAACACGCGTTTCGACGCTTCGGCCCACGGCATGAGGATGGGGAAGACGTGGAACATGCCGGGTTCTTCGATGGCGTGGGTGGTCACGTCCGACGCCTCGAGCCGTGCCGCGAAGTCGCGTATGCCGTCGCGGAACATCTCACTGCCGCCCCAGCACACGAACGTCGGCGGGAACCACGACGGATCAGGCTCGCCGTTGATCGGCGACACCCGCGCGTCGTTCGGTTGGACGCCATGCAGGTACGGGGTGACCGGGATGCTCCAGGGGAGGATGTCGTAGGGCGCGTTGTCGGTGATCGACGGGTGGTCGAGGTCGAGATCGATCTCGGGGGAGAACAACGCCAAAGCGCCCGGACGCGGCAAGTCGTGGTCCCGAAGGTAGGCCACCAACGACGCCGCGAGGCCTCCACCGCCGGAGTCGCCGGCGACGATGATGTGGTCGGGGTCGACGCCGCGTCCCAGCAGCCCGCGGTAAACATCTGCGGCGTCGTGAACGCCTGCGGGGAAGGGAAATTCGGGTGCCATCCGGTAGTCGGCGATGAACACCTCGTGCCCGGAGATCCGCACGAGCGACGACGCGAACGCCGAGTACATCATCGGCGAGGTTCCGATGTATCCACCGCCGTGCAGGTAGAGGATCGTCGCGCCGATCTCTTCCTTGTCCTCGCCGTCGTCGACGTAGGCGTCGGAGCTGGCCTTCGCGCGACACCACAGCCCGGGTACGCCGCCGACGATGTCGTCGGTGAGTTCGACGCCGTCGGTCAGCTCGACGAAGGGCGGCATCACGACGCGGCACACGTCGTCGAGGATCTTCTCCATCGACCGGAACTCCTCGATCGGCAGTCCCATCGAGTAGCCCATGAACGCGCGGATGGTCTGGCGGGTGACTGACTGGCCGAGGTTGTCGAGCAGCCCGGACGGGCCCGACCACGGCTTGCGGAACGGCACCCGCGCGAGGCCGTTGATCATGCTCTGCGCGAGTCCGACGACGGTCAGCGCGGTCACCGGCGCCGACGCGGTCTGGACCTCCGGACGATCAGCCATCACCATGCCGCTCAGGGTAACGACAGTGTCGATGCCCGGCTGGACACGCGACCCACCGGGTGGGGCGGCAGCCGCCAGGCGTGGCAGACTACCCGGGTCCTCTAGTCCCCGAGATCCCCGTGAGGCGGCGATGGAGTTCTCAGCCTTCCCGGCTCCGGTCGAGGCCCCCGGCACGTCGAGCGGCGCCGAGTCTGTGCAGCTCACGCTGGCCGACGCGTGGGAATCGAACCGCTCGATCCAGAAGTCGGCGGTGGGACGACTCTTCGCGGCCACCAACTCGGCTCTCTACGTCACCTTGATGGAACGGCACCTCGACTACGGCGCCAAACTGTCCGAGACCGAGCTGACGGTGCGCCTCGACCGCGACCTCGCCGACCTCGACCTCACCGATCAGGCCACTGGCCTCGAACTGGTCAAACTCTGGGCTCGGCAGGGCTGGCTGCACCGCGTCACCGACACGACCGACCCGCACGCCCCCAACCTGTGCCATCTGACCAGCGAGGCGCGGTCGGTCCTGGACTTCATGCGGCGTCAGCGTCGTGAGGATTCGATCGCCACCGGCGGCTCCATCACCGGTATCGCCGCCGAGCTCCGACGCGTCGCGGGTCAGGTCAGCAATGATCCCGATCAGATCCGCTCGGAGATCGAGGCGCAGATGTCCGACCTCGACGCCGAGCTCGCCGACCTCGACGCCGGCCGCCGCCCCCCGGTCGACCTGCGCGTCGCCGAGGACGCCGCCCGCACCATCGGCTATCAGATGGAGCAGATCATCTCCGACATCGGCCAGTACGGCACGATGCTCGACCGCATCACCACCGCGCTGCTCGACGACCCCGGCGACTCCGACCTCGCCTACCGCGACCGCCAGCGACAGCTCTTCGACGACTACGAGGCGCTCCTCGACTCGCCGCAGTCCGCGTCGTACCAGGCGTTCTCGCACCTGATCCAGGATCCGGAGCGGCGCGCGCGCCTGAAGACCGATATCGAGACCATCATCGCCAGCTTCCCGGGTATGGACGCGGGCCTACGGTCGGTGATGGACAACTTCTTCGGCCTCGTGACCCAGCAGATGGCCGAGGTCGGCCGCACCCGGCAGCGGTGTGCACGCCGTATCCGACGCTTCGTCGCGTCCGGGACGCTCGAGCAGAGCCGCGGCCTCGCGCGGCAGCTCAACGACGCCCTGGCCACCGCCAACGAGCTACTCAAGACGTCGCTCGCGGACCGTCGCATCGGCTACGAGCTACCCCTCGCCGCGCCGACGGTGAACTCGATCGGCCGACTCGCCTTCGAGATCCGCGAACACGTCCCGCCCGCACCCGCACTTCCGGCCGCCGTCGACGCCGACCTCACCTCGTTCGCGTCGCTTTCCGGCCAGGTCGACACCACCGAACTCACCGACACGGTCAACGCGGCGGTCGCGACCGGACCCGTCGCCCTGGCCGACGTCATCGGCGGCCTCGAGGAGCCGTATCTCGCGCACGTCATCGTCCTGTGGTCGTGGGCCTCGAAACAGCAAGCGGCAGGGGAGAAGGTGCCGATGACCACCGTCCGCTTCCGGTCCCTCATCGGCGACGACCACGCCATCGAAGTCCCCGACCTGACCTTCACCGAACCGATTCCGACTGCGGAGGTCGACGCCGAATGACATCTTTGCCCCCTGAGGCTGACCAACTGCTCCCTGAGGTGCGAGCGCAGCGAGCCACGAAGGGCGACCCAGCCCCCGACGAATTCGCCGGCTTCGACGACCTGCCCACCGTCGCGAACCGCGCGGCGACCCACACGCCGAACGCACCCCGCTTCGACGGCGACGTCAGTGAGCTGCCCGACCGCGCGTGCTGGGCGCTGCAGAACCTGTTGACCCGCCGCTACATCAGCGGCGACCGACAGCCGCAGCTGTGGTCGTGGGTGGCCGAGTATCAGGACGTGCTGCGCGGTCGCCTCTCCGAACTCGACCTCCGGCTGCGCATCGTCGACGAACTGCAGGTCGCCTTCGTCGAGCAGGCCGGTTACGACTCCCGGTGGGGCCGAAAGATCCTCAAGCGCGAGACAATTCACACCTACGACGCCATCTTGGCGTTGCACCTGGCCAAGTACGTGCGCGCCGCTCGCGACGAGCCCGTGCTGATCACCCGCGAAGAGATCCACGAGCTCTTCGCCGGCGTCACCAACACCATCGACCGCGACCTCGCACTCTTCGACAAGCGCATCGAACGCGCCCTCGACAAGATGGAGGAGCTCGAGTTCCTGCGCAAGCAGCGTGACGACACCGACACCTTCATCGTCAGCCCGGTGATCTCCGCGGTGATGACGGCATCGGTGATCACCGACTTACAGCGCCAATTCGAGCAGTTCATCGGCTCCGGTGACACCGGCGAGGTTCCGCCGGAGGACCTCGCCGACGAGCCTGCCGAGAGGGACGACGACGCGGCCGACCTCGACGGAGCGTACGGCGAGAACGACGAAGGAGACGACTGGTGAGCGGGCAGGTCGACCAGTACCACCTGTCCCGGTTGCAGCTGATCAACTGGGGCGTGTTCGACGGGTATCACTCGATCCCCTTCAGTCCCAACGGTTCTCTGATCACCGGGTCGTCGGGTAGCGGTAAGTCGTCGTTGCTCGACGCCATCTCGCTGGCGTTCCTGCCGGATCATCGACGCAACTTCAACGCCTCGGGCGATGCGACGGCGGCCGGATCCTCCAGCGGCAAGCGCACGGTCGGCAAGTACGTGCGCGGCGCGTGGGGTGAGCGACGCGACGGCACCAACGCCCACCGCGAGATCATGTACCTGCGCGGCACCGGCCCGGCGTGGGCGGCCATCGCGGTCACCTACACCTCCAGCTCCGGCGAGGCCATCACCGGCCTCGTACTGAAATGGCTCGCCGCGGGCAAGATGACCGACGCGCACAGCTCGTACTTCATCTACGACGGCGACGCCGACATCGTCGAGGCCTGCAACGAGTGGGCCGCCAACAACTACAACTCGGCCAAATTCCGCGACCGCGGTTGGCGCGGCGGCCCCGGCGAGGGCAAGTACCTTTCGACGCTGTACTCGCTCATCGGGATCCGCGGCTCCGACGCCGCGCAGCAGCTCCTCGGAAAGGCCAAGTCGCTCAAAAGCGTCGGCGGGCTCGCGCAGTTCGTGCGGGAGTTCATGCTCGACGCCCCGACCAGCATCGTCGGCATCGCCGACGCCCTCGATCAGATCGACCCGCTCGTCGAAGCCCGCGAACTGCTCGACGTCGCGCGCCGCAAGCGCACCATCCTCGGCAACATCGAAGAAGTGCACGAGCGGTACGCGGGGGAGGCGGCCACCTTCTCCGTCCTCGACACCATCGACAACACCACCATCCGCAGCTACGTCAACAACCTGCGGATCCACAACGCGCAGCCAGAGGTCGCCGACCTCGACGACCAGATCACCCGCCTCGACGGCGATCTCGCCGCGCTGACCACCCAGCACGACCAGCTCCGCCAGGACCACAGCCTGCTGCTGTCCCGGATCGCCACCTCCACCGGCGACCTCGCCCCGCTGCGCGAACAACTCGGCGGGGCACAGAAACTCAGCACCGAGGTCACCGCCCGACGCAACGCGTACGAGGACAAGGTCTCCGCGCTCGGCTTCACCCCGCCGACCCGGGCCGAGGGATTCTGGCTGCTCCGCGAGGAACTCACCGAGGAGGCCGCCAAGATCGACGGTCAGCTCGACGCCGGTCGCGCCCACTACGCCGAGGCGCTGGCCAGCGAGGTCGCCGCGCGTACCCGCCGCGACGCCGCGATGGAGGAACTCGGCCGCGTCGAGAACGCCGGCTCCGCACTGCCGCGTACCGAGCACGAGATGCGCCGCGCCATCGCCCACGGCCTGCAGATCAATGAGTCCGAGCTGAAGTACGTCGCCGAACTCGTTGAACTAGACCCCGACGAAGAGCGGTGGCGTCTGGCCGTCGAGAAGGTATTGCGGAATGTCGGTCTACGCCTACTTGTACCGGACAATCACTTCCGCGCCGCCCTGCGGTTCGTGAACTCACACGACATGCGCGGCCGGATCCAGCTGCACCAGGCCGACTCTCGCCCGATGCCAGTTCTGGAGCCGGGCACTCTGGCGTCGAAGCTGCGTCCCGTCGACGCCTCGCACCCGTGTGCCGCCGAGGCCATGACGGTCCTGTCGAAGCTGGGCAACCACATGTGCGTGGACAGTCCCGGTGAGTTCTCCCAGCACGCCAAGGCCGTCACCGACCAGGGCCTGCGCAAAGATTCGGCGAAGCTCGCGGTGAAGGACGACCGTCAGCAACTGCGTCGTTCGCAGTACATCTTCGTCGGGGACGTCGCGTCCAAGATCGCCGCACTCCGTGACGAACTCGAGTACGAGGAGCGGGCGTTCGAGGATGCCCGCCAGGACTGCGCCGAGCTCGATCGGGAGCGGAGCGCCAAGGAACGACGCCGCGATGCGTATCGCCGTGTGTGCGAGCAATTCACGCAGTGGAACGAGATCGACGTCGACTCGGTCGACGACCGGGTCGACCAGCTCACCGACCAGTACGACCTGCTGATCGAGGAGAACCCCGACGTCGAAGCCCTGCAGCGCAAGGCCGAAGACCTGTGGGAGCAGGTGCGCAACGCGATTTCGCAGGCTGCGCTGGTGAAAGACAAGATCGCCCGACAGGACTCCCGGCGCACCCAGCTCCTCGACCTCATCGACCGGCTCAAACCCGAAGACGTTCCCGCGCAGGCGGAGAAGACCCTCGACGGTTTCCGCGAAGACCTCTCGGCAACTCTCGACGTGTTGAACCCAGAACCGTACCGCCAGGAGATCGTTAAGGCCGCGAGCCGAGAGCGCGACCGGATGCGGTCGGATGCTCGTCGTTCCCGCGACGAGTTGGCCCGCATCCTCGACACTTACGACGAGGAGTTCCCGGACGCCATCCCAAACGACAGCGACGACTTCGACGAACGTCTCCACGACTACGTCGCCGTCTGCCGCCGTATCGACGAACGTGAGCTGCCCGCCGCCTACGAGCGGATGCGCCGTCTGATCACCGAACAGGCTCCGGGCGCGATCCTCGGCCTCCACATGGCCGCCGACGCCGAGGAACGACGCATCGTGGAGCAAATCGAGCGCGTCAACACCGGCCTGGGCGCTGTTGCCTTTAACCGCGGTACACGCCTGCGGCTGCGCCCGGGTCGCAAGAAGCTCGCCGCGGTCGAAGAGCTGACCGAGAAGGCGCGCCAGATCTCTAACCGCGCGACGGCCGTCAGCTTCGGCGACGAGCAGGCCATCCTCGAGCAGTACTCCGACATCCTGCTGCTGCGCGAACGCCTCGCCGGCAACACCCCGGAGGACCGCCAGTGGACGCGCGACGCCCTCGACGTGCGGAACCGCTTCGACTTCTACTGCGAGGAGCACGACGCCGAGTCGGGGGAGACCATCCGAACCTACTCCAACGCCGGTGACAACTCCGGTGGCGAGCAGGAGAAGCTGATGGCGTTCTGCCTCGCGGGTGCCCTGAGCTTCAACCTGGCCAGCCCGCACGGCAACGACAACCGGCCCATCTTCGCCCAGCTGATGCTCGACGAGGCGTTCTCAAAGTCCGACCCGCAGTTCGCCCAGCAGGCGTTGAGTGCGTTCCGCAAGTTCGGGTTCCAGCTGATCATCGTCGCTACGGTCCAGAACACCAGCACGATCCAGCCGTACGTGGACAACGTCGTGATGGTGTCGAAGACCGAGGCCGGGCCGGAGTTGCGGCCGGTTGCTACCGCTACCTCGACGGGGATCAAGGCGTTCTCGGAATTGCGGCGGTCGGGGAGTCAGTTGGTGGTGTAGCGGCACCGCCGAGCGGGCACCTTCTGTTGATTGGCTGGCGTTTCACGGTTATGTGCCTCGCCTGATGCACTGTCTAGTGATCACGCGAACACTGCGATAGGGGTCCTACCTTAATGGGATGATGGATCATGCGAATCGCTAGGCTCTGCATTGCGCTCATCGCAGCGTTGTCGGTTGCTTCGTGTGCGTCCGGCGACGAGGGGGTGTCTAGTTCGTCGACACTGCGTTCGCCCACTACAACGGTCGACGGGCGCGGCGCGACTGCCGCCCGCATTGGGGAGCCCGTTGAACGCGCAGACGGCGCTTACAAAATAACCCTCGAAGGCGTCGTAGATCCCGGCGATTGCGCATCATCTAGCACAGCTAGGTCGTCCAGGGACACGAACGACCGCCTTCTGGTTGCGAGGTTCGTGTTCGAGACGGCGGGTATTCCGCTTGATGGTGAGTTCTTAGCGACCACGGACTTCTATACTGTTACCGAACAAACCGTCCGTACGACGCCGAATATTGAGGGAAAGTTCCAGTGCGAGAACGGTACCGAAGGGCGAGCAGCGACGAACGACCCTCTACCGAACGCCCGTATTCTTCGAACCGAAACTCTTCTGGTCCCCAGCGAAGCACAGCTCCTCGGCTACCGAGATCCCAACACACGAGAGGCGTTCGAGTGGAACATAGCTGGGGTTCCCACGGCCCCGTCCCAGGAGACGCCTACGGTCCTGCCGCCGCCTACGACAGTGCCGCCGACCACCGCTCCGCAACCTCCGGCAGACGCGACCCCAACTCCCGGACCGGTAGTGACTCCTCCGACCACGCCTGTTGCGCCGACTTCGGAGAGCTGCGTCGAGGGATCTACCCGCTACAGCCCTAACAGCGGAATTACCTACACCTGCAGGAACGGATCCTGGCGCGAAGGGCCTTATAACTAGTGCGCCACTTGGTAGACGACCGAGATCACCGGGCCTCGCCAGGGTTCCACTCCTTCGTGGTCGAGGAGACGGCTTTTCAGGGTCGCCGCAAGACGGGCGGACCGTGGACGCGTCCCGATCTGGGTCGCTATCGAGACAAAGACCTTCCAGCACGTCCCGCATCAATAGTTCGAGGTGGTGACCTTCGAAGTGAAACCAATGGCCCAGCTCAACGCCGTCGCGGTATTCGAAGCGCTGGCGCATCGTCGCGCTCTTACACATGCGTACGTCCTCGTCGAGCACCGGGACGTACTCGCTACCGCCTACGAGAAGCGCCTCACTGCGTTGAAGCAAGCCGCGAGTGACCACGGAGTTGACGTGATCGTGTTCGACGATCCTGCCGACTACGAGACCTGGGACGAGGTCGTCGTTGCGCACCGAAGCGACACGGCACCAGAGCTACCTAACGACTTCATCGAGACCCAGGTGTCCCCAGCCCGGGCAACAAGTGATCGAGCACGCTATCGAGAGGGGTCGAGCGTGGCTGGTCGAATCGTGTTTCAGGGGCAGGCCCTGTCAACGGCCAGTTTGATGTCCCCGCTGGTGGCCAGGTGAAAGTCCCCACCCTGTGCGGGATGTTCTTAGGTTGGCGGTACCTCCGTTCGGTGTGTCATGCGGTAGGAGTCGCCGTCGGTGATGACGATGGTGGCGTGGTGCAGGAGCCGGTCGAGGATGCTGGCGGCGGTGGTGTGTTCGGGGAGGAATCGTCCCCATTGTTCGAAGGGCCAGTGGCTGGCGATCGCGAGTGATCGGCGTTCGTAGGCGCCGGCGACGAGTCGGAACAGCAGTTGGGTGCCGGTGTCGTCGAGTGGGGCGAATCCGATCTCGTCGAGGATGATCAGGTCTTGGCGCAGTAGGGTGTCGATGGTTTTACCGACGGTGTTGTCGGCCAGCCCGCGATACAGGGTTTCCACGAGGTCGGCGGCGGTGAAGTACCGCACTTTGTGCCCGGCGTGCACTGCGGCGATCCCCAGCCCGATCAGGGTGTGGCTCTTACCGGTCCCGGCCGGGCCAATCAAGGCCAGGTTATGTTGAGCCCGAACCCATTCCAGTGACGACAGGTAGTCGAAAGTGTTGGCCGGGATAGAGGATGCGGCCACGTCGAACGATTCCAAGGTTTTGGTGACTGGGAACCCGGCAGTTTTGAGTCGGTTGCGGATGTTGGAGGCATCACGGGCGGCGATCTCGGCCTCGACCAGTGTTCGCAGCACTTCTTCGGGTGTCCATCGCTGAGTTTTCGCGGTGAGTAGGACCTCGGGTGCGCTACGGCGGATCGAGGCCAGTTTCAATCGGCGTAGCGCCAGATCCAGATCGGTTGGTAGCGGTGGCACTGTCTGGGGTGCAACGGGTTTCGATGTTGTGGTGGTCATGACACCTCCTTGTCGCCGGCGCCGAGTTTGTAGGCATCCAGCGAGCGGGTGGGGGCGGTAGGCAGGTGGCCCAGCAGTGCTGTGCCGGCCGGTCGCGGGTTGGGGATGCCGGCTCCGGCATCGAGGATCGAGCGCACATCGGCGGCCTTGAACCGTCGGAACGCCACCGCCCTGGTCAGGGCGGTGAGCACCTGTTCGTGGCCGTGGGAGGTGATGAGTCCGAGGATGTCATCGAGTTCACCGGCCAGGCGGGTATTACCGATCGCCGCGGCACCGACTAGGAACTGCTCGGCTGGTTCTCCGAGATCGCAGAACTGTTTTTCGGCAGCAGTTTTCGGTCGTGGTGCACGACTAAGGGGTGTGCGTGGCCCGCCGTAATGATCGTCGTTGAGGACCACCTCTCCTGGGGCAGCCAACGCATGCTCGGCGACCACCTCGCCCGAGGCGGGCTCGGCGATCAGGAGCGTTCCACCGTCCTGGAGGAGGGTCACGGTGGCGCCGATGAGCCGGTTAGGAACCGAGTAGCGGGCCGAGGCATACCGGATACAGGAAAGACGGTCGACTTTACGGGTGACAGGCGGCGGGCCGACCTGAGCACGCAGAGACGGTAACGCCGCCAACACTTTCCGTTCACTCACCAGCTGGTCAGTGGGCACCGTCAGCGTATCGCTGTGGCGTCGAGTGTTGACCTCGGCACACCAGTCCCACGCAGCCCGGTTCGCCAGATGCACATCCAGCTGCACGTCGTCGCGACCCGCGGCGATCTTGGCTTCGGTCCACAACGGCTGCGCCAGATCCGACTGCGCGTACCCGCACAGGTTCTCCACGATCCCCTTCGACTCCGGATCGGCGCCGTGACAGAAGTCCGGGGCGAACCCGTAGTGGGTGGCAAACCGCACATACGTGGGGGTGGGTACGACAACGTTGGCGACGACTCCACCTTTGAGGCAGCCCATCCGATCAGCAAGTACCTTGTGGGGCACTCCACCGATCTCCTCGAAGGCTTCAGCAATGAATCCGAGTGTGGTGGTGGCTGTTTCGTTGGTGGCGAACCGAACGAACCGCCAGCGTGAGAACGCCAGCACCGCGCAGAACATGTGTAACCCGCCGATCACCGCCCAATCGATGACCAGGTAGTCACCCGGAGCCCACACTGCCGGGCGACGGCCGCGGTGATGCTCACGGCGCCACTGCGTTTTCTCCTGGGCGACCAGACGACGGAAATTCCGCGCCGACCCCTCATATCCTGCCGCTCGCGCTACCGGTAGCAGCCGTTTGGCAGTGATCCGGCCGTGTGACCGCGCGACTCGCTGCGCGACGAGCTGGGCCACCGCATCGTAGTTGCGGGCCCGTTCCTTGCGATCGGGTGGTTGATCGTCGGCTTCGAACCGATCGACCACGCGCTTGACGGTCTTGTGGGTAGTGCCGCACACCTCGGCTGCGGCGCGATAGCTTCCGAGTTCTCGGTAAGCAGAAATGATGTCCATACGGTCCTTCGCAGACTTCAATGGAACTCCCGGGCGGTGATGGTGATCGGTTGGCACCTTCACCGTCATCGCCTGGGCCTTCAGTTCCGGGTCGACACGACGAACACAGGGTGGGGACTTTTATCTGGCCACCAGCGGGGACCTCGACCTGGCCACCAATGGGGACTTTCTCACGGCCATGGACAGGCCCAATCGATCTTCACAAAAGACAGCGGGTCGCCCGGAACTATTTCTCGGGGCCGTGTGAGCGCAAATGGCAAGGTAGTCGCTAAACGACTACTCGTCGTCAGTACTCGCCGTAGAAGCCGACGCGCGCGCAGATTAGGTGCGTGCGGAGGACAAATAGTTCCTGCGATCAAAACTATCGCCGACTTCCGGGTCCACCGCCGAACCCAAGCGAACCTAGCCCGGGACGCCATACTGGCGATAAGCGGTAGCCGACTATACTACGCAATCGAACTGGAGCTCAGGAAGTGACAGATGAAAGCGAAGCCCAATACATCGCGTTCGTCGACGGCACCCAAGTAGTGCGTGGTCTAATGCTGGTTACTGACTACGGCTGCTTTCAGCGAGACGAATCCGACTGGATTCCAATGGATCCAGACGACGAGTTTTCGCGCGAGATCGAGGATTGGGAGGCGATCGATACTGGTAAGTTCTTCGTCGAGCTCTTCGACTTCGCCCAGAACTCAGACGGTCGGCTTACTCGCTCGGATTTGTGAGGGGCGGGCTTACACGCAAAGTAGCTCGGTAAGACAACTCCGAACCTTTTTCTCATTCCTGGCCGGGAGTCGAGCCGAGCGCTTCGACAAGCCTGTCTCGAATTCTACTACGTCGTTCTTCGAAAAATTCTAGATAGCTTTCGAGATGCAATGGCAGGTCATAGAGATCATTCTCCTGCAAGTAGTGGATCCGCTTTACCTCATTCGGGAATGCATGCCGGGTCCAGGCGTTCGGCATGGCATCCTGCTTCTCAATATTTGCGGTGCCCGCTAGTAACTGTAGATTTGGCAGAAGATTTACCGTCGATAAGTAGTCGTCGATCTTGTCCTGCGGTACGCCCGCGTCAGTCAACTTTCTCCGCGTGAATTGAGACTTGGGGAAGATATGGTCTTCATGGAATTTTTTCCCCAGGTCGAGGCCGGGGTAGAGCACCGAGAGCACCGAGAAGGTTCGCTGGCCTGCGTACTTGAGGTTCAGCAGCTCGTCAATTTCAGCAATGTCGAACGTCAGACTCTTGCCTGAAGCTGCCATCGCACCCTCGATCTCCGTCGCCGGAAAGCCGCTCTGTGCTTCATTATTCAGAACGTCCCGTATCCGGGTTAGTAAGGTATCGAGCCCCGATCCCCAGATACCACGCTTGATTAGAGAACGAGTCACCCATCTCTGGACGGCGAGTCGATCAGCTGCGTCCGCACTTGAGTCGAGGTACGAGTCACTGGCCTTCCTTAAATGAAGGTAGTGCGCCAGTGGAATGACAACACTGTTGGCCGTGAGGTTGCGTTCGTGGTAACCAAACTGCTGTAAAAGCGTCGCCGCACGAAGGAGTGCCCCCTTTATGTCAGGCCAGATTTTCTCGACTTTCGTCATATTTGTTTGCGTAAAATTGGAAACTTTGAACCGAACATCTACTTCCGAAATTGTAAGTGCTGTTTTAAGCACAACATCTTTGGTGAACGAGAACTGGCGTCCGGCATTGCTGTTCAGCTCACTTACGAGGGAACGCACTTCTTCCCGTGCATCCAGATCTTGCCATTGATTTGTCGCCATCGACAGCAGGAGGTCGGAGTACGAGAGCGTCGTCCCGCCGCTATTTACGCGCACAAAGATCTCGAGGACCTTATCTGGATCTTGGTCAGTGACCAGGAAGTAGTTCATGGGCTTGAGCACGCGAACTGCTTCGTAAAGGTCGTAGAGTCGTTGGTGTGCATCCGGTATATTAGCGATCCGACGGTCACCGACTGCCTTCGTCATGGCCGGTCCCGAGTTGCTGAGGGAGAGTATGTCCCCCACACGGAACCACTTATCCTCAGCATCAGTTTCAGCTGCGGATTCCTTGTCAGTGAGAAATCGGAGATCGTATCGAAGGCCGAGTTCCTCGCCTTTCGGATCATCAACCAGGTTCAAGTAGAGACGTTTGGTCGGGAACGCGTCGGGACTATTCCACCAAGCGTATTTTTTCTTTTCCGACAGACTGCCATACAGCGCAATGTTAAGTGATGTCAGTCGTTGCTGGCCATCAAGAACGGCAGTCGTACCGGCCCCGGCTGGTACTGTAGCCTTCCCGGCGTAAGGGTAGTCGCGCTCGTGGTAGTGCGTCAGAAACTCGTAGAACGTGTAGGACTTGGCGGTCTCCGACTTGACGTCCCATAGGAGGAACGAGCCGACGGGGTATCCGCGCATCAAGCTGTCTACCAGGCGGATGATCTGGTCGGCGTCC
Source organism: Gordonia sp. SCSIO 19800 (assembly GCF_018132775.1). Lineage (NCBI taxonomy): Bacteria > Bacillati > Actinomycetota > Actinomycetes > Mycobacteriales > Gordoniaceae > Gordonia > Gordonia sp. SCSIO 19800. Next base: position 33,142 of record NZ_JAGRQM010000013.1, on the reverse strand, counting down.
CATACAAACTCGCGCTGAATAGCGGGCATCAAATATTCGTGCGTGTGAATCGCAGAAAGCATCTCTTCGATGGTTTTGGGCGTCTGAAAGGACATGAACTCTCACTCGCTCGCCTGTGCGGGGACATGAGTATCCCGGCTAAATATGTTTAGTTCACGCTGTAGTACATTGATTAGCTTTCGCGCCATTTCCTCATCTAGTTCGATGACCTGGCTCGGCTTGGGCCCCGACTTCCGCATGTCAGACCCGTACGTTGTGATCTTGAGAATCTTCCCTCGATCGGGGTCGTCCACGACGACGTACGTCCCGTCGACTTCCGACTGTGGCGGCCGGGCACCGCCCTTCCCGGGCTCCAGCGATCTGATGAGTGCCATTTGTATCCCTCGTTGTTGTCGTAGCTCTTCGATGGTCTCTAGACCGCGTTCGCAGCCAACAACTCCGACCGCTTCCCGCTCCAGGTCACCACAAGCTCATCCCTCGCCCTCGACGCCGCGACATACAGAAGCGACCGCTCGCGCAACAGTGCCTCGGCCTTCTCCTCCTCAGGAACCGAACGGAGCGTCGCCGCTGACGGCACGTGCCCGGCGTCGACGCCAGCGAGGACCACCCGCGAGAACTCCATGCCTTTGGATCGGTGCATCGTCAGTACCTGCACATGCCCGGAAGCCGCGGGGTTGTTGTCGAGCGCCCGTGCTTCGACGTTGCGCTCCCCAAGGGCTCGCACGAATTGGCTTCTGTCGTTCTGGCCCCTTGTCAACACCGCAATCGTGGACTTGTCGACACCCTCATCAATCCAAGACTGGACCAGCTCCGCAACCCTGTCGAGTTCGTCCGCGGCAGAGGTACATTCGACGAGCCGAGGATTCGGGCCCAGGCGCGCAGATCGATATTCTTCCGTCGTCTCTTCGCCTTGTTCAAGGTCTTTGTACTCAGCGCCCGACAGGATGCTCACCGCGAAGTGAAGGTTCTGGGCGGTGGTTCGATAGTTCAGCGTCAGGCGTCGCGCCCGCCCGACAATCTTGATTCCGAACCTCGACAACACAACTGGCTGCCCGTAGATTCGCTGATGCGAATCCTCGGCAATGAACAGATCGTTAGGCCCCTCCGCTACCAAAGCTCGGAGCAATGCCCAATGCGCAGCGTGAAGGTCCTGGGCCTCGTCGACAAGCACATGGTCGGCGACGTAGTCGCCTCCCGCTTCGACCTGCAGTCGCAAGTGTTCTGCAGCGAGCGCGAGCACCTCCGGAAAGCTCAGGCTGCCATCGACTCTCTCCTGTCGACGGAACGCTTCGATCAACTTCCACACTGCGATCCGCTGAGGCCTGCTCAGTCTCACGCCGCGGCCCGGCCGCGCGACCTTCGCGTACTGCTCCAAGTTTGTGATGCGGTTCGCCAAAACAACAGCCACATACTCGTTCTCAAGAAACCCCGGCGTCGCTAGCTTGGCATCGAGTCCGCTGCTGACAGACTGCACGACGTCGCGCCACACCTTGTCAGAGCTGGTTCGGTTGTGGGTCAGCTCTGCGCCCTGGTACCCAAAGACGTTCTCTGCTGCGGCTGAGATATCGCCTGCGTGGTTCACTACAGCATTTCCGAGGGCATCGATACCGGTCACGTAGACACCTGGCTCACCAAGGCGCTCGGCCACAACGACATTCGGATCGAGCGTCTTCAAAGCCGACTTGAGGTCTGCTGCGAGCGTCTTGTTGTAGGTCGTAAGCACTATGCGCGCGTTGGGATTCGAATTCGCGAGGTGGCGTGCTCGATGAATCGCGACCACAGTCTTCCCCGTACCGGCGCCACCGGACAGTCGGAATGGCCCGCTGAAGTCCTTCTCCACATACTTTCGCTGTTCTGGATGCAGGAAGGTGCGCCAGGCCGCGAAGTCGCCACCTTCGATGATCCGGCGGAGCTCTTCATCGTCTTCAACAAAGGTGAATTGCATCTTCGATGCCGGTTGCTCGAGTGCCTTAAGGATCTTCTCGTCCTCATCGAGGTCCTCGTCGACCGGAGCGTCCGTGAAGCCGTGCTTCTCTCGGATCGTATCGATGTGCAACCCAGTAGCCAGGTCGAGGAGCGCGCTGCCCTGCCATCCGACCGCATTAGCGGCAATGTCGACAAGGACGTCCTCAGTCGACGCAGCGAGCGCCCGTTCCGCGAGATCGGAATCAAGACCGAGTCGGTCAGTGAGGTCGGCGAGACTGAACCGTTCGGCGAGGTAGGGCTTCGACTCTGCTCGCACCACGCGATCGAGCTCGCCTTTCCGGTCCGGTACGACTGTGCGCTTCTTGCGATCATCGTCTCCGTCGAGTTCCCCGATGATTCCTTCGAGGACACCGTTGATGGGGTTGACTCGAAGCTGGGATCGCTCTGCAAGTTTGTTGGCCTCGTCGTGCGGCCAGGTGCCCATGTAAATGAATGTGGGCTCGTCGCCGAGCTTGTCGTCGACCTTGAACAGGATCGCCCGAAAGTTGAGGTCGACTCTTCCGGTGCGTACTCGAGGATCGATTGCTCCGTTGAGGGGTTCGATGTGAAGGCCGGGGGCGGTGTGATCCGCTGAGAGCTTCTCGATGAAGGCCCAGACCTTGTCCTTGATGGTCTTGTCGAGCTTCTTCATCGCCTTCGTGTTCGACGCGATGACCAAGTTGGCCATTTACGACACCCCATTCCTTATCGCGGTTGCGATCGCCTCAGCATCCGGCGGGCACATTGTCCAACCCGCATCCGACATCGTATGGGCGGTCGTCTCGTCGGGATCGAGCAAAACGCCGATCCCGTGGTCAACCCACACAAAGTCAACTACGTTGCCGTCGTCTGTCTCGTAGCCAAGCTCCGGCACTGGAACGTTCGCCGCGGCGAGGGCTAGTACCAGCTGCTTCTCCGCATCGGACACTGTGGCGTCGAAGGCGACCCGCCAGTGATGGCTTAGATCAGCAGAAGTGGGCGCCGAGGCTGGCGCCGCATCGTTCTGGTCGAGCAGGCTTCGTGTGGTGATCCGATGGTTACGGCTCAGGCCCAGCCAGTTGGACAGGCGCAGCCATTCTTTCCAGGCATGCCCGTCGAGGACTTCTAACCGGTCGTCTCGGTCGTCGAGCGCAAGGACAGCGTTAGTAGTCCGAGTGCTGGGCCGCATGGTGGCGGCGGCAACCAACGGCCCATCGATGTACGACCAGCACATGTCGACACCGTCGCCAAAGTGCGGAGTCTTGCCGTCCAGCAGGTCGAGAGCTCGGGCACCGACGGAGTCACCGTCTCCTTTTGCCCGTGTGCCGCCGCCGACGAACATCATCGGTACCCACCGGCCCACCTGCTCCCAGGTGTCGAGATCGGGGTCCGTGAGGAACGACAGGAGGGTTGTGATGGGGTCAGCGGACAGCAGTTTGACGACGGTGGGCCGGAGGTTGCCGGCGGCCATGATCTTCGACGCGGCCTGCTCGGTGAACCACGGCGGTGCCGGTGCTGCCTTGTCTTTGAAGCGCTGAAGGTCTTCATGTCCAAACGACCAGACGATATGTCCGCTGTCGCGTAGGACGGCTCGCTTGGCGGCGTCGTCGGCGACGCGGTTGCAGTCTGGCACGGCGTGAAACCTACGGCCGTCGGCGAAGATTGCGATTCGTGGAATCTCGGGATCGGTAGTCGCAAGTTCGAAGTCGGGTTTGGCATTGACCATATGAACCTGCGGGGTGAGCTTCCACGTGCGGATCTTCTTGCCGGGTAGCACGATTGTCGCAGAAGGTCCGTAGGTACCTGGAGTTTCATTGACCGTCGCACCCATTGCGCGGAGACGTTCGATGAACGCGACGTAGAACTCCTTCTCGAGTGGCGACTCTTCGCTGCCGATTGGCCTGGACGGTGCCGACTCGGTCACGTCCGCGAACCACGTCTCTCGATTGGGTTCCGCGTCGCCGTCCACAGCAAGGAGATCATCCAGTACGCGCGCCGCGGTCTTCCGAGACACCTTGTCGAGGTCGTGCGGCGGAGCGAACGGCAAAAGGCACTTGTGGCAGGCCAATCGATCGTGCTCCGCGCAGTCACAGTTGCGGACCACTGTTCGCGCAGCGTCGAGCACGGACCAGACTTTCGTGGGGTCTGCGAACTCGGCCAGATAGCCGGTGCCGCCCGGGACCGTGTCGTGAATCAGTAGCGCTCGTTGGCTTGGGGCGTGAAGGGCATCGGGAATCGTGGCTACGTCGAGGTGCTCGGGGGATCCTCCGATGACCTGGCGTAGTCCCAGAAGAATCGCCGCGCTGAGGCTCGGGTGTGCGAACGGGTCGTACTCCAGCGCTCGTGGCAGATGAAGTAGAACGCCCTGGGTGCGCAGCGTGCGGGCCAGAGCGATTTCTCGGACATGTTCGGTCGCCGCATTGCGATGACGACACCAGCTGCGGTGCTCGTAACGGCTATTGCGGCCGGCGGCACGGTCAAGTTGGCCACAAGCTGAGCACACGCGAAAAAGCCCTGTTGTGGTTTCTTGTCCGGCGATCGTGCGGGTACCGCCCTGAGAGGTGCGGCGGCCCATATTCAACCATCGAACATCCAAGCGGCGTAGATACTCGGCGCCGAACTCGAGTCCGCCGACGAACCATGCGCGATCGACGTTCACCGGATCGATGTCCGCAGCGGTGACGACGGTGAACGACTCCTTGTGCCGCTCGTCGCGCGAGTCGTTGATCGACGCTTCGTCTCGGCGCACCTCGGCGGAGACACGAGCCATCTCAACCACCTGTAGCTGCTGGCTCACATCTGCAATGGATGTGGTTCCGCAACGAGGACACGCGGTGACGGTTGGTGGTTCCTCGCCGGCGAGTGTAATTCCTGCCCAGCCACATTGCGGACAGAGTCGCCAAGTGTGGATGTTGGACTCGCCGGCACCAAGATCGACGGCATCGATCCGGGCCGCCAGGCCCTGCGCGTAGAAGGTGGCGCCAGGAGCTAGTTCCGTCAGCGCTACGCGGGAGCCGCGCTGGTAGCTGGTGGCCTCGCCCATGTACTGATTGGTGTCGGGGTCAATCCAGGTGACTCCCACATCCAGGGTGACGGAGTCGTCGAGCAAGGTGTAGTTGGGGAGAACCCCGTAGCGTTCGAGGACGCTGATCCAGTAATCGTCGGTGAGGTCGTGAATTTGGCCGCCGAGCAGTCGCAGTGACCCCTTCGCGGTTCGCAGATCTCGTAAGTCGTCGTCCGTGGCGGCAGGCGATGATGCCCGTCGCTCGAACTCTGGCATCTCAGCTTCGACGGCGGCGCGGCGTGCGGTGAGCTCGGTGAGGTCCCGGTTCCAGCGATGTACAGCCTCTCGGAGGTCCGCGACGAGTTCGCTAGGCGAGCCATCGGGTCCGGGTGTGGCCCAGGTACGCAGCGAGCCTCGTGACTCGTCGTCGAGCACCTCGTTGAACTGAGCCAAAAAACCGTCGAGGAGCGCGTCGGCATCGGTGCTAACGGCAGTAAGCAGGTCGGCCATCCAGCTACCGGGATCGAAGCTGCCAAGCACGGCGCGGGCGCCTCGGGGAGTGACGGTGTTGGGGTCGCGGGCGAGCCGGTCGATCACGTGCGCGATGTACTGGCGTTGCAGGATCTCTTCGGCGGTGAGGAACGTAGCGGGCGGCCGGACGTCCCCCTGGATGACCGAGGTTGGATCGTACAGCTTGGGCAGGTGTTCACCACGCCCGCGTACAAAAGCAAGAACTAGCGAATTCCCGGTGAGACGTCCCGCGCGGCCGACGCGCTGCAGATACGACGACACGGTCCGGGGTAGTGACCCAAGCATCACCGTCGACAGATCACCGATGTCGATGCCCATCTCAAGAGAGGGGGTGGCGACGAGGACATTGGGTGCCTGTGGATCGGCACCGCCGCGCTTGAAAGCTGTCTCATAGCTGAGTCGAGTTGCAGTGGGTAACAACGACGTGTGTTCGCGCGCCACGACACGTTTCATTTCAGCGCTGTCATACAGCCGGCGGTAGAAGTTTTGCGTTTTCGGCGCGCGTGCGAGAAACCCCGGGCAGCGAACGAGAAGGCAGGGGGCGCCGTCGAGTTCGTCGACAACGGTGGCCGAGCCGGGCGTCGGTGTCTGGCAGACGCTGCACACCAACAGGTGCCGGCCGGCGGCGAGGTCGTCGTCGTTCGGGGCGGAGATCACGATCGCGGCAGCAGGCAGCCCGTACGCGGTGAGGCCGCTCTCGGTCAGGACCGCGGTGAGGACGCGCTGCTCGGCGAGTACCGAGAACAGGGAACGGGCGAGGAAACTTCCGTCGAGTGGGGACACGCCCAGACATTGCGAGGCCCACCGGGCGTACCAAGATGAGGCCGCGGTGATGGCGTCGAATCCTTCGGGGACCGAGCGTGATCCGACGGCAGGGAACGCAGCTGCGGGTCGGCCCGTCGGGAAGGCGGGCATGCCTTCGCCTTTGGGGCGAGCTCCCCAAATCCAGCGGCGATTAGCATCCTTCTCGACGTACTTGCGGAGCCATGGGTGATGGATGGCTCCCCGGGTGCGGACGCGTTCGACGGTGCCGCGAACCCAGCGGGTGATCGCCGCCGGGGCGGGTGCCTCGAGCGCCAGTTGGTGTTCGGTGGCGTTGAGGGCGGCGCGGCCGAGCCGAACGGGCCGTTCCGTGCCGCCGAGGTCCACTTCGGCGACGGCGCTGCCGGTGAGTTCGAGAGTGCGTCCGAGACGGGACTGCAGACCGAACTCCATGTCGATGTCGAATGCAATGCGACGCAGCACCTTGGTGGTGGCCTTCTTCCGGGCCGCGGTAGACGCGTCTGATTTCCAGAAGGGGACGAACTCGTCGTGGTCGACGATCTCGGGGCCGAGTAGGTGGTAGCGGCGGATTGGGTCGTCGCCGGCGCGGGCGATGACGGCCTCGCACAGTTCTGACAGGGTGAGCGTGGTATTGCCGATGGCGCTGCGCAGGGTGGAGCGCAGGCTGAGAGTGTGGGAACGGGCCTGCACGAAGCCGGCACGATGTGCGGCGTCCTGCACGCTGTCGGTGAACATCAACGCCTTCTTTTCGTCGGCGTCTAGGCGGGCATCGCCGAAGAGGTTCGACAGGGTCACCGAGAGTTGGGTGGCGACGGCGCTGCCGAGGAAGCGGATGCCGTCGGCGGCACCGCAGGCCGGGCACATGTCGTTCTTGGAGTTCTCCTCCTCGTTCTCGCCGACGAGGACGAGCACCGGCAGGACCTTGCCTTCGAGCTGTTCGGTGCTCTCGGGATCGGGTGCGGTGCCGGTGATTTCGCGGTCATCGATGCGGAACCAGCGCAGGCCCTCGATGTGCTCGTCGGGGTAAGTTGCGGTAAGCAGGGCCTCGGCTGGCGCGGAGATGAGGGCGCGGAAGCGGGAGGCGCCGGCGGCGTGGTCGGCGCGGATGGATTCGTCGGTGACGTCGAGGGTGTGGCCTGTGGGGGCGAGGCGGGCACCCCATCCGGAGCGTCCGCAGTGCCGGCAGTACAGCGCCGGGAGGTGCATAACGTTGCCGTCTTCGTGGACACCGTCATCGGACCAGCGATACGAGGTGCTGTTGGCGACGGCCCTGTCGATACGGGATAGTTCCCGAATCCACAGGTGCACTTCGACATTCAGCGCGTCGCGGCCGATCTCGGCGCGGAGATGGGAGAGCGCGGCGAACAGGTAATCGAGGAACCGTTGCTGCGCGGCGTGGATGCGGCGGGCGTCGTGGTCCGTCGCGGGGGTGTCGAACACTGCGGGCGCGAGGTCGGCGAGGGAGGTTGCATCGACAGCGTGGTCGAGGAGTTGGGTCAGCAAGGGGTGGCTCTTGAACAGATGCAGCTGCTCGACGTATTCGAGGTGGCGCAGATCGGTGGGGGTGAGCCGACGTTCGGTGTCGAGGTCGTCGGCGGCCGCGAACAGTTCGGTGCGCTCGAAGACCTCCGCCCGCTCGAACAGTTCGGCGAGCACAGCGGTCGTGAGGGCGGCATTGCCGGGGGAGCCAGCGGCGAAACCGTCGAGGCGCTCTACTGCGTCGGTGACCGAGGGCGTCTGGATGGGCTGATACAGCCGTTCGAGTGCGGTGTCGCGATCGACGAGCCACGCGGCGGCGGTGAGTCGGGTTTCGCCGATGACGGCGTCGGTGTCGAACCGTTCGCCGAACACGGTTTGCGCGAAGCCGAGCATGGCGGTGGGTTCGGCCTTAGAGCCGAGGGTGGCGGAGGTGGCGACGGGGGTGATGCGCCCGAGCGGGCGGCCGCGGTCGTCGTCGGTGACGGGGGAGGTGTCGGTCCAGTGCGCTTTGACGGTGAGCCCGAGGCGGCGGAGGAGCATGGCGACGTCGGTGCCCTGGGCGCCGTCGTAGGTGTGGAACTCGTCGAGCACGACGTACTGCAGCGAGTCCGCAGAGAGGCGCCAGATGTCGGCCCGGTCGGGATGCAGCAGCAGGTGGTCGAGCATCTTGTAGTTAGTGAGCAAGATGTCCGGAGGAGAGGCGTGCATCAGCGAGCGGTCGGTGATGAGGCCCTCGTCGGTCACCTTGGTGCGACCGCCGGTGGACTGCTCACCGGTGTAGAGGCCGGCGGAGACACCCGATAGTTCGGGGTGTTCGGTGATGAGACGGGCAAGGCGTTCGGCTTGGTCGTTGGCGAGCGCGTTCATCGGGTAAAGGATGAGCGCCTTCATCCCGGTGACGCCAGCGGCTTTGGCGCGCAGGACGTGGTCGAGGATCGGGTAGAGGAAAGCCTCGGTCTTGCCGGAGCCGGTGCCGGTCGTGACGAGGGTCGGCTGCGGACGCTTCTGGAACTTGGTTGACAGCCGCTCGAAGGCGGCAGCCTGGTGGCCATAGGGGGTGAATCCCTTTGGCCACCAGTCCATGTGCATGCCCAAGTTGCCGCCGGCTGGCGCGAACGGTAGCCGCAGACGGGCGTAGGGGCCCTTGAACATGCCGGTTTCGGGGTGGCCGACGAAGTCCGATAGCGCGCCCTGGGCATCGGGGTCGGTGAGGGCAAACGTGGTCGCGAGGTAGTCGGTGAGACCTGCGCGGAGCTCCCTCGTTTGCAAGGTCGGCAGCAAGGCGGCCATGAAACATCTCCTAAACTAACTCGATTTGGCCTGATCTGTCTCAGCAACTATCGACATAGCTGGGTCGTCAACCTAGCGTTCAGGCGATCGCTACCATTCTGGTATGCACAACAACCTAAACCGTTGTCGAAATCTCCGCGTCAGGAATCCTCCCTTGAACGGCGACGTCCTAGAAAGGAGCGACTTTCTCGGCGAACTCTGAAAACACCATCGAGTTAGCACGTTTCGTAGACGCCACAATGCTTCGGAAGGTTGCCACATGAGATCTCACAGTCTCTCTGCGGCGGACACCACCATCATCAAAAGCCGGACCGAGCTGCGAAGACGCGAAGGGAAGCAATGCGTCTACAAGGGGCATCCAATAGTCGGTCGCCGTCGCCGGGCTCACTTTACGACCGAATGACAGTGCAAATGCATTCGGTATCGCGCGGCCAATATACGTCTCCGCCGAATTAGCTATAGCCGCAACCAGGAGGTAGAGAGAACCGCGCCGTCGGAGATAGTCAAGCGCATCACGATCATCTGATGTTTGCTCCTCGGTGTCGAGTGCACTCAACTCTGCCTTGCGGGCAGCGACTGCACGCCAAAGCGAGTAGCAAAAGACTATATGCTCAGCACTGGTGTGATCTGAAAAGAATTTGGCATACACATGGTCTCTATTCCAGATACTGGCGAGGTCATGGTACGCGGTCGTAGGGTCTTGGTGGAACGCTGCAATAGCTTGAGCAGCAGTGTCTGACGGAACGAGATTGGACGGCTTTCGTGCCCGGTCGTCACTTCCACCGCGTCGAGCACCTAGATAGAGAGAGTCGGGAATCGATTTAAACTCTTCTCGGAGTCTTGTCTGAATTCGGTCGCCACTCCGAAAATCGGATGGCTTAATCTGGTTCTGACTATTGTTGTACCGAATTATGTCCTCAACTAACCTCTGGTTCGAGGATTGGACGAAACGAATCATCACCTTCGCATCTCCAAGTCTTTCCTTATCGACTCGACCCAACGACCCGGTTGTTTGAGCGCCATTCACAACCGCAATGCCATAGAGCTTGAGCTTACCCGTTCTTTTATCAGAATCGAAACTGTTGACAAGCGCCGTAACGCCGTTATTAAAGGCCCAAAAGCGCCCAGGCTCATCTCGAGCGGTTTGCTCTATCCCGAAATTGATGTTCTGAGCAGAGCGCCGTCTTGGCATGTATCCCCGCACATTGGCCGAGAAGAGTCGGTCCAGGTGCTCCTCATATAGACCGTGAAGCCAGGTTGCAGGTACCGAGGTACATACCGCGCTCCACTCGTCACCCTCCTCGGTGAACCAGTCCCTCGTGGGAACATTGATTTCATCCGACACTAGAATCGGATTCTTCTTACTAGCGTACCAATCGTTCAGTGTATCTTTACCAACCTGAAGATATCGAACGTCAACAGTTCGGTCAGGATACTGCTGAGCGAGAATGGCGTTAGCAGTCCGAGCTGCACGTTCTAGTTCGTCGTCCACATTCCTTGATTCACTCAGATTGTGGGAATACCACAACTCTATCGAATCGACCTCGCCTCGTTCAATCGCCTCATGCAACTCTGTCGCCGCCGTGCGCAGACCTGAACTGAGGTCGGCGGGCCGCTCGTTCCCTAATACCCAGCTTGCCGCAATACCGAGATCGGCCGCCTTATTCGACGGGGCTTCTGGTTTCGACGCATCAGCGGCGAGGTAGCCTTGGCCGAGAACCGCTACACTGGTTTCTGCATCAATGTAGACTAAATCGCACTTGCGGTCGCCTTTGCCGTCTGTGATAGATGTTGCAGCTATAGCTGCAACATCTTCCAAATCGAACCGCAACTCGAGGGCGTAGAGCAGCAGGCCGTTTGGATGGAACTGCGCGAGGTCGTCCCTGCTCGCGAACGCTCTGAGTGCCTCGATACTCATGCATCTCCTTTGAAATCAATTGTCAGACTTGAGGTTTGTGAAGTAGTTATGGGCGTCTTCCATATCGCGTTCGCGGTCGACGCCGGTGAATGGTTCCCGATACGTGATGCCGTCGACGGTGAGGTTAGCCGGCCTGAGCGAGCCCTTCTTGCGGTACTCGGAGGCAAGCTTGGCTGGGAGCTGACGGCCGGTTGCGTCGTACAGGGCATCGCGCTCGTACTTCTGCAGGACCGGGAACTGGGTGCGGTAGATAGTCAACAACTCCTCCGCCGTGATCCCGAGCATGACCGCGACGAGTGCGTCGATCTCGACTAGGGCCTGGCGACGGTCGGCGGCGCGGCGCAGCGGCGTTGCCCACTCCCAGTGCCTGCCGGCCTTACCGAGCGGGGTGCGGCTGACGTAGTCGACACCAACTCCCGGAACCCACGAATCCTGCTGCCACACATCGTCATACAGCTCCTCCCATAGTGGCGCGTACGGCTCAACGATGCAGTTGAGACGAAGGCTTCTAAGAAGGAGTTGTGAACTAAGAGGGTGGTCTTGTACGTGCGGAAAGCGGCGAATGACATTCTGCGTGAGATCCGAGACGCCTGCAACCTTGACGAAGAAGTCCACCGCGAGTGATGACCAAAACCCTGCTGCTAAAGCTGTGTCCCGGGTGTTGCTGATTCTTGCGGATAATACAAGGTGCATATGGCACGGCCCAGGGGGAATTATCGCTGGGTGGACTGTCCGAACATTTCCTGAGTTGCACATTCTTCGCCAGGCGAGCCGAAAGAATTCTGAGCTTGGGCGATTGTCCCATTTGGGATAGGCTGAAATGTACTCATCATAGGGTTTGGCGATTTGATAGCTGGTTCTGGGGATGTAGTTGGTTTCGATCAGGTCGAGAGCAGTTTCCGAGTAATCTTTGTTGCTCCGCATAGTCTCATTTGGGGTCTGGTACAGCGGATTTGATACTGTCAGATGTGGTCCTTGAAGGATGACGTCTCTCCAATCGCTTGCGATTGCAGACTTTGATATAAATAGGTCGCGTTGGCGATCTGTGGTCTCGTTCCAGCCGAAGGTCCAGTCAAAATCGACCTCACCCAGCCTTGGCACGGCCGCCATCTTGCCCAGAACTCGTGCGCTTGCGGCGTTGATTGGGTAGAGAATGCGAGCGTCGAGGGCGTTCGTCCCCGGTTCGTCAACCAGATTAGCCCACGTGGACAGCACTGATTTGTCTACTTCGATTATTCTCTGCGCGTGGGGACGCAGGTCCCAGTCCCCAACATCGTCCTTAATGCCAGGTGCTGCGCCAGACCCATCGTGGTTGAGCGACCTAGAGACGGTGTCGGGATGGTATAGCGAGGATGCTTGCATGAAGCGTGGTTCTAGCTCCCTGCCGTAAATGTGTACTGCGTACTCGATCGCATTGTGTATCTCGAAGAGCCGTTGTTCGTTCCTGAACTGCCAGTGTCGCCGTAGTCGTCGGTATGCTGCTTGCCGGAGACTCTTTGCGCGCAGCTCTGTGAAATGACTATCTTGGTGAATCAGGCCAACAATGCCGTTCGGGGCCGCGGAACGCCATGTCTGATCCATGAAGCACCGATACAGATCAGTTCGAAGTCCCGCCAGCACTGGTCGGTCGACACCTGATCCCAGCTGTTCTGTGACGGCAGACTGTTCGGCGCGTTCGTCGAGAAAGGCTCTCAGTAATTCTGATCGATCGAGGGCGTCTCTTCGTTTGCGTCGTTTGATCGTTTCGGCAGGTTTGTCCGCGAGTTGCCACCATGGGTCGAACTCTGCCAGTACCCCGGCTTCGTCCCAGTCGGGCCGTACCCACGGCGGATTTCCAACCTGCAGGTCGAAGCCGCCGCGCGCAAAGACCGGCGCGAAGTCCAGTTCCCAGTGAAAGTAGCCCTGCGTGTCAGCGATGCTGGCGGCAAGACTTAGCCACTGGAAGCTGTCGAGCGCTTTCTCAATCGGCAGCGCCTGCGCGAAAGTACGATCAGCGTCCTCAGCGACATCGAGTTCCCGCCAGCTCATGTCTCCGGCGAGGCTGGTCTGGCCGTACTTCTCGAACTTCCCGGCTTTCGGCGGCACACCCAGGATTGCCTCCAGGCCACCGACCCACTGATCCCAGTCTGGCGGCTCGATGTCCGTGGTCAGCGGCCACGACCAGATTGCGCACCATGCATCCATCGCCCGACGCACTCGGCGGTACGCGCCGTCCTCGTCGTGCAGCACTCGCTCGATCTGCTCGCGCGTTACCACGGACGAGTGGTCGACGGGGTCCGAACCCCACAGGTGAATGTCGCGACGGATCTCCGACTCCGCAATCGTCAACCTGCGAATTGTGAACTCCCACAGCGTCTCTACCCGCTGCGCGAGCGCGGCGAGGCGCTTGTTGATGTCCTTGCTCGGGTACTTGCGGATCTTGTTACGCCACAGCCGCAGTTCCTCGCGCTTCTCCGGTGCATATGTCTTGGCTTCGGCGGTGTCGATTACCGCGCCCCAGCCCTCGGACGGAAGAAGGAAGTGGTGGATGCCGGCGCCAATGGGGTTTCGACCAGGCTCAACCGGCGAGGGGGACGGTTCAACGGGGGACGAGAGCGGTACGTCTTTGGCCGGTGTCTTGAGCCACTGCTTCTTCGTCAGCAGGCTCGGCGCATACACCGATCGCCGCGCACCGATCAGCGAGTTGCCGCGACGAAGATGCAGACCGAACCAGGGCGCCTGCAGACCGGCAACCATCGTGTCCAACCACAGGGAGATCTCCGCCAACTCCACGGCGGTGGCATTGAGGTCCACGCCGTACACCTGGTGGAGCGCGATGTGTGCCTTCACCTTCTGCAACTCCAGCGGGTACTGGTCGGCGTCGATCAGCTCGCCCAGATCCTCTTGCTTGCGCTTCAGGTACTCGGCCGCCAACTGCCTGACGGCCTCGATCGCGAACGCACCCGACCCAAGGGCGGGCTCGCAGATGGTCAGGTCGAGGATCTGCTCAGGTGTTGTGCGTTCGTCGTTCTGGTCGAGCAGCTCTTCGAGTGCTTGGGAGACAACGAACTTCGTCAACACTTCGGGGGTGTAATACGACGCCGACTGCTGGCGCTCGCGGCCGGCGAGCCGGAACACGAACGTACCCTTGCGGTGCAGCACCGGCTTTTCCTCGCCGGTCGCCTCGTCGACCGCGCGGACGAAGTCCTTCTCGTCGAGATGGTCAGAGCGGCCTACCGGGACCACCCACGAACCCTTCTCCGGGTCACCGTTCTTTGCGACCTCGTACAAATCCTCCTCTGCGAAGAACCCGGTATAGCTCATCAGTCCCTCGTAGACTGCGCCAAGCTGGTTAATGCCCAGCTCCGCGTACGAGATGAAGCCGCGTTCGGCGCCCTTACGTCCCTTCGATTCTTTCGACAGCAGTAGGTGCTCAAGCACTCGCTGGGTCGCTTCGTTGCCTAGGCCCACCTCGTCGATCAACGCCGTCGCCTCGGGTTTGAACAAGTCGGCGCGCAGCGGCTGAAATTGCAGGCCCGGTGCTGGATCGTCCGCGACGTTCTCCCGCACTGCCGGCGAGTGCCCCCGGTCGACCAGTCGGAACAGCGTCGCCAGCGACTCGTACAGATGAGTACCGGTGCGGGCCTGCTCTGATACCAGCTCGGTGAGGGTCAGCTCCCGCAACCGGTCGAGGCCGTAGCCCTCCTCGTATTCCGCGGCGCCGGTCGGCAGCACCCGCATCTCCGGCGATGCCTCCGCGTACAGCAGGAACAGGATTCGGTAGAGGAACCGCAGCGAATGCTTCGCGAGGTCTTGCCCGTCGATCCCGTCGAGTGTCAGGCTTTTCGCAGCGCGGCGACGAACCACTTCGTTGGCGATGATCTCGATGGATAGCCGGATGCCCTCGCGCAGATCCTTCGACACCCCGACGGTGTGCTTGACCGAATCCTCCAGCACCCCCGCCCACCAGATGTTGCCGTCCGCATCCGGCAGCAGCGCCTGCCGTCCGAACACTGCGGCGACGCGGTCGATCTCGCCACCCTTCGCTTCGTGCCGACGCTCCGCAACGACGAGTAGGTCCACGGCAAGGTAGCGGCCCTCCGCCCAGCGCTCGGCCTCGGCGAGTAGCAGCCACTGCCCGGCCTGCACAACCACGAACGCCGGCGGTGCATCCGAGCGGAACGCCGCTGACACCGCCTTCGACGCCGAATCGATCGGCTTGCCGTCCTCGACGGCCGGCGCTATCAGGAGCCCCGTCTCCGGATCGAGCACATCCTCGATCGACGCCACCGGAACCGCCTGCAGGAACAGCACGCTCGAAGTGCCGTCGAGTTTCGCGTCCGGGATCTCCAGTTCGGAGCCGGCACGATCGGCGGTGAACGTCGCCAGCACGGCCGGGTACCCGAACGTGGTCCGGGCGAGGGCGTGCGCCTCCGGTGCGGCGTCCGGGCTCTCCGCCAGCCCGGCGAGCGCGGTCTGCAGGGCGCCAGCGGCAGCGAGCAGATCGTCGCGGACCGTCGTCCGACCCTCTTTCTTCTCCGCATCCCACAACTTGCGCAGCTCCAACACCTTGCCCTGGAACGACTCCTTCGCCGAGTCCGTGGTGAAGTAGTGCTCGCTGATCCAGTCTTCGCCGATGACGATGGAATCGAAAGACGCCACGACCTACTGGTCCTTTCCGGAGGCGTTGGGAACGATGAGTAACAGCGGCCGCACCAATTGCTGAGTGGGGGCGAGGGATTCGGCGAGGCGCTGCTCCTCCGCGATCCGGCGAGACAAGGTGTCCACTTTCTTTCGCTGACCACCGAAGAGTTCGAGATGTTCGGCGCCCGTGCGCCACCGATCAGCACGCCGCCGCCACCGTGCCAGCCGCTCGGTAGCAGCGGACTCCTGTGCAGCAAGCACCATCTGCATCGCTGTCGATGCTTCGTCCACTGCGATCGGAACCAGCGCCCGATACCGTTCCGCGTCGACGACCGCGCCGGGGTTAGCCGACCCCGGCCGCAGTCCGGTATCGGAGGTGAGAAAGTCCAGGTTCGGCAGCGTCTCGACCGCGCAGAACGAAGGGTTGTTCGGATTAGGGAACTCGGCCGTCGAGAACACCCGAGAGATGAGCTGGCCGCGCCGGTTCATCAATGTCCCCATCAACAACACCGTAGGGGAGTCGACGTCGCCGCGTATCACGAAGATCTGGTTGCGGCCCAACGCACTCAACGCGCGGTCACTGGCCCAGTCCAGCACTGGATGCAGCGGTCCCAGGTAGTGCGCCTCCGGCCACGTCGTGTTTGCGACGCCCTTGCCCTCGCGGGCCGCGGCGAGCTGCGCGTTGCCGACCTCCGGGGAGGTAGCGAGGGTGAGACGTTCGAGGACCTTGCCGTGCTGCAGGTAGTTCTGTGGCAGCTGCCCGAGACGCTGCCGCAGATCCCGCGGCGGAGTCAGCTCCGCGACCGCGTGGTTAGCATGCACCCTCCATCCGACGCCACCTGCCTCCAGCGTGGCGTGCGGGACGTCGTGGAACGCGGCCTTGAGAGCCTCGTCGAGGAATGTGAGGTCATCGGGGTACAGACTTTGCCGTGGGGCCTGCGGCAGCGCGGCCGTCGGGTCGTCGTCTGGGGTTTCCTCGAGGTCGAACTGCGCGAAGAACGCGTCCAGATCGTCGCCGGCGGCCACGTCCTCGACGTCGCGGATCTGTTCGTCGAGGGTGGACTTGCCGATCAGGACGTCGCGGATCGCGTTTTCTTCGTCGGTCACGGAGTGCTTGCCCATGAGGGACGCTACGTCGCCAAGGGTCCCGTGCGCCTGGTTCTCCCGCTGAAGGAGGCGAGACAGCACGCGCAGGTCACCGGAGAAGTCGGGGTCCGACGGTTGAAGGATGAGTGACGAGATCACCGGCGGATGCTTTTGCCCGTAGCGGTCGACGCGGCCGTTGCGCTGTTCGATGCGGATCAGCGACCACGGGATGTCGAAGTGAATCAGGTGGTGACACTGCGAGTGCAGGTTCACGCCTTCGGAGGCGACATCGCCAGTAACCAGCAACCGGATGGGCGAGGTTTCGAGTTTGAAGCTGTCGACAATCTCCTGCTGTTCGACGTCGGACAGACCGCCGTGCAGCATCGCGACGTTCTCGGGCTTGAGCCCGAGTTGCTTGGGCAGGTGATCGGCTAGCCACCGAAGGGTGGCCACTCGCTCGGCAAAGACCACAGCTCGCATCGGCGACTTGGCGCCGACGCCGATCTCCTTGAGCCGCCGAACGAGGGCCGCCTGCTTGCCGGTTGAGTCGTTAAGCGCCTTTGCGTTCAGCTCGTCGAGAGTGGTGAGGGCGGCGAGCTCAACGGCTTGTTCCGGGACAGACGTGTCGAGCTTGGTTCGACGCTGTCTGATCGACTCTGCGAGTGCAGCAGGGGAGGAGAGGAACGCTTTGGCCAGGGTCCACGGGAAGAGAGCCTTCGTCTGGCCTGAGTATGGAGAACGGCCACTCTCTGGGTGCAACCACGTCTGGGCGAGTTCACTGGCGACGGCGTCTTCGGCGGGCGACGGATCCACTAGCTTGTGTACCGGTTCGGCTCGTTCAGCCCAGTCACTGCCCACCTCGGCCGCAACCTCCGGATGGTGCCGGTGTCGTCGAATGAGCAGTGAGGCGACGTCGTCCTTGGTGAACGAGCCGTCCGCCGCGACAGCGGTGGGGTCCAGGAGACGCAACAACTCGGCGAAAGACTCCTCGCGACCGTTGTGGGGGGTTGCTGAGGCCAGGATGAGCGCTTCAGTGTTCGGTGCCAGCACACGTGCCAGCTCGTTGTTCAGAGTCCCGACGTTTGTCAGGTTGTGCGACTCGTCGATCACCACCGCGTCCCAGTGCTGTCGCTGCAGGTGCGCCTTGTAGCGAGGGCTTTTGAGGGTGTCGATCGAGATGATCGCCCGTTTGAAGTAGGTGAACGGGTTGCGGGTGGCCGGTAGCTTCTGCCGCACCTTCTGAATGCCAGCCGAGTCGAGCCGCACGAACGGCAGCGCGAAGCGGCACCACAGCTCGTGCTGCATCTGCTCCAGTACGTGCTTCGGGGTGACGATGAGAATGCGTTCGCCACGGCCGCGTCGAACCAGCTCCGACAGGATCATGCCGATCTCGAGCGTCTTGCCCAGACCTACAGCGTCGGCGATCAGGATGCGCGGGCGGATGTGCTGCGGGTCCAGAGCCTTCGCGACCGCGGCGCGCTGGTAGCCGAGCGAGTCCGCGAGCATCTGCGTGGACACGGTGAGGGTCTGGTCGCCGTAGGGGAACGGAGTCTTACGAAGAAGAGCCTCAAGCCACAGACGTGAGTCGCGATATCCCGACGAGCCATCAGCGACGACCTGCGCGTCGCGCGGGTCCTGCACCTCGATCGTGTCCAGGCTGGAGTAGAACGTTGCTGTTGTGTCCTTGACCAACTCGGTCAGTCCACGGCCCTTGATCAGCCAGCCGTCGGAGCCCTGCTCGGCGGACGTGACCAGCCACTCCTCGTCACGCACCACGACGATCGAGCCAGGTGCCACATTCAGTTCTGTAGTCGGTGCAGAAATCTTGCAGCCCTCCGGATCGCGACGTCTGCTCAAGACGCTATCGCGTAGTTCGACCGATTCGTCACACCGGAGGGTGGGAGCGTCGTGGAGGTGTAGCTCGTCCAGACGACAGTGGGGGAACTCGCCTTAAATGTCGGATATCAGTGGCACAGTGAATCGCGCTGACGAGCAGGAGGTAACAGATGGGCTCCTACCTGGCAGACCAGGCGAGCGACGAAGAGAATCGAATTCGCGAGGCACTCAAGGGCGTTGGGCTGTTCTTTGAGCTGAACTTCGACGAGGACGAGCTCCGCCGTGCTCAAGAGCTCTTTGGTCGGCTCGTCGTGCAGGCTTCCGGATCCGGCACCGAGACGACTCTGATCAGCCGATATCCTGCGCTGACTTTGACAACAATGGTTGGCCACGCCGGTCTCTCGTACGAACAGGGACGTTATTGGGACAGCTTTTGGGACGAACTAGGGCTCGACCGCAACCAGGAGTTCGAGGCCGAGCTGCGGCATGCGCTGTTCAAGCTGTTGCGGAAGTTCAAGCTTCGCGAGTTCCCGGACTTCCCCGGTCGGACGTACGTCATGGCAATGGCACTGCATGCCGGGATCCCCGTGCACTGCCTCAGCGATCTTGTCGACGTGATCGAAGAACATGTGCAGCACGGACGCGACGCCACTGGGGCGGCCCTACTCGAGTGGCTGACCGAACCTGGTATGGACTACCGCTTAGGGCGGCTCGACGTGCCGGTGCGCAACTTCCTCGCGCTAGGTGGAGAGACCGCGGTCAACGTCCTTGATCGCATCATCGAGTTCCTCGTGTTCACCCTCGAACACCCTGAGGTCTGGAATGACCTCGAGCTCGAGACTGCAACGACAGGACTCCCGACGCTGGTTCTCAACGGGTTGATTGAGCGGCTCCGGGATCGGCCATTCCTAGCGGACGCCGACGAGAGCGCTACGAGACGCGCGCTTCGAACGAAGAGTGGGCCGTCAATTGCGTACTCTCTTGATGCCGACGAAGTCTGCGTGGGTGTTCCATACCCCGAATCGGGTGGGGACTCTCCATGGAAGGTGACAACTGGCGGCACGACCCGCGAAATCTTCGCGGAGCGTGGCTGGGGCGTCGACGATGGCGAACACCCATTGACGCCCGTTTCGATTACCGAACCGGCTCGCGAAGTTACGATGCGCCACGAGGCGTCGGACGCTACGTACCGTGTGTCTGTCTTCGACTCCGCCGATCCGCTACTGCTCTTCAGCCCTGACGGTCGGCTCATTCCAAGTCAGAGTGCACTGCCGCGTGGGATGGTATTTGCACTGCATCCCAAGGATGCGACTGTCTTCAATGCTGTGACGCGGGAGGAAATAAGCGCAGCAGGCGATGCAGCGGTTCCGTCCGGGTGGAGTGGGTGGCGGTTTTATCCCCTAGACCTCGCCGGCCACGCTTCGATCGTGCTGCAGCGTGCGGGCAAAGACGGGGTCATACGTGGCGTGCGCTCGCTGGGTTCGCCGTCCTTCGACCTCGGAGCTCCCATTCCGGGTGTACATACCCCGAGCGGGCTGAGCGTGTATGCACATCGACCCGCCGTAGACCTGCCGCCATACGTCGGAGACGAGCCAGTCGTGTGGCGGGTCAGAACCCGGCGAGTGGGTGACCGTCAGTGGCTGACCGACTGCGAGTGGGACTCTGACACCGAAGTGACAAGCCTCGATCCGTTCGATGGTGTGGAGGATGCTCTCCTAGGTCATTACGAGGTAGTGGTCAGAGGGGAGCTCGGCGCTGATCAGCGGCTCGCACTCGTACTGGCTGAAGGCCTTAAGGTCGACTACGAGACGCCGTTTCGAAGGCCCGTCATCGGTGGACTGACCCCCAGTATCTGTGTGATCGCTTCTGATTTTGGCGTTCCGATCGATGCTGAGGTGCTTGAGTTCGGGGCGAGTGACCGAGAGAAAGACATCAGGGTTGGTAGCGCAGGCCATGCCTATAAGCTCGTCGTTCGACCGCCACACTTCGAGTTCCGCATCGACGAGTCTGGTACGCCGGCGCAGTGGCGGTCGTCATCACTCGTTTCGTCGCCTGCCGACTTCGAACGGCACGGCGTCATCGCGGTGAGAGTGCCGAATGTCAGGTCAGTGACGTTTGCACTGCTAGACCACCTGGGTGAGGTACTTCAGTCTGAGTTTCAGGAACGTCGCTCTAACAACGTATTTCAGGTCGCGTCGCGTCGGTTTGTGGACACAGTCCGCCGTGCGAGCATCTCGCGCCTCATCGCTAGCGTCGAGTCGCAGGACGGCAGCCGTGACGAGATTACCCTCGCCGACATTCGACCCGCGCGTCTTTGTAGCGCGACCACTCTAGACGGTCACGACCTGGTCTTTGAGGGTCTTGCGGACACCGAGGATCTCGGCGTGTGGGTGTGGTCGGCCACCGCTCCGTGGACGCCAGTCAAGCGGCTCGCGATCGACAACAATCGCGCGACGCTACCTGACGATCTGCACGACGCGGGCGACCTTATCTCCGAGGTCTTCGCTGATGACCCCTTTGCAGTGATCTCGCGGCCGCTGGGACCCAGTGGTGACGCCATTCGCGTACACCAGAGCGGGTGGAAGCGGCACGCGGACCCTGTACTCGACGGGCTCGCCCAATTCCTTGCTGGCGTCGGCAAGCCGCCACTCGTGGCCGCAGCAGCAGACGGCGCTTGGGCGGCGCTCGCATTGCTGCCCTGGGACAAAACCGATTCGACGTCGGAGCGGCTACGCGGCGGACTCGTTCAGATCGTCCTCAAGCATCCGCGGTCTGCGCTGGAAGCCCTCGGAAATAGCGTCGTCCCCCAAAACGACATGATGGCACTACTAATCCGGACGCACCTTGTCGATCGTCCCTACTCAGCAAGCTTCACACTGAACGACTTGCACCAGAACCCCTTCGTCGGTTGCATGGTCGAAATCGCCGACCTCCCGGCTCTACGAGCACAGGGCGCCAACGCCGCAACGGAGCGTGCGGAGACGTTGGCATATCTCAAGACACAGGGTGGGGAAGACCTCATCGCGCTATTGCGCTCAGGGAAGATGGTGAATCCCCAAGAGGGAGTCTTCAGCCGAAGTGACCTCGCCTACGACGCTCTGAGTGACGAACAGGTAGCAGAGATCTTCGAGTACGCCCGATTAGTACCCGGACCCCTCCTCAATCCCGATACACGAACGAACGCAGCGATCGAGGTATTTAATCGCCGACGGGAGTGGACTGCTGATCCTATTGCCAGAGAACTGGCGAGCCATGTTAGTCGCGCGCTTGCCGCCGTGAAAAAGGCGTCACCGGCTCTGTATGACGCGATTAGGGCGCGAGACGAGCGCCTTGACGGTGTCGATACCGCTGAGCATCCGTGGATGCTGCTGTCAGTCCAGTCCCTGACTCTTGCTGCAATTGCGCGCCTCGACTCACGGGGAGAGTTTGAGTACCCGCCAATGACCTCAGACATGAGACATGCCTGGTCTGTACTCGCCAGCAACTTTCCGACCATGGTCGCTGGTGACCTCCTGGTAGCTGAGGCACTCGCTGCACACGCCACGCACGGAGATCTGATTGGAGATGGCGCATGACCGCCCGCCTTGACCCCCTCGCAGCCAGTGCTTCTATCGAAGCGACCTATCGGCGGTACTTGAAGACGTTGCTGGCGCCGCGAGACCCAGACTTGGCGAAGGCCTTCGACGATGCGATAGATGGATCTGACCTTCTCACCAAGGGACCTCTCCTCGAGGTGACGCCACCCTACTCTCCTGGGGCGTCGCTGTCCGACTTGATCGACGACGGCACACTGCATCGCGACTTCTCTCTGCTGGACAGCGACGCACTGCCGATGACGAGACCGCTTTACCAACATCAGGAGACTGCGATCCGCAAGGTCGCTCGCGGACGCAATCTCGTTGTCAGCACGGGCACAGGTTCGGGTAAGACGGAGAGCTTCCTGGTCCCAATTCTCAACTCGCTCGTCGCGGAACGCGCTACTGGGACGCTAGGCCCCGGTGTCCGAGCTTTGCTCCTGTACCCCATGAACGCGTTGGCCAACGACCAGCTGAAACGACTGCGGGCCCTGCTCAAGGGGATGCCTGACCTCACGTTCGGCCGTTACACCGGCGAGACCGAGCAGTCTCGTCGCGACGCGGAGTCGACCTTCCGGGCGGCGAACCCCGGACAAGAACGATTGCCGAACGAACTACTCAGTCGCGAGGAGATGCGGGCCAATCCACCACATCTGCTTCTCACCAACTACGCCATGCTCGAGTATCTGCTGCTCCGTCCAGCTGATCTCGACCTCTTCGACGGCGACCACGCCGGAACATGGCGGTATATTGCTCTCGACGAAGCGCACGTCTACGACGGTGCACAGGGAGCTGAAGTCGCTCTGCTGCTGCGACGTCTGCGCCAACGAGTAGGACGCGACCGTCCCCTGCAATGCATCGCCACCTCGGCCTCCCTGACAGGGAAAACGCCTGACACACAGGGACATGAAGCAACTACTTTCGCACGCAACCTCTTCGACGTACCTTTCGAGTTCGATGCGCATGATACTGAACGCCAGGACCTCGTCATCCCCACGCGCCTTCGGCGAAGCGATACACCGACGTGGAGCTTCGACGACGATGAGTTACTTCATCTCGCACGACCTGACGCGGATCTGAACGTCCTCGTCGACCGCGCGAGCGGCGACCCGGCCGACGCCCTGCATACCGAGAAGCATGTCAGTGACCTGCAAGCGATCCTCGCTCGCGGTCCAGTAAGTGCTCGCGAACTCGGAGCGCAGCTATGGCCGGATGCTCCGAGTAGCGGAAAGAATCTGGAGGCGCTTGTCGCTCTCGGCTCCAAGGTGCGAGATGCGAGTGGAAACCCGGTTCTGTCCGCGCGCTACCACCTCTTTGTAAGGGCCACTGAGGGCGCATACGTGTCGTTCGGCGACGAAGGGCCACGGGTCTTGCTTGGCCGCCACGAGGTTGATCCACACACCGGGCGTGCGGTCTTCGAGTTCGGAACCTGCCAGAGGTGCGGTGCAGTCCACCTCGCGGGCGATCGTGAGGTAGTGCAGGGGAGGGAGTTCTTCCGCCCGGCGACCAAGGACGGCCAGGTGAGATGGCTCGTTCTAAATAGTACGCCGGGTGAGTCGATGGTCGATGAGGACGAAGCAACGCTCGCTCAAGACGGTGAGTCTTCAGCCGACACACACGTAAGGCACCTCTGCGCAGGCTGTGGCGCCCTCGGGTCAGACCTCTGCACCAACTCTGCGTGCCCTGGGGGACCCGTGCTCCAGGTTCGTGAGCATGCGCGAACGGCAGCGGTAATGAGTAAATGCACTGAGTGCGGCGCGCGGGCCCGCCAAGTTATCCGCCGGCTGCGTACAGACACCAACGCCGCACCCGCAGTCATTACCACCGCGCTGTATCAACACTTACCGCCAGCCTCGGACGAAACCGTCGAGGAAGTCGGTGAAGGTCGCAAACTGTTGATGTTCTCGGACTCCCGCCAAGCCGCCGCTTTCGCCGCACCGTACATTGATAAGACGTACGGTCGAATGATCGAACGTCGTTATCTAACAGCGGTTCTGACTGATCCGAAGTATCGAGGTGAGCAGCTCGCTGCAGAAGACTTGGCCGACTACGCCGCCAAGGAGGCTATCGCCGCCTACCACTTCGAAGAAACTGCGACCCGGGCAACGATCAAGCGCACCGTCAACCCTTGGGTTATGGCCGAGCTGATGGCGCTGGATCAGCGTCAGTCGTTGGAGGGTCTCGGCCTCATGGCTGTGCGGATGTTCCGCTCCCGTCGAGCGCAGCTGCCACCTGCGTTCGCGGCTCTCGGACTTACCGACGACGAAGCCTGGGGTCTTCTCGACGAATTACTCAAGGTTGTGAGACTCCAGGGCGCAATCACATTACTCGACGACGTCGACATCAAAGCGGAGATATTCGAGCCCCGCAATACTCAGATCCGGATTCGTTCGATGAACTCCGATCCTAAGAAGCGAATCATCAGCTGGCTACCCGCCGGGCGGCCAGGAACGACGAACAATCGAATCCTGTTCGTTCGTAAAGTACTTGCCGCACTAGATGCGGACATGTCCGCGGAGAAACTCTTAGAAGGCTGCTGGCGGTTCCTTCTCGATCAGCAGGCGTTCCGACTGGTAGCCGATCGGTCGGCCGGCGACGTATACCAGGTCGACCACACCAGGTTGAGAGTTCTCCCCGGCGACGACTGCGACTGGTTCCAGTGCTCATCCTGCCGACGACTCACCAGCAATAACGTGAGAAGTGTGTGCCCTCACGGAACATGCGACGGAAAACTGCATCCTTCTCGAGTGCCGGCGGTGGAGGACGACACCCACCACTACCGCACCCTCTACCGGACCATGTTGCCGGCGCCACTCTCGGCGAAAGAACATACAGCACAATGGGAGTCCAAGGCGGCCGCCGCGATCCAGCGTGAATTCATAGACGGCAAGGTGAACGTCCTCTCGTGCTCGACAACGTTCGAGCTCGGCGTCGACGTCGGCGATCTTCAGTCAGTTGTGCTACGAAATGTGCCTCCAAAGACGTCAAACTATGTGCAACGTGCTGGGCGCGCTGGTCGACGTGCTGCGTCGGCCGCTCTAGTACTCACCTACGCGAAGCGAAGCTCGCACGATCTCTCCAAATATCAGAATCCGGAGTCGATGATCGCTGGGGAGATGCGGATCCCCTGGGTGCCCATCGAGAATGAGCGAATCGCGCGCCGACACGCGCACTCAGTGGCGTTGTCTGCATACTTCCGTCACCGATTCGAGTACGACGGGCTTACGTGGAAGCACGCTGGTGAGTTCTTCTCTCCTGATGAATCCGGCCAAGATTCGCCTGCTTCGCAGGTCCAGCTGTACCTAACTCCCGTTCCGGAAGCAGTTGACGCAGCCGTGCGCCGAGTCCTTCCAACTGCCCTCGCCTCCGCGATTGGCATCGACGACGGCAGTTGGGTCGATAAGCTGTGTGATCTGCTCTCGGTGGCGGAGCAGGATATGCGCAACGACCTCGACACGTACAGGGCGCTGATCGAGGAAGCGAAGGCAGCAAACAACCTCGCATTCGGTGGTCGCCTGCAAAAGACTCTGAAGACGATCGAGAGTCGCCAGCTCCTTGGTTACCTGGCCAACAAGAATATCCTCCCGAAGTACGGCTTCCCCGTGGACACCGTCGAACTGCGGACGTTGCACTGCGAGAGTGAGGTTGGGGCTTCGCTCGAGCTGTCGCGCGATCTTAGTCAGGCGATCTACGACTACGCACCAGGTAACCAGGTCGTCGCTGGTGGCAAGTTGTGGACCTCCCGGGGCCTGCACAAGCTACCGAAGCGTGAGCTCGTCGAGATGAAGTACCGCACGTGTAAGACGTGCGGCCAGTTTCAGTGCGGCACTGCGCTCGACCTGGATGAGGCATGCCCCAGCTGTCAGCAAGACTTCTCGAAAGTCCGTACGTTTATTGTGCCTGAGTTCGGATTCGTCGCCGACCGCAAAGTCGACGACGTGAAGCCGGAGCCTCCGCAAAGACGTTGGGGAGGTGACAGCTATGTCGAGGACCTGGGCGAGGTGAGTGACCCGTTCCCTTGGGAGTCAACCGGCGGGGTCAGCGTTGAAGCTCGAGCAGGGACCCGCGCGCGCATGATCGTGATTTCCGATGGCGGTGCGGCGGGCTTTCAGCTGTGCGGCCGGTGCGGCTGGGCCGCGCCGGCCACCATGAAGCCCACCCGGGGTGGCCACCAGAGGCCGGCGACAGGTGCGCCATGCGACGGCTCTGTACGCATCGTGTCATTAGCCCATCGGTATGAGACGGATATCGCAGAGTTCTCGTTCAGTTCGGTGTCGTACGACAAGACATCCGAATCACGCTGGCTATCTGTTCTGTACGCGCTGTTGGAGGGTGCCTCAGAAGCGCTTGAAATAAGTCGCGATGACATCGATGGCACACTCTCGTGGACCGCGGATGGACGCCGGAGCATCGTGCTCTTCGATACCGTTCCGGCCGGCGCCGGAGCGTCAAAGAACATTGCCGAGAACCTGGACCGGGTCATCCAGTTCGCCGTCGATCGGGTCGCCCGATGTGATTGCGGAGCGGAGACATCCTGCTACGGGTGCCTGCGATCATTCAAGAATGAGAAGTTCCATGACCAGCTATCACGGGCGGGAGCGCTGGAGATCTTCGCGGCGCTCAAAGTCGAGGCGTCGAAGAATCTAGTAGACGGTCCCTGGGGTGAAACGCTTGCGTACACGTCGCAGGCTGTCGTCGAACTACTGACGGCACTCGCCGAGCGCGGCGTGGCGAAGCCTGAAATCGGCGTCGAACTCGGTCAGCATCTTTGGCCTGTCGAGGCCGTGTGGGAGAGCGTCAGGGTCGTACTGGTCGAGGGCGACGACTCCGATCGCGATACGGATCTCGCGAATATCGGATACACGATCGTGCCTGTCGCGGACGCCAATCCAGACCGCCTCGTCGGCATGCTCCCGAAGTTGTCCTAGCGCAGCAACACCGCTCACTGCAAGCGGACTACGACACCCCGCATTCCTCGAATCAGTTAGGAGACAGCATGAAGCTCGTATTCCTCCATGGAGTTGGCGATGGCAACCCGGACCTCGAATGGTTAGCCGGACTCAATCGAGGACTGTCGCGCATCGACGCGCCAGAAATCAGTTCGGATGATGTCATCGCGCCCCGATACGCATCGTTATTGAACACCGACGGTATCAAGTCCAAGCATCCTGGAATCACCTACAAGGTCAAGAACGACCACGATGCACGAAGAAAGTTCGAGCGCCGTCAAGCGCGAGTGCAACGGATGCTCCGTCGGACCGGCGACGTTCGAGCGTTTGGCCTGAACGGCGTACCGGACGTCATGGTCCAAGCACTACAGGCCGCCGGCATTAACTTCGCGCCCGCCGCCGTTCTGAAACAGGTCAGACGCTATCTGACGGATGAAGACCTTCGCGGTGCGGTTCTAGGCAATATCCTCGACGATCTGCCGACGTCCGGCGAGATCGTACTAATAGGACACAGTCTCGGAAGCGTCATCGCCATCGATCTGCTTGACCACCTTCCCGAGAAGCTCCATGTCACGCGGTTCATCACCGTCGGCAGTCCCGCAGGGTCAGAAGCGTTGCACCGGGGCAGCGACCGCATTCTCAAGCGGTTCCCGTATGCGCGGGTCGATGACTGGTCAAACTTCATCGATTCACGAGACCCCGTGACCGCCGGCCGTGGCCTCGCTCGCATCTTCGCCGGAGCGCAAGATTTTCAGATCAGCGGAGCTGCCAAGCACTCAGCCCACCTGTATTTGGGACACCCGGCGGTCGCTCGTCTGGTGACGGACGTCGTGCACGGCGACACTGTTAAGGGTCCGGAAACCTCGGCCGAGAACGCAGTAGTGCTCCGTCTCGGAGACCAGGAGGCCGGCTCGCTGCTCGCGCTTGCGTACGCGAACAACGTTGCGAGCTACATCGGCGATCGCGACACCAAAGTTCGGTACGAACACGCACTCAACGTTCTGCAGGACAACTTCGTACAGGAATTGTTGGCGCTAAGCGGTGAGGGACGGCAGCTGCCGCCCGAACTAGCGGCGTTGAGCGAGGATCGCGTACCTCCACTTCCGCGTCGCTGGGACCTCACCGAGGCCGTCACACAAGCGGTTGTTCTCGCATTCACCAACGTCCTAGACCCGTATGAGATCGAAGTAGGGGATGCACGGGTCCGGGCCCTGCCGAATCTCTTCGTTGAGCTGGGCTTCCGTAGCAGTGTGGGGGACACGGTGAGGGAGGCGGTCACAGAGGTGACGGCCTGTCTAAATAGCGACAAGGGCATCTTCGGTACCAAGACCCGCGTGATGATGGCTGCAGCGGGAGTCGCACTTCTCGCTGCGGGACCCATAGGCCTTGCCGTCGCGGGTTCGGCCACTGCGGTCGGCGCGGCGGCCATCACCAGCAGCCTGGCGGCGTTTGGCCCAGGAGGAATGGTCGGAGGCCTAGCCATGCTCGGTGGTCTTGCGTCCACGGGCGCAGTGGTCACGACGGCCGCCGCAACTGTCCGCGGTGGGGCACCAGCCGTCTCGCTAGACCCGACGAGTATCGCGATTCAGGTCGCCACTGCGCATGCGTTAAAGCAGGCGGGGGAGCCGCATGATGCAGATCTGTGGGCGCGACTTGCACTCGCCGAGAGCCAGATTTCAGCTGAGCTTAATCGGCTATCGGTCTTCAGCGATGAGAAGGCGCCTGCGAGACTGCAGCTAGCTAGCACGCTTGACGTCGTCGAGAAGCTCATGACGTTCATGCGAGACCACCAATTGCTGCCAGTCGACCTTGCATCGCTCCAAGCTGAGCTGACCGCGAACTGACGACTGGCCATAGCACGCCCTTCCTATCGCAGCAGACTACGAAAAGAGCTCACTGTGGACTTCAACGAAGCCGTAGCCGCCGGCTACGCGGACCGCGACGAGGACGTACGGGCCGAACAAGAGCAACAGCGAACTGCCTTCCTCGAGCGCTTTCCGCTCGAGTCGTGGCAGGACATGACATTGGCCCACTACGCGTTGAACGCCGGCAACATCCGGAACAACTACTCCTACTATCTGGAGTGGGGCACCCCGAACCTCGGCAGCATCGCAGGAGGCAGTGCCCACAAGCACGTGATCTTTCGACGCACCACTGGTGAGTGGGCCTACCCGAGCGGGTTTGGAAGCGTTGACGAGGCTTGGGCCGCATTGCATATCGGTTTCAAGCGAATGTTCGAGCTTGCAAGTGATGGCGACTGGACGTCGACTTCCGAGATCGACATCTTGCGCGGCGCGAAAGTCGTGCGCCTGAAATCGCTGTATCTGTATTTCCCCGACAAAGTGCTACCGGTCTACAGCCACAGCCACTTGTCGCACTTTGCGCGAGCCTTCGACCTAGACACCTCCGGTGATGCGATCGACATCAACCTGCGGTTACTGGCGCATCTGCGCAGCTACTCCGAACTCGCTGATCGAGACTCGCTCGACTTCGTCGGACTTCTCTACGCGTGGTCGCCGCCTCCTGGCTCCCGCAGCCCAAGGTATTGGAAAATCGCGCCCGGCGAACGCGGTCGTCTGTGGGAAGAGTGCGTAGACGGTGGCTACATCTGTGTGGGCTGGGATGAGATCGGTGACCTGTCGCTATTCACTACGGAGGACGATTACACATCAGCTTTCGCGGACGAATTTAGCGGGCTATACAACGGCAACAAGTCAACAGTCACCCGGAAGTCGAAGGAACTGTGGCGACTGACGGAAATAGCGGAGGGCGACCAGATAGTCGCTAACCGCGGAACGTCAGAAGTACTGGGTGTTGGTACCGTGACGTCCGCTGCGTATCAGTGGCGACCCGAACGCTCTGAGTACAGACATACGGTCAACGTCAAGTGGGATCTGGATGTACATCACCAACTCCAGGAACCGGTAAAGCGCTGGGCGACAACTACCATCGCAAGAATCCCCAGCACGATCATCGAAAAGATCCTCAACCCGGGCATTAAGCCTCCGGTCCCGTCTCCGATCGAGAACGAGGATCCTGAGGCGGAGGCGGCCTATACGCGCTGGAGGAGCATTCTCGAACGCAAGGGACAACTGATCTTCTACGGCCCACCGGGGACCGGAAAGACACGCGCAGCGAAGAACTTCGCCGATTGGCTACTGCACGAGCAAAGTGCACAAGTGACGCAGGGTCAGCTTACGGAGGTGACCTTTCACGCGTCCTACGCCTATGAGGATTTCATCGAGGGGTTCCGGCCAAGGTCTGGTGAGTCCGAGCTCAAACTCGAATTGCGGGACGGGCTGTTCAAGCGCATCGCCAAGCAGGCTGCGACTGATGTCGATCGTACGTACGTCATCGTCATCGACGAGATCAATCGGGCTGATGTCCCGCGGGTCTTCGGTGAGCTGATGACGGTGATCGAGCGGTCGCGTCGCGGCCAAACAGTGACTCTGCCGACGAGCGGCGAGCGTCTTGCGGTCCCACCAAACGTTATTGTCCTGGGGACTATGAACACCGCTGACCAAAGCATCCGTTCACTTGACGCCGCGCTCCGGCGTCGCTTCGGGTTCGTCGAACTTCTGCCGGACCCGGATCTTTTAGCCGACACGACAATTGACGACCTGCCGCTTGACCAGTTCCTACAGCAACTGAACGACCGGGTCGCTCAAATCGCGGGCCGCGAGCGGCAGATAGGCCACTCATACTTTCTTGACAGTGGCCAACCTATCGAGTCGGCCGAGGCCTTCGGCGAGGTGATCCGCACCGACATCATCCCGCTTCTACAGGAGATCGTGTACGACGACTACGCACAATTGCGGAACTTCCTAGGCAACGGCATTGTCGACGTAGGCGCGTCGCGGCTCACCCCGATCGTCGACGACGACTCTCAGCTAGTTGCGGCGCTGGCCGCCAACTACGGCCTCACGATGCAGACCACGCCCGAATGATCGAGATCTCCGAGTACTCGACCGGAACTGGTGATCTAGCCCCACTCGCGCTCGACGAGCAAGAGCGAATGCGGCTGGCGCTGGGTAACAGGTTGTCAGTATCTTGGTTATCCGATGATCGGGTAGAGGTGCGAGCTACCTCGTTCGTGGGCAGCATCGACCTGACGCCGGACCTTCGTGTACGAGTGATCCCAAAGCTCGCTGGCGGTGATCTCGGCGTACTAACCATGCTGGCTGTCACCAATGGATGCATCGCGCACGATCTACCTCGGTACTTTCGCGGATTGTCGCCGGACCCCGAAGAGGATGCGACGCAGCTACTCTGCCGGCTCGTGGTGACACACGTCGAGAGCCTCGTGACACGCGGTCTGATCCGAGACTACCGAGGCCACTCTGACGACCTGCCGTTCCTCCGGGGTCGGCTCGACGTGTACCGGCAGGCCACGGTGTATTTCGGCAAGTTCAACGCGTTGGCCTGCGCGTTCGACGAGTTTGACCATGACACGATTGAGAATCACCTCCTGTTGGCCGGTGTGCAGGTGGCGCGCAAGGTTGCTGTTGATGCTCGATTGCGTCGTCGCGCAGCAGAACTCGAGGATCGCCTCAAACAGATCGCCCCGACGTTGCCGGCCATTACGGAGCTGCTTACCACTCCCATCGTCTACGGTCGTCGAACCGAGCCGTACCGCGCCGCCCACACGTGGTGCCGTTCATTGCTCGATCTCACCCGTGTCAGCGATACAGTCGAGTCGGGCCGACGCGTGGACGCGTTCTTGATCGACATGAACCGGCTCTATGAGCGGTTTGTCGAATGGCTGATAGATCAAGTGATTGCCGGGTCGGGCGTCAGTATGCAAGCCCAGAAGCGCAATCCATCCCTCATCACCGTCAATGGGGAATCGCGACGGTCCATCGCACCCGACCTCGTGCTGGGCCGAGGGGAGCGTCAGTGCGCGATCGATTCGAAGTACAAGCGTTACGACTTCAAGACGATCTCCAATGAGGACATCTACCAGCTGCTGCTGTACGCCCAGTGTTATACGGGGTTCACCCGTGTACCGACGTCATATCTCTTATTCCCCGCCGGTGAGACCTCAATCGTCGAGATGACGGTCGAACTTACGATTCCCGGCGAAGGTCCCGACCGACGGGTCCGAATCAAGGCGGTCGGCATTCCGCTGCAGAACATTGTTCGTGGACTCCGAGAGGGTGACAGCGCACCGCTGGAGGCAACGGTCGAAGGGCTTCGTGCCGTGCTGCAGGCTGCGGTGTCTACATCCGAGAGAGAATCTGAGTTCTCTTCTCCGTGAACTCTTCCTCAGTCAAAATCCCGGCGTCTCGAAGCTCGCCCAGCTTTCTGATCTGGTCGATCGCGTCAGTGTGATTGTGTCCCGGAGCCGTCGACTGGATGCCTACGTCAGCTGCCGGGGCCACCGGCGCAGCAGAGGTGAAATGTCGAGTGTTAGCAAGGTTGTGTGTTGATTTTCGCTTGGTGAGCCACACGGTTGATGGTGTCTACTGCCTGTCTGGGACTCGGCACATCGGTGAGGACGACCTGCTCGACGCCCGTTTGACGGTGGATGTGGACCACGATGTCGCCGACCCCGCGAGACTTCTGAACCATGGACTGGCGCAGGTCAATGTCGAAAAGCTGGTTCGTGGGCACCTGCTGCGCGTTCGTCGTGAACGTACCGTGCTCGAAGAACAGGGTCGTAGACGTCAGCCGGTACCGGCCTCCACCAAAGCCCGAAAGCGGTTGCCCCTTCGCCGACCACAGGACATCCGGTGAAGAGTTGAGCGACGCGGCCTCGCCGACGGTTCTGGCGGTCAGATCTGCTGCGGCAGATTTGACTCATTGGTAAAGCTTGCCAGGCCCGATACCTTGCCGTCATCGACAACTAGTGTCCAACCCTCCGGCGCCGCCGGCCACGATGGGTCAGGTGCCCAGCCCTCTGGTGGCAGCCAGCCCTCAGGTGCCTCGGGCCAGCCTGGAGCTGGGTTGAACTTCTTGGCCATGTGGTTCCTTCAATCTGTTCGTAAGCGCAATCGATATCAAACCACGTCCGCTGCGTCCGCTCGAGGGCCTGTACTCCGGCGATTTGTCCATGGCCGTGAGAAAGTCCCCATTGGTGGCCAGGTCGAGGTCCCCGCTGGTGGCCAGATAAAAGTCCCCACCC
>NZ_JAGRQM010000012.1:0-151145 GCF_018132775.1 Gordonia sp. SCSIO 19800 | reverse complement strand
ACAGCACCGTCAGCCACGAAGTAAGTCAGACCCAAACCCGGTCAACCACCCACACCCATTCTCACTGCCACGAAGGGCTTCGCAACGTGTCTCACCAGGCCCTTCGTGGCTCGTCGCTAACGCTCCTCGCACCTCAGGGGGCAATGGTTATGCCGTTCTTTCGAATTAGGGACCAGTGAGTGTGTGGCTCTTCCGGATTAGGGAGCACGGGCGGCAGCTCGCAAGCTCGCTGCTCAGGGAGCGGAGGGAGGCTCTTCTCGTCCAGCCGGTTTCGCGAGCATCCGCTCGCGAAGAGAGTCGTAGACCGGCGGCGACCCGGACAGATGGGCGACGAGCACCGCGGCGGCCGTTGCGGCCAGCATGGGGAGGGCGACCGTCGTCGTCGCGGTCATCTCCATCACGACGACCATCCCGGTGAGCGGGGCCCGGACGACCGCACCGAACAGCGCCGCCATCCCGGCGAGAATCATCGCGCCCCGGAATCCCGACGCACCTGAATCCGGTTGTTGCACAATGATGTCGGCGACCTCGGCGAAGGCGGCACCCCACAGGGCGCCGAGCGCGAGCAGCGGTGCGAACAGGCCACCCGGCGTGCCCGCGGCATAGGAGAGCGGACCCGCGACGAACCGGACGAGGAAGAGCGCGACGAGTGCGGGGAGTACGACACCGCCGTCGACGACCGCCTGGGTGAGGCCGTCCCCGCCGCCCGCGGTACGAGCGTCGAGG
Source organism: Gordonia sp. SCSIO 19800 (assembly GCF_018132775.1). Classification (NCBI taxonomy): domain Bacteria; kingdom Bacillati; phylum Actinomycetota; class Actinomycetes; order Mycobacteriales; family Gordoniaceae; genus Gordonia; species Gordonia sp. SCSIO 19800. The sequence continues at coordinate 150,419 of NZ_JAGRQM010000012.1, read as the reverse complement.
GCGAGAAGCGCACCGATCGCCGCGCCGATGAGGGCGGCGCGACCGATCGGCGGCACCCGCGAGAATCGACCGACCCAGCCGAGGGTGCCGAGAACCATTCGGCTGTAGGCGATCCCGATGAGTCCGGAGACGAGACCGAAGACCACGAAGACGGGCAGCACCGTCACCGACGGCACGTCGAGCGAGGGCACGTCGAACTCCGGGCGGTCTCCCAGGATGACCCGTCCGGCGGCGACGGCGGCCACCACCGCGAACACCGTCGGCACCACGAGGCGCAACCGGACCGAGCGGCCGACCTCCTCGAGTGCGAAGAGCGCGCCGCCGATCGGAGCCGTGAACGCCACTGCCAGTCCGGCCCCGCTGAGCGACGTCTGCATCACCCGGACGTCGGCGTCGTCGAGACCGCCGCGCCGGCCGGTTTCCGCACCGACGACCGAACCGATGTGCACCGTCGGGCCTTCCCGGCCCAGCACGAGTCCGGAACCGATCGCGGCGAGCGCGCCGACGAACTTGGCCGGGATGAGGCGCAGGGGCGCCGGTGACGCCTCCCCGCGCTCGACGGCCTCCACGTGTTGGATACCGCTTCCCGCCGCGGTCGGCACCAACCGGACTGCGAGCGCGCCGAGCGCCGCACCGGTCGCGGTGACCGCAATCGGGAACAGCCACCCGGGGACACCGAGTCCCGCCGACCAGTCGAGCATCTCGACCCGCCAGCGGTCCAGGTGGTTCAGGCACCAGCGGAAGGCTCCACCGAGTACGCCGGTCAGCAGACCGGCGATGACCGCCAGCAGACACAACCGCACCAGGCCGCGGTCGGCACGCTGTGGCGAGATCACACGTGGACGCTACCCCGCCGCGGGCATCACACCGGCTGAATCAACCGCCCCTGCACCACAAGCGAGGCGTTCTGCTTCAGCCGGCGCATCCGGATGCTGACCGAGTACCCGGTGACGCCGCCGATCGCGGCGACCCGGGTGCGCAGATAGTCGTGGAAATGCGCGGTGTCCCGGCAGATCACCGACACCATGAGGTTCCACTCGCCGCTGATCGCCGCCGCGAACGCCACCTCGTCGTGAGCCGCGAGTTCGGTGCCCACCTGATCGAGAGCCGAGGGGGTCACCGTCAACCACAGCGTGGCGCTCAGGTCGAAGCCGAGCCGGTCGGGGAGGATCTCGACGTCGTAGAAGAGCGCACCCCCGCGCTCGAGCGTGCGGAGCCGGCGGCGCACTCGTCCGACCGTCCATCCGCAGATCCGAGCCAGTTCGCGGTGCGCTCGCCGACCGTCCTGGGTCAGCGCGTCGATCAGCACGGCATCGCCGGCCGTCAACCGCGTGCCACCCGCCGGGGCATCCGACGACGGATCGTCCTGCTCGGGGTCCTCCGGCATGTCGTCGACCACAGCAGCCGCAGCGGAAGCGAGGAGGTCGCGGTCCCGGTCAGAGAGGTGGCCACCGAATCCGGTCCACCTCGACGCGGGGTGACCGGGATCGAAGGCGTGCAGGACGAGATCGATGCGGACGTCGGTCACCGAGGCTCGGGCGGGGAACGTCTTGGCGATGGCCTCCTCACCGGCCACGCCGAGCGGCGCCCGGATGAGACAGATGATCTCCGCACCACCGGACGCGACATACGCGAAGGCGACATCACGCCGGCGAGCGAGCGAGGACGCGAGCGGTTCCATCCGGTCCGGACGGCACCGCACCCGCGCCACCCACTCCGACTGGCCGCGGACGGACGGCTTGATGATCCCGACGACCTTCATCACGCCGGCCCGCCGCATCGCCTGGTAGCGGCGCGCCGCGGTCTGCTCCGAGATCCCGGCCACCTCACCCAGCTGGCGGAACGTCGCACGCGGCGACACCTGCAGCGCACGGAGGATCGTGCCGTCGATGTCGTCCATGGTGGAGGAAGTGTATCGCCGCGCGACCCACAGTGCCGTATCGATACCGGCACTCGGGATCTGTGCGTGGTTTCGTAGACGCGGACCAGACAATGAACTCCTGCCCCGTTCGGCGACCCTCATCGACCTGCGAAAGCGAGCGCGTTGACCGCGACCATCTCCCCCGTTCCCACCGGCGTACCGACTCCCCCGGCCCGTCGGACGGCCACCGTGGTGATGGCCTGCCTCGGCGTCTTCGTCGCCTACCTGCCCATCACGAGCGTCGCCGTCACCCTGCCGGCGATCGGCACCGCCTTCGGCGCCTCGACCGCCCAGTTGTCCTGGGTACAGGACGCGTTCGTCCTGCCGATGGCCGCATTCATCCTCACCGCCGGAGTATTCGGCGACGTGTACGGCCGACGCAAGGTCTATCTGGTGGGGCTCTGCCTCACGGCGTCGGGCGCGTTGGTGGCGCTGTGTGCGAATTCGATCAGCATGGTGTGGATCGGACAGGCGCTCGCCGGAACGGGCGCGGCCGCCCTCCTGCCCACGACCCTGGCACTGATCAGTCACGCGGTCCCCGACTTCCGGGAACGGGGCAAGTTCATCGGCATCTGGGCGTCGTCGCTCATGCTCTCGCTGACCGTCGGGCCGCTGGTCGCGGGTCCGGTCGCCGAGTCCGCCGGCTGGCGATGGATCTACCTGCTGCCGATCCCGATCGCCCTCATCGCGCTGGCGGTGGCCGCGACGATGCTCCCGGAATCCCGCGCACCCCATGCCCGTCGCCTCGACTGGCCCGGCCAGATCTCGGCCGCGATCGCCGTCACCGCACTCGTCTTCGGCGTCATCGAGGCCGGCGTCTACGGCTTCGGCGACCCCCGCGTCGTCGTCGCGCTGCTGGCCGCCGCGGTCGCCGCAGTCGGGTTCGTCGTCATCGAAAAGCGTTCGGCGAGTCCGATGCTCGACCTCGACCTGTTCCGGAGCCGCGCCTTCACCGCCACCACCCTGGTCGCGATGATCGCCTTCCTGGCTCTGATCGGGTTCATCTTCGTGCTGAGCATGTATTTCGGGCTGGTTCAGCAACTCGGCACCGTCGAGGCCGGTTGGCGGCTGGCCCTCATGAACGGCGCCTCGATGCTGGTCGGCGGGCTCGCCGGCAAGATGATGCATCGGATTCACGCCCGGTTCCTGATCGGCGGCGGACTCCTGATGGTCGCCGGCGCCCAGTTCGCGCTGCTGACCCTCGACGCCCACACCTCCTTCGCCGCCATCTCGTGGCGTCTGGTCGTGCTCGGGCTCGGAATGGGACTGGTGATGGCGCCGATGACCGCGACCGCGGTGTCGGCCGTGCCCTACCACCTGTCGGGGATGGCCGCGGCCGGGAACAACGCCTTCCGTCAGGTCGGCGGCGCGCTCGGCCCGGCCGTGCTCGGCGCCCTCTTGACCGCCGGTGCGGTGAACTCGTTGCCCCAGAAGCTGATCGATGCCGATGTCGCCGAGCCGGTACGTGACCGGGTGATCGGCGCGGTCGACACCGAGGGCCTGGCCGCCGCGAGCGGCCTGAACCTCGGCGCCGACGCCCCGGCCGTGATGAACGCCGTCGGCGACGCCTTCCTCGACGGAATGCGTCTGTGCCTCACGTTCTCCGGCGTGCTCACCGCGGCCGCTGCGATCCTCGCACTCGTGATGCTGCGCCCCGGGCGGGCCGTCGAGGAGCAGCCGACGGGTTGAGCACCCGCACGATGACCTAGGGCCGGCCGGGCGTGGCCCCGCCGAGCGCTTCGGTGACGGCCGCCGCGGCGGCCCGCACCCGGCCACCGAGTTCGATGACATCGCGCCCGCGCATCGTCGTCCGTGCATCGACGACCGCGACGATGACCGCGGGCACCCCGCCGGGCGCGAAGGCGACCGCGTTGACGGAGATGGGCCGGTAGTCGGCGGCCGGATCGATCTCCCCGACCACGACGTCGGTGGACAGACGACGCTGCGCCTCGCGCAGTGCGGAGACCGCACGCTGACCGGCGACACCCGTTCCGCGCAACCCCGCGACGGTTGCCGACAGCGACTGCTCTCGCTGGTCGGCGCACTCCACCGCGTACCCGCGGGCGCGGATCACCTCCAGCATCGGCCGGTACAGTTCGCGCAGTTCGGCATGGTCGATCCCGACGTGGTCCGCCCCGAGGAGCAGCCACTCGTCGAGCCGGTCGGGCGGGTACCACGCGGCCAGCCCCGCACCCAGCGGCGGCGCGATCTCCAGGGTGTCGCCCAGTCGCAGACCGAGCGTGCCGCGGCGACCGGTCACGGGCTGCACGATCTCACCGATGGCGAGATCCGCTCCGGAAGGCACGAAAGCGATTGCAGCCATGCTGCTTTCGTCAGCCAGGTCGCGCATGAGCGGGCGGGCGACCTCGACCGGGGCCATCGCCCGCGACGCCGCCTCACCGATCGGGACCACCGCGGGTCCCAGCCGATAGCCCTTGGTGACCGGGTCCCGGAGGAGCCAGCCCGCTTCGGTCAGCGCGATGACCATCGGATAGCACGTGGGCTTCGAGACCCCGAGATGCCGCGCGATGTCGGCCAGACTCCGGGCCGTCGTCGGCTGGTCGGTCAGCAGCTGCATCAGCATGACGATGCGTTCGGTCTGCGGTGAGGAGCGCGCCATCCGCCCATCGTGCCACCAGCAAGAGTGTTCGCATAATGCGACTCTGGCATCGCACTGTGATCGCAGTTACTCTCAGCCGCACACGTTGGACGGCTCTCGAAAGGTCCCCACAATGGCAACTGTCAATGGCGGTCAACTCCTTGCCCGCGCACTCGCCCAGGCCGGCACGACGGAGGTCTTCACCCTCCACGGCGGACACCTCGACGCCTTCCTGATCGCCTGCGCGGGAGAGGGAATCCGGCTCACCGACACCCGCCACGAGGCCAGCGCCGGCCACGCCGCCGACGCCTACGCACGCGTCACGGGCGGGTTAGGCGTCTGCGTGGTCACCTCGGGACCCGGGTTCACCAACGTCTACACCGCGCTGGCCAACGCCTACCTGGATCGCTCGCCGACGCTGTTCGTCGTCGGGGCGCCTCCGCTGCGCGAGACCGAGACCAACCCGCTGCAGGGTGGTTTCGATCAGATCGCCTCCGCCGACCCGGTCACCAAGTGGGCCTACCGGATCACCGACGCCGCCCGCCTCCCCGAGATCGTCGCGCTCGCGATCCGCAAGGCCACCAGCGGCGTGCCGGGTCCGGTCCTGCTCGAATTGCCCATCGACGTCATGTTCGGCGAGGCCGCCGACGAGCAGGTGCGCTTCCCCACCAACTACCGGGTCTCGACGCGGTCCGGGGCGGACCCCGACGCCGTGACCCTTGCTCTCGATCTGCTGCAGACCGCATCGAACCCCGCGATCGTGATCGGCGGCGGGATCACCTTCTCCCGCGCCGAGGAAGCGCTCGTGGCCTTCGCCGAGACCGTCGGCGTACCCGTCTTCTACCCGGGCAAGGCCGACGGTGCGATCCCGGCCGACCACCCGCTCGCCGGTGGCGGACTGCTGTCGATGGGCACCATCCCGGCCCTCGGTGCGCCCACACCCGACGTCGTCGTCATGGCGGGCACGCGAGCCGGGATGTTCACCGGCGGCCGCGCCAGCATGTTCCCGGGCGCCAAGATCATCCAGATCGACATCGACCCCGCCGAGATCGGCCGGATCTACGACGTCGAGGTGCCGATCGTCGCCGACTGCCGCGCCGCGCTGGAACAACTCACGACTGCCGCCGCCGGACGGACCTGGCCGGACTGGACCGAGTGGGCGGGCACCGTCAAGGCCGCCAAGGGCGCGCACGCCGCCGGATTCCCCGACGCGACCACCGACTCCGGGAAGATGCACCCCTACTTCGCGGCCAAGGCCATCGTCGAGGCCTGCCCGCCGGACACCATCTTCGTGCTCGACGGCGCCGAGGCCCCGTCCTGGGCGGAGTTCTTCGTCGCCGTCGGCCGTCCGGGGAGCGTCCTGCGGCTGGGTTACCTCGGATGCCTCGGTGTCGGACCGGGATTCGCGATCGGAGCGGCACGGGCCCGGCCCGGCGCACCCGTGGTGCTGATCACCGGGGACGGCGCGGCCGGTTTCCACCCGCAGGAGTTCGACACCATGGCCCGTCACCACCTGCCGGTGACCACCGTCGTCTTCAACAACGCCGTCTGGGGTATGTCGATCCACGGACAGGAGGCCGTCTTCGGACCCGAGGGCGTGGTCGTGTCCGAGCTGGCCGACAGCGACTACGAGAAGATCGCGGAGGCCTTCGGCGGAATCGGCATGCGCGTCAAGCACCTCGAGGATCTCGCGCCCGCCGTCGACAAGGCACTGGGCGCCGGTGTCCCCGCATGCATCAACGCCGAGATCGAGCCGGGCGTCGTCCACCCGATCACGACCTTGATGCTCGGCGACGTCACCAGCACCGACGAGATCGTCGTCCCCTACTACGAGAACCTGCCCCGATGACCACCGACCACACCCGTCGAGAGGGAGAGACCATGACGGACAAGCGTGTCGACGGCAAGATCGCCGTCGTCATCGGCGGCGGCTCGGGTATCGGCGAAGCCGCGGCGCGGACCCTGGCCGCCCACGGTGCCACGGTGGTCGTGGCCGACGTGAATCTCGAAGCGGCCGAGTCGGTTGCGGGAGGGCTCGCGGGCGGCGGGCGGGCTCGGTGGGTCGACGTGACCGACGAGGACTCGGTCGCGGCACTATTCACCGGCGTCGCCGACGAGCACGGCGGTGTGGACATCGCGGTGAACTGCGCCGGACTCAACATCCCCGGCTTCATCGTCGATCTCGATGCAGCACAGTGGCATACGACCGTCGAGTTGTGCCTCACCGGCTCGTTCCTGGTGACCAAGCACGCCGGACGAACCCTGAACGACGGCGGATCACTCATCGGCATCGCCTCACTCAACGCCCGTCAGCCGGCCGCCGGCTTCGCGGGCTACTGCGCGGCCAAGGCGGGCATGGTGATGCTCGCCGAGGTCGCCGCGCTCGAGCTGGCCCCCCGCGGGATCAGGGTCAACTCGATCGCGCCGGGACTCGTGGACACCCCGCTGGTGCAGACGCTCACCTCGATCCCGGCCATCCAGGACGACTTCACCGCGAACACCCCACTGGGGCGCAACGGCCGACCGGAGGAGATCGCCGACGCGGTGCTCTATCTCGCCTCCGACGACTCGCGGTGGGTCACCGGGGAGACGATCAACATCAACGGCGGGGCGCACCTGCGCCGGTACCCCGATGTGATGCGCCACCTCGCCGACCTGTCGGCCGCCGAATGACGGCGCCGGCCGAGTACCGTCTCGCCGAGCAGACCCGGCTTCAGGCCCGCCGGCGGGGAAGCGCACCGGCGTTGTCCGGAGCCGGGATTCACCTCACCTACGAACAGCTCGACGACCGCACCAGTCGCCTGGCGAACGTGCTGCGTGACCGCGGTATCCGAGCCGGCGATCGGATCGCCGTGTTGGGAAAGAGTTCTCCGGAGATCATCGAGACGGTACTCGCCGCCGCGAAGATCGGCGCGGTCACCGTGCCGCTGAACTGGCGGCTCTCGGTCCGCGAGCTCGGCGAGGTCGTCGACGACGCGCAGGCACGTCTGATCGTGTGCCACCGCGACTTTCTCGATGCGGTGACGGAGATCCGTTCCGGTGCAGACGCTCTCGGCGAACCGATCGCGTTCGGTGATCCACGACCATCGCTCTCCTACGAACAGTTGCTGGCCGCGTCGTCCCCGAATGATCCGGGCCACGTCGGCGACGCCGACGACGTGGTCCTCCAGCTCTACACCTCGGGTACCACCGGCCGGGCCAAGGGCGTGCTCACCTCCAACACCAACCTGGGCGCCTGCACGCAGGCCGGCGGGCCGTGGGGTTTCGACGACTCGTCGGTCAGCCTCTGCGCCATGCCCCTCTTCCACATCGGCGGGCTGGGCTGGGCGTTGGTGGGGCTCGCCAACGGTGCACACAACGTGGTCATCGCCGACTTCACCCCGGAGTCCCTCTTGGACACCCTTGTCCGCGAACGCATCACGAATGTCTTCCTCGTACCGACCGTCATCGGCATGCTCGTGGACGTACCGGGCGCCGACCAAGCCGATGTCGGGGCCTTGCGGTCGATCGCCTACGGGTCCGCGCCGATCACCCCCGCACTCCTGCGACGGACGCTGCGCACCTTCGGTACGCCGCTGTTCCAGGTGTACGGACTCACCGAAACCCACGGCGCGGTCACCCAACTCGACGCCGCGGACCACGGCACCGACCCCGAGCGCGCGCACCTGCTCCGCTCCGTCGGCCGCCCTTACCCCTGGGGGGAGCTGTCCATCAGGACCGCATCGGGCACCGAGGCACCGAGCGGCGAGCAGGGCGAGATCTGCGTCCGGACACCACAGGCGACCCGCGGCTACCACCGGCGCGACGCCGAGACCGCGGTGACCATCGATGCCGACGGCTGGCTGCACACCGGCGACATCGGCCGAGTCGACGCCGAGGGCTACGTGTACGTCACCGACCGGCTCAAGGACATGGTCATCACCGGCGGTGAGAACGTCTATCCCACCGAGGTCGAGGCGGTTCTCGGCGACCACCCTGACGTCGCACAGGTCGCGGTGGTCGGGCTGCCGCACGACACGTGGGGCGAAGAGGTGACGGCGTTCGTCGTGGCCACCCCGGGGCACGAACCCACCGGGGCCGATCTCCGCGCGTTCGCCCGGACCCGGTTGGCGGGCTACAAGGTCCCGAAGACCGTGCACGTCGTGACGGCCCTCCCGCTCGGGGCGACCGGAAAGATCCTCAAACGGGCTCTGCGGGAGCAGTTCGCATCCTAGGTCCGCCCGGCTCCCCGATCCGTCAGGAGAACGCCGCCGCCACGTCCGCCGCGCGCCGGAGCTGACCGGGGTCCGAACTTGTCGGGATGAGTTGCACCTCGTCGGTACCGATGTCGGCAAACCGCCGCAGGACCTCGGCGAGCTCGGCCTCGGTGCCCGCCCACCCGGTGGTGGGTGCGATCGCGTCGACGAACTCCGACGGGATCCAGTTCATGTAGTGATGCAGGTGCCGGGTCACCTGCGCTCGGGGACCGTCGCCCTCACCGATCGCGAACCAGAACGACGTCGCGAGATGCGGTGCCGCCCGACCGGCATCCGCCCATGCCGACCGGGCAATATCGAAGAGCTCGTTCTGCTTGCCGGCATCGAGATCGAGGGTGACCCCGGCGATTCCGTCCGCCCACTCGACCGCGCTACGAATCGTCTTCGGCCCGGTGGTCCCGACATGCAGTACCGGACCACCCTTACGATGCGGCGGCGGACCGACCGGCAGGACCGACTCGGTGAGTTTCTCTCCGGCCCACACCCGTTTCATCGTCACGGCGCGTTCGGCCAGTTGGCGCATGGTCTGCGTCGACGGGTCCGCGCCGACCGCCCGGTAGTCCTCGTGTCGCCCGCCGACCCCGAGTGCCACGGTGAGACGTCCTCCCGACAGCATGTCGCCGGTCGCCAGCGACTTGGCGAGCATCACCGGGTCGTGCAGCTGCGGCACGACGACCGTCATCACGAGCGGCACCCGTCGGGTCCACGCCGCCAGCGCGCCGAGGAGGGTCAGGCATTCCGGATTGTCGAACGCGATGCGTTCTCCCCAGCACAGTGAGCTGAACGGACCGTCGTCGATGGTGGTGGCCCACGAGTGGAGCATCTCGGCGTCGAGATCCGGCTCCATCACAGGCATGGTCATCCCGATGCGCACGAGCGCCATTCTGACACGGACGCACGATGCCCCGGGGGTTATTCGCAGATGTCGCGCATCGTCGCGAGAAGCGCAACGATGCGCGACATCTGTTATGTCACAACTGGTTCCATGCCGGGCGGCCCGACGCGGCCCGCCCCACATGCGCCGACCGCACCGGGGAATTCTTGAGTTCACGCAACGCCGTCCGCAGACCCCGTCGCTTCCCGGTCGCCGGGTCGACGCCGAAGTGGTCACTCATGCCCTCGCGGATCGCGAAGCGCAGCTCCGACGCCGTCTCCGGCGCGTCATCCGACGTCGCCTTCAACAACGAGTTCGGCAGTGCCAGCTTCGCGATGGTCCGGAACGACTGGGCATATTGACCCAGGAGGGTCCCCGTCGTGTACGGCAGGTCGTATTTGTCACACAACTCGCGGACACGCACACCGATTTCCTCGTACCTACTGCTCGGCAGGTCGGGGAACAGGTGGTGTTCGATCTGATGACTGAGGTTCCCGCTCATGAACCGCATCAGCGGTCCGGCCTTGAAGTTGGCCGATCCCAACATCTGACGCAGATACCAGCGCGGTTGGTCCTCGTTCTCGAACTCGTCGACCGTGAACTTCTCGGCTCCGTCGGGGAAGTGACCACAGAAGATCACCATGTACGCCCAGTAGTTCCGGATGATGTTCGACGTGAAGTTCGCGGTGAGCGTCGTCTTCCAGTTCGGACCCGCCAGAGCCGGGAAGATCAGATAGTCCTTGGCCGCCTGTTTGCCGACCTTGGTGCCGATCACCCGGAGATCCTTGGCCGCCTGACGGTAGGTCTTCTCTTTGTTGCGCAGCTTCTCCGTCTCCAGATGGTGCAGCGCCACACCGTATTCGAAGAACGTGCCGAGCGTCAGGTTGTAGATCGGGTTACCGACGTTCCACCACTCCCAGGGCTGGTCCCGGGTGACGCGCAGGATTCCGTAGCCCACGTCGTCGTCCATCCCGACGACGTTCGTGTACTTGTGATGGACGAAGTTGTGCGAGTGCTTCCACTGCACGCTCGGGCAGGTGGTGTCCCACTCCCACGACGACGAGTGGACCTCCGGATCGTTCATCCAGTCCCACTGGCCGTGCATCACGTTGTGGCCCAGTTCCATGTTTTCTATGATCTTGGCGAGCGAGAGCATCGCGGTCCCGGCAGCCCAGGCGACCTTCTTGTCGCTGAACATCAGGGCGAGCCGGCCACCGGCAGCGAGGCTGCGCTGCAGGGTGATGGCCCGGCGGATGTACTTGGCGTCGGCCTCGCCCCGCGACTCCTCGATGTCACGACGGATGGCGTCCAACTCGGCGCCGAGGGTTTCGACGTCGCTCTCGGTGAGATGTGCGTATTGATCGATGTCGGTGATGGCCATGAAGCCTCCTACAGATCTAGGGTGCATTCACCAGACACGGCGCTGATGCATGTCTGGATTCGTTCTCCTTCGCGACGTTCCTCGCCGGTGCGCAGGTCACGCACGTAACCCCCGGCGAGCGGCACGACGCAGGTCTGGCAGATACCCATCCGGCAGCCGAACGCCATCTGGATTCCCAGGTTCTCCCCTGCTTCGAGAAGTGTTGTGGCGCCGTCGATCTCGGCTTCCTTGTCCGAGATCGCGAACTTCACGGTGCCGCCCTCGCCACCGTGGTCGGTGCGCGCGATGGCGAACCGCTCCACGTGGAGACGTTCACGCAGGCCGCCGTCCTCGTAGTGCGACTCCATCGCGTCGAGCAGCGCGACCGGTCCGCAGGCCCAGCATTCGCGTTCACGCCAATCCGGCGCCCACTCGTCCATCCGCGAGACGTCGAACTTGCCCATCTCCTTGGTCAGCTGGAGATTCAGATCGTAATCATCGGCCTCGTCGGCGAGCGTCTCCATCTCGTCGAGGAAGATCACGTCGTCGCGGGTGGGCGCGGAGTGGATGTGCACGATGTCGGGTGTCTGACCGTGCGAACTCAGCTGCCGCAGCATCGCCATGACGGGAGTGATCCCGCTGCCCGCGGTCACGAACAGGATCTTGCCCGGAACCGGCTCGGGCAGGTGGAAGTCGCCCTTGGGCGACTGCAGCCGGATGATCGTCCCGGGGCTGACGCCGTCGACGAGATGCGACGACAGGAATCCGTCGGGGTTCGCCTTGACCGTGATCGCGATGGTCTTGTCCTCGTTGGCGCCGAACGACGTCAACGAGTACGACCGCCAGTGCCACTTGCCCTCGATCTGCAGACCGATCCCGACGTACTGGCCCGGTTTGTACGACTCGGGGAACCCCCAGCCCGTCCGGATGGTGACGGTGGCGGTGTCGTCGGTCTCCTTGGTCACGTCGAGCACCTTGCCGCGGAGCTCGCGCGCGCTCCACAGCGGATTGATCAGGTGCAGATAGTCGTCGGGCAGCAACGGGGTGGTCGCTCGGGCCACCAGACCCCGGATGATGTTGACCTCCGGCTTCCGGGCCTCGACCCCGGCCGCCGGCCGCTTGCTCCACTTCAACAGGTTCACTCAGACTCCTCCCCTAGAAATCCCCACGGCTGGAGTTACTGACCGGTATTACCCTTCGGTGCACGACTGTACACATCAATCGGTGACCGCGATCACAAGATTTGATACTGGCAGGTCACGACCGGTGCCGCGACCCGTTCGGTCACCAGGTGAAGGCGCCGCCGGTCCAGATGCCCGTCGCGATCAGCGCGAAGAGGAGTTCGATGCCGATCGTCTTCACCGCCGCCTTCAGCGCCGAGAACGCGCCCCGCCACGCGCCGTCGAAGCTGCGCGTGCGGACGAGTTCCGATGCCAGCGCACCCACGATGAAGCCGAGCAGCAGGCCGATGACGGGGACGACGAAGAAGCCGACGATGCCGACCAGGCCCCCGACCACGATCGTGCGGTTCGGGATCGCGTCCGCGCGCAGCGACCGGCCCGCGATCAGGTACTTGAGCACCTCGCCGACGCCGATGACGACGAGGGCCAGAGCGAATACCGACCAGGCCCAGCCACCCACGACGAGGGCCCAGACGAACAGTGCGCCGACGATGAGCAAGGTGCCGGGCAGGATCGGCACGACGATGCCCACCAGGCCCACCAAGATCACCGCTGCGACCAGCAGCTCACCCCAGAACGGCACCCGGACCTCGTCCGATCACTCGCCGGGCTTCGACGACGCACCGGGGCGCGCGTCGGCGGGCCGGTCGTCGGTCTTGACCATCGAGGTCATCGCCGGGGCCTGATCGTGCGGGGCCTTTTCGTGCGGGGCCGGCCGTGGCGGCGGGCCCGACGGACGCGGCGGGGTCCCCGACGGGGGTATCGGCGCGGGCGGTACCGGGCGCGGACCCCCGGCCGGCCGCGGTACGGGTGGCCGGGGCCCGGGCGGCGGTCCCGGACGACCGGGCGGCGGTCCCAGCGGCGCACCCGGCGGTTTCGGTACACCGGGAGGCGGACCCACGGGTCCGCGCGGCGGGCCGACCGGGCCGGGCGGTGGCCCGGGGCGTCGCGGAGGCGCCGGGGGCGGGGTCGGCGGAAGGTTAGTGGCCTTGCGAACGGCCGGGCGGCCCGGCACGGGTGTGACGAGCGACGCGGCGCGGACGGCACGCTCACGCGCGACCGGCACGTCGTCGGCTGTCGCGGTGACCACGCCCATGCGCCGGCGGTGGAAGCTCTCGGGCTTGCCGAACAGTCGGATGTCGGTCTCGGGTACGGCAAGTGCGGCGGCGACGTTCTCGAAACCGATCGCCGGCTCGTCGAGTTGCCCGTAGATGACGGCCGAGGCACCCGGGGACGCGAGCGTGACGTCGACCGGGAGACCGAGGATCGCGCGTGCATGCATCTCGAACTCGGACAGGCGCTGGGTCGCCATCGTGACGAGGCCGGTGTCATGGGGCCGCGGGCTGACCTCGGAGAAGTAGACGTCGTCGCCCTTGACGAACAGTTCGACGCCGAAAACGCCGCGCCCGGCCAGCTTTCCGTCACCGAGGGCGGTGGCGATGCGCGCCGCGATCGAGGTCGCCGAGGCGTGCGCGTCGGTGCTCATCTCATGGGGCTGCCAGCTCTCCACGTAGTCGCCGTTGATCTGCCGGTGGCCGATGGGCGCACAGAAGTGGGACGTGAGCCGGCCGGTGGCCGGATCGATCGCACGAACCGTGAGAAGGGTGATCTCGTAATCGAATTCGACGAAGCCCTCGACGATGACGCGACTGCCCTGCACCCGACCGCCGGTGTTCGCGGTCTCCCAGGCCGAGGCCAGCTCCTCGGGGCCCCGCACGACCGACTGTCCCTTGCCCGACGACGACATGACGGGCTTGATCACACACGGGAACCCGACCTGGCGGGCCGCGACGGTGACCTCCTCGAGGGTGCCGGCGAAGAGATACGGCGACGTCGGCAGCCCGAGTTCCTCATCGGCGAGACGTCGGATTCCTTCGCGGTTCATGGTGGCGACGACAGCGCTCGCGGTCGGGATGACCTCGGCGATACCGCGTTCGGCGACGTCGACGAGGGCCTCGGTGGCGATCGCCTCGATCTCGGGCACCACGTACGCGGGACGATGCTTGTCGATGACCGCGTGCAGGGCGGCGGGATCGGTCATGTCGATGACCTCGGCATGGTGTGCGACCTGGTGGCCGGGCGCGTCGGCGTAGCGATCGACGGCGACGACCTCGACGCCCAGGCGCTGGAACGCGATCACGACCTCTTTGCCGAGTTCACCTGCTCCGAGGACCATCACCTTGGTCGCGGTCGGACTCAGCGGCGTGCCGATGACGTCCGGCGGCCCGGTCGTCGGCGCCGGCTGGGCTGCGCTGGTCGCACTCTCGCTGTTCGACGTCATCCTCAAATCCTACTTGCCGCCAGCACAGATCCCGGCGCACTCCTCCACCTCGTCGGACACACCGGGGACCGTCGGGTGGTCATCCCGTCACCTCGTGCACGAAGCACCACCGCCACACCTCGCCCGGCTCGGCCGAACGCATGACCGGGTGCCCGGTCTCGTGGAAGTGACCGGTCGCGTGTCGTCGCGGGCTCGAATCGCAACAACCGATGTGCCCGCACGTCAGGCACTTCCGCAGATGTGCCCAGTGGGTCTCGCCGATCGCGACACAGTCCTGGCAACTGCGGTCGTCGCCCGATGCCGGCGCCGGGTCGGCGGCCGGCGCGGCGTCGAACGACTCCAGTTCGACGCAGCGCGCCGTGCTCGAGGCGTCGGAACCGGACCCCGGCGGCCCGGGCGCGGCCGCGGACGATGACTTCCGCCGAAAGATCTTCATGCCCGACATTATCCATCGGGCCGGCGCGATTAGAGTCGCTCGAATGGGCGCATCGCTACTGCTGGTCGCGGTCATCGCCGTGGCGGTCGCCGCGTTGTGTCGTCGCTATGGCTGGTCCTCGCCGCTGGTGCTGGTCACCGTCGGTCTCGGGATCGCATGGATTCCCGAGTTGCCGTCGGTGGCCCTGGAACCCGAGCTCGTGCTCTTCCTCATCCTGCCGCCGCTGCTGTACTCGGCCGCGCAGGAGAGTTCCTATCAGGCGTTCCGCGCCAACTGGCGTGCAATCGGATTCCTGGCGGTCGGCCTGCCGCTGGTGACGACCCTGGTGGTCGGATACGTCGCATACCTCGTCGTCCCCAATCTCCCGCTCGCCGCGGCACTGGTCCTCGGCGCGGTCGTCGCGCCGCCGGACGCGGTGTCGGCGCAGGCGATCGGCCGCCGGCTCGGTCTGCCGCGCCGGATGATGACGCTGCTCGGCGGCGAGAGCCTGCTCAACGACGCGACGGCCCTCACCGCGTTCCGGATCGCGCTCGCCGCGGCGGTGGGGGCCACCGCGACGGTCGGCGAAGGCGTCCTGACGTTCGCGGTGGCCGCCCTCGGCGGCCTGGTCGTGGGCCTCCTCGTCGGGGTGGTCGTGTCCTGGGTGCGTGTCTGGCTCACCGACCCGCCGATGGAGACAGCGATCGGCATCATCGTCCCGTTCGCCACGTACTACGCGGCCGAGGAACTGCACGGTTCGGGTGTCATCGCGGTGGTCACCGCCGGTCTCTACCTCGGCCACCGGTCGGTGCGGCTGGGCTATGCGACGCGCCTGCAGGACGAGGCGGTGCGCAAGTCGATCGACACCATCCTCGAGTCGTTCGTCTTCTTGCTCATCGGGCTCCAGCTGCCCATGCTCATCGAGGGTGTCGAGAACGAGTCGTGGACGCAGATCGCCATCGACGCCGCGGCGGTCCTGGCGGCGACGATCCTCGTGCGCATCGTCTGGGTCTACCCGGCGACCTATCTGCCCCGACTGCTCTCGCGACGGATCCGCGACCGCGAGCCGCCGCCGAGTCCGGCGTCGGTGTTCGTCGTCTCCTGGGCCGGTATGCGTGGCGTGGTGTCACTGGCCGCCGCGTTCGCCATCCCCGTCTACACCGAGACGAATGAACCGTTCCCCGCCCGCGCCGAGATCCTGTTCCTGACATTCGTGGTCGTGGTGGGGACGTTGCTGATCCAGGGCACCACCCTGCCCTGGGTCATCCGCTTCCTCGGGGTGAGCGGCGACGAGCGCGCCCAGGACCGGCTGGCGTATGCGGCCGCGCAGGACCGTGCGTCCCGGGAATCCGAACGGCGCCTCGACGATTACGCCACCGAACTGTCCGACGACGATCCGCGCCGGCTCCAGGTGGCGATGCTGCGCAAGTGGATCACCACGCAGCGCAATGTGGCCTGGGAGGAACTCGGCCGGGGTCCCGAGGATCTCGGCGAGAGTCCGACGTCCGCCGGGGCACGACTCCGGACGGAGATCCTGCAGATCCAGCGCGCGGTCTTCATCGCCGAACGCGATGCCGGACGCATCGACGACGAGGTGCTGCGAATCGCGTTGCGCCGGCTCGACTTCGCCGAGGGGCAGGGCGACCGGGATCCCTAGCTCCCTGAGGAGCCCGGAGCTTGCGGAGGGCGTCTCGAAGGGTCCCCCATCCGAACGAACCCGGGGAGTTCTGCCCATTCCCACTCGACAAGCCCTGTCCTACCTTCGCTCTCATGAACACGACCATCACCCGCCTGGCCACTGCCGGCGCTTCCCTCGTTCTCACCGCCGGCGCGCTCGCCGTCGGCACCTCGACCGCGGTTGCCGCGCCCTCGGCACCGTCCTGCGATGCCGGACAACGGACCGTCACCTCCGTCGTCACCGACCGGTCGGCGGCGTCGATCTGTCAGTGGCGCGCCGACGGCACCCTCGAGTACCGGGGTGTCGCGCGTTCGAGTGGGAACACCCTGTGCATCCCGGTGTCCGAGGTGCACGTGCAGGAGAACGGCAGCGGCC
This sequence comes from Gordonia sp. SCSIO 19800, assembly GCF_018132775.1. Classification (NCBI taxonomy): domain Bacteria; kingdom Bacillati; phylum Actinomycetota; class Actinomycetes; order Mycobacteriales; family Gordoniaceae; genus Gordonia; species Gordonia sp. SCSIO 19800. The sequence goes on along the minus strand of NZ_JAGRQM010000012.1, from coordinate 133,479 downwards.
GTCACTACTACGTCGCCTACAACAACGGGTACAAGTACTCTGTCTTCGACGGACTGGGCCTGAGCATCGTCGGCCCGGACGGGCGGTTGATCAGCTCCGAAGACGCGATCGGCTGAGCGAGACCCTCACTCGTCGTCGACAAATGCGGCGAACACGGTCGTCTCCTCGGTCCGGCCGCGCAGCGAGGTGGTCTCCTGCTCCTCCCACCGCTCGGCCTCGTCCCGCTGCGCGGCCTTGACCGCCCGTCCGGAGGCCAACGGCCGCCGCGGATCCCGTTTGGCCAGTTCCGACAGGCGGGCACTCTCGTTGACCGGGTCACCGATGACGGTGTACTCGAATCTCTCGATGGCACCGACGTTCCCGGCGACCACGGCCCCGTGGCTGACCCCGACCCCGGCCGACAGGTCGGGCACCTCCTCGGCCAGGCCACGGGCGATGTCGCGAGCGGCGGCAAGAGCGCTGCCGGCGGCGTCGTCGAGGTCGATGGGTGCACCGAAGATGGCGAGCACCGCGTCGCCCTCGAATTTGTTCACCAGGCCGTCGTGTTCCTCGACCGCCCGCACGATGACCGCGAAGAACTTGTTGAGAATCTCGACCACCTCGGTCGGACGGCGCTGTGCGGCAAGTGTCGTCGATCCGATGACGTCGACGAACAGCGTGGCGGCGAGGCGTTCGGTCCCACCGAGTTCCGGGTTCGACGACATGGCCGCCTCAGCGACTTCGTGGCCCACGTGCCGCCCGAACAGGTCCCGTATCCGTTCTCGCTCACGGAGTCCGGCGACCATCGAGTTGAAACCGACCTGCAGGTCGCCGAGTTCGGTGCCGTCGTAGACGACGAGGTCGGCGTTGTCGAGGTCACCGTCGCTCACGCGGTTCATCCCGGCGCGCACGCTGCGGATGGGGCCGGTGACGCTCATGCTCGACAGCAGCGTCAGCAGCAGGCCGGTGAAGAGTGCGGTGACCCCGAGGACCGTGGCCCCGACGAACAGGTCGAGCTTGGAGGTCTCGTCCCGCGCGAGCCCGAAGGCCAGCACCAGCAGGATGCCGATGATCGGGATCGCCGAACCCACCATCCACGAGACGACCGAGCGCGCCTTCACACCGGTGCGTTTGCGTCGACGGTGTCCGGCCGAGATCAGTTCCGCCGCAACGGGGCGCAGCGTGAAGTCGATGAACAGATACGAGATCGCCACCACCACGACGCCACTGAGGCTCACCACGAACAGCGTCTTCGGGATCAGCTGCGGGTCGACGATCCCGTACATGATGGTGAGCATCACGGTGGCGATGCCCCACAGGAATCCCTGCACCAGTGACAACCGCCACGGCAGCCGCATCGTCCGACGGGCATCGCGCTTGGTCGGCGCGACGTCGCGGATCGCCCAGCGCAGATCACGGACGCCGACGTAGGTGCCCCATCCGATTCCCACGACGAAGGCTGCGGTGATGTAGACGGGCACCACGATGAAGTTGACCCACCACAGTTCAGCGGTGAAGATGGTCGGCTGCGGGATGCCGACCGCGGTGAGCGCGACCGCGACGATCGCCCCGAACAGGTTGGCCACCACGATCGACGCGGTCAGCAGCGTCTGGATGCGGACCCGCTGTTTGACCGAGCTCTCGCCGACGGAGCCGAGCAGGATGGACCCGTAGTCGCGACTCCCCCGCTTGGCACGCATGGGCACTAGCTAATCACGAGCCGACCGCGATTCCGCGACGAGCTCGCCGAGCGGAGCATCACCCCGCCCCAACCCTGCTCTCTAATCCGAAGAAAGCGACCCCATTGCTCCCTGAGGTGTGAGGAGCGCAAGCAACTGCCCGCCGCCCCACTGGCCCCTGAGGTGCGAGGAGCGCAAGCGACGAGCCACGAAGGGCCTGGTGAGACACGTTGCGAGCCCTTCGTGGCTCGCTTCGCTCGCACCTAGTAATAGCTGGAAGGGCTTTGGTAACTGGGACATCCTCCTGATGTGGTCATAAGGGGCTTGGTTATCCCAACCACAAAAGGAGGATGTCAATGTCTAAGGCTAGTCGTTTGAGTCGAGGTGACAAGCGTCGGAACGATCGGTTGACCCGGTTCCGGGGGATCGTGCGCCGCGACCACGCGGTCGCAGCGATCGATCTGGCATCGAACAAACAAGTCGTCGCGGTGGTCGATCACGACTCCCGCATCGTGGCGCGCCGCACGTTTCACTGCGCGCCACCACAGTTGGCCACCGCGATCGAGTGGAGCCGTACCGCCGCTGCTGCTGCGGGGTTTGCCGGCATCGTCATCGCGTGTGAACCGACCGGGCATCGCTGCAAAACAGTCCGAGACCTCACCGCTGCGGTCGGGGTGCAGATGGTGTGCGTGCAACCGATCGCCGTCTCTCGCGCCCGGGAGACCGAAGACTTCACCCACGACAAATCCGACGACAAAGACGCCCTGCTGATCGCACGGTTGACCACCCAACTCCACCTCTACCTACCCGAACACGCCGACGAGCAATGGAGCAGGCTACGCCACCTCGGTGTGCGCCGATCCCAGCAACTCACCCGCCGTAGCGCAGCCCAACAACAAGCCCGCGATCTGCTCGAGAGCAGCTGGCCAGAAGCGCTCGACTGCGCCGGGCAGCCGTTCAAATCGGTGACCTGGCTGGCCGCGATGGCCGTCATCGGCGCTGACCCGACACCCCTGACCGCCCAGAGCAGCCGCGACCAGGCGGTGGCGTGGCTACGGGAGCAGGTGCGCGCCGAGCTGCCCCGCTGGGGTGGGCGTCGGGTCACCACCCGCATCCTGGTCGCACTCGTCGACGCCGCCTTCGCGACCGAGACCACGATCACCGGCGAGGCTGGTGCGCTGGAACGCGCCCGCTACGCTCTCGACGATTTCGGGCACGCCCGCACCGCCTGCGAGCAGGTCGAACACCTCATGATCGAGGTCCTCACCGGGCTGGGCCTACGCGCCCTCGCCGAGTCCATCCCGGGGGTTTCGGCGGTCTCGGTCGCGGCGATCCTCGCCGAAACCGGGGACCTGACCCGCTTCGATTCCGCACGCGCGGTGGTCAAACACGCCGGACTGTGCCCGCGGGAGAACTCCTCCGGCAACTACCGCGGCACCACCCGCATCAGCGGGCGTGGCCGGCCCTTGTTGCGGGTCGCCGCCTGGCGGGCGGCATTCGCCGCGCTCACCCACAACGAGGTCTACGCCGCCCGCTACCGCCACCTGACCAGCCGAGACACCAACCAGCTCAACCCCAACCAGGCCCGGGTCGCGATCGCTGCCGCCCTATTGCGGCAACTGTTCGTCGTCATCACCACCAACACTGCCTGGAACCCCGACATCGCTGCCGGCCGTACCCGACCCGCCGAAAGGACCGCCGCCTGACCCCTAAACCCTCCGGCCGGGACAAGCTCGCTGCACCTTGGGCACCCAAGCCCGACCCTGAGCCTGAGCAGTCCCCACCCCCGGCGCGAACCAAGCTCGAATGAAGGCTGTTGGGTAGCAACCCGTTTGAACGCTAGGTAGAGCCCGCGCCAGGCACGACCCCGGCCAACCCGAACCCCCCACCACGCACCCATCCCGACACGCCAACCGGCCGCCGGGCCGAACACCCACGCCCACACCCACCACAGGACCCTGTTGACACAAACCCTCATAGGCTGCTCAGGGAGCATGAAATCAGACGCTCACGGGTGTTCTTTCGTAGACCTCGACGGCCGCCAAGCCGCCGAAACCCCAGGAGCGAAGGGTCAGACGATCTCGCGCCGCACGATCGTCTGGTCCCGTCCCGGACCCACGCCCACGCACGAGATGTGCGCACCCGAGAGCTCCTCGAGCCGCAGGATGTAGTTCTGCGCGTTCTGGGGCAGTTCGTCGAAGGTCTTGCACTGGGAGATGTCCTCCCACCAGCCGGGCATCTCCTCGTAGATCGGCTTCGCGTGGTGGAAGCCGGTCTGGGTCATCGGCATCTCCTCGACGCGCTCACCGTCGACCTCGTAGGCCACGCAGATCGGCACGGTGTCGAGGCTGGAGAGGACGTCGAGCTTGGTGAGGAAGTAGTCGGTGATGCCGTTGACGCGGGTCGCGTAGCGGGCGATCACGGCGTCGAACCAGCCGCAGCGGCGAGCGCGACCGGTGGTGACACCCACCTCGCCGCCGGTCTTGGCGAGGTAGGCGCCCCACTCGTCGAAGAGTTCGGTGGGGAACGGCCCGGAGCCCACGCGCGTGGTGTAGGCCTTCAGGATGCCCAGGACGGTGGTGATCTTGTTGGGTCCGATGCCGGCGCCGACCGCGGCGCCGCCGGCGGTCGGATTGGACGACGTCACATACGGATAGGTGCCGTGGTCGACATCGAGCAGGGTGCCCTGGGAGCCCTCGAGCAGCACCGTCTCGCCGCTCTCCAGGGCCTGGTTGAGCAGCAGCCGGGTGTCGGCGATGCGGTGCTTGAATCCTTCGGCCTGCCCGAGGACCTCGTCGACGACCTGCGCCGGGTCGAGGGCCTTGCGGTTGTAGATCTTGACCAGGATCTGGTTCTTCAGCTCGAGCGCCGCCTCGACCTTCTGGGTGAGGATCTTCTCGTCGAGGACGTCGGCGACGCGCACGCCGACGCGAGCGATCTTGTCCTGGTAGCAGGGACCGATGCCGCGGCCCGTGGTCCCGATCTTCTTGTTGCCCAGGAAACGCTCGGTGACCTTGTCGATCGCGACGTGGTATGGCATGAGCAGATGCGCATCGGCGGAGATCAGCAGGCCGGAGGTGTCGACGTCGCGGTCCTCGAGGCCACCGAGCTCGGTGAGCAGCACGCCGGGGTCGACGACCACGCCGTTGCCGATGACGTTCTGCACGCCGGGCGTCAGGATGCCGGACGGGATGAGGTGCAGCGCGAAGGATTCCCCGGTGGGGAGTACGACGGTGTGCCCGGCGTTGTTGCCACCCTGGTAGCGGACAACCCAGTTGATCCGGCCTCCGAGGAGGTCGGTCGCTTTGCCTTTGCCCTCGTCACCCCACTGGGCTCCGATAAGCACGATCGCGGCCATGTCCGGTACTCCTTTGTGTGGCGCGCTTGGGACCAAACCTGACCAACACTACTGGGTCGGCGCGCTCGATACGCTATCCGCGTGCCGTTTGCCCTTCTGAGCCAGACCAGCCGCGCCGACGACAAGAAGGCCGTCCGCGCCGCGGTCGCCGACGCCCTCACCGATCCCGACGTCACCCGACTCGTCGTCGAGCCGCGCGTCGCGGAGCGCTTCGCACCGACCGTGGCGCACGAGAACGACATCTTCCTGTCCCAGGTGCTGGCCGCACTGATGGTCACCGAACGACTCGACGTCGAGATCGCATACGTCTCCGCCGAGGCCACGCCCGCGACGCGTCGCTACCGGTTGCCGCACGGGCCGGCGGCCCGCGAGCTCGCCGAGCACGGCACCGCGGTCGCGGTGCCGCTCGTCCGCGACGACGCCGCGACCGTCATCGTCGGCAGCGCGCGTCACCTGGGCGCCGAGGGCGCGAAGCTGCACGGTGAGACCTACGTCGACAACGAGCGCCTCTTCGACGGCGAGGTGCGTTCGATCCTCATCGAACCGACCCTGACCGCACCCGGCCTCCGCGCGCAGGTGGAGCGGATGTTGTTGCCGGGCAAGTGGTTCACCGGGCGCGCGTGTCAGACGGGCGGGACCAACGTCGTCGTCGAGCGCGAGGGCGTCGTGAACCCGCGCGTGCTCAAGCGCTCGACGTTCTACCGCCACGTCACCGATCTCCTGCTGGTGCGCCCCTGATCCGGGACTCAGGCGACCGGCCGCGCCTGGGGGCCCGTCGTGAGGTGGAGATCGTCGCGCCGGATGAGCGTCGTGGCCACGACGCTGATGATCGCGGTCAGCACGAGGTAACCGGCGGCGAGCCACGGTGACCCGCCGGCCGCCCCGATCAGCGCGGTGAGGATCAGCGGCGTCAGACCCGAGGCGTAGATGCCGGAGAACTGGTAGACGACCGACAGTCCGGTGTAGCGCACCGGGGTCGGGTACAGGCTCGCGAACAGGGTGCCCTGCGCGCCGTAGAAGAGTGCGTGGATCACCCCGAAGACGATCACCAGTCCCACGGTGAACCACAGCAGGTTCGAGGTCCCGAACAGCGCGAACACCGGGTAGACCGCGACGCCGTAGGCGGTGATCCCGATCAGGTAGATCGTTTTGGCGCCGTACCTGTCGGTGAGCAGTCCGGAGAACGGGAGCAGGGCCGCCATCACGAGCGAGGCGATGGTCACGGCCACCAGGACCGGGACCTTCTCCATGTCGAGTTCGCTGGTCGCGTAGGCGATCGCGAAGACGCCCCAGGTGTTGAAGGCCGATCCCTCTCCCCATCGGGCGAGGAGGCCGAGAACGGTGTTGCGCGTGTTCGGCGGGACCACGACGTCGCGCAGTGGTGCCGTGGACTTCTTGGCGAGCTCGGCCACTTCGGCGAACGCCGGCGTCTCGTCGACCTTCAACCGCACGACGAACCCGATGACCACCAGGACGATGCTCACCAGGAACGCGATGCGCCAGCCGTAGGTCAGGAACGCCTGCTCGTCGAGGGCCACCTGCAGCAGCGCGAACACTCCGGTGCCCAAGGCGAGTCCGAGGGCCAGGCCCATCTGCGGGATGCTCCCGAACAGACCGCGCTTGCCGTCTGGGCTGTGCTCGACCGACAGCAGCACCGCACCTGCCCACTCCCCGCCCAGCGCGAAACCCTGCACGATGCGCAGGAGGAGCAGGAGGATCGGGGCGAGCACACCGACCGTCTCGGCGGTGGGCAGCACACCCATCAGGGCGGTCGCGACGCCCATCATCACCATGGTGATCGCGAGCGTGCGCTTGCGGCCGATGCGATCGCCGATGTGCCCGAAGACGACTCCGCCGATCGGGCGCACGACGAAGCCCACCGCGAACGTCGCGAAGGACAGCAGGGTGCCGACGAACGAGCTCTGGTCGGGGAAGAACAACTGGTTGAACACGAGGCTCGCCGCGGTCGCGTAGAGGAAGAAGTCGTACCACTCGACGGTGGTGCCGAGAAGGCTTGCGGCGACGACGGTCCGGAGCCGTTTGCGACGTTCGACGTCGGTCTCGCCGGCGAGCACGGGTGGAAGCGTGGAGGTAGCCATGACCGACACACGGTAACGACGCGGCCACCCGATCCGACGACTACGAATCAGCGTGAACGAAAAGTTGCGGTCGGTGTCCGCACCTCGCCGTCGCCACGGGAGGGGCGGTCGGACCTCAGCGGCCCGCGGCGAAGTAGTCGTCGAGTGTCACCATGCGCAGCTTGCGATTTCGGATGATCTCGACGAGTTTTGGATACACCTTGGTCACCGGTTCGTGATTGGCGTGGCCGATGAAGATGCTCTGCGGACGGAAGTACTTGCGCGCGCAACGGATGAGGTACTTCTCGGTGATCAGGCCGGAGTCGGACAACGAGCCGTACCAGAGGGTCGGCACCGTGTAACCGAGGTCGGCGGCCACCGCGTCGACGCCAGCGTCGTGGTACCCGAACGGCGGGCGATAGTACGGCGTCCCGTCGACACCGAACTGGTTGCGGAGGAACCGTTTGGTCCGCCGCAGTTCGTCGGCCACCCCGCGCGAGGACAGCTCGGTGAGCGCAGGATGACTCCACGTGTGGTTGCCCAGCTGGATCTGGCCGGACTCGACGAGCGGCCGCAGGGTGCTGCGGTGGTCGGTCCAGCCGTCGAATGAAACGGTGACGAAGAAGGTGAACCGGGCACCGGTGTCCCGGGCGAACTTCACATAGGCGCCGATCACCTCCGAGCTCGCGCCGTCGTCGACCGTGAGCGCGAGACACCGGCCGGGACCGGGCAGTGCGGTGATGGCCCCGTCGGGCAGCGGTCGGCGGGTTCCGACCGCCGGCGGCAACAGTCCCGACGACGGGACGGGCGTCGTGCTGGTCGTCCGCGGCGGCGTGGACGGCCCATCGGCCGGGTCGATTTCGGCCGCCGGGACCGGCGTCGCGCAGCCCACGAGGGCGCTCGAGGTCAGAGCCCCCACGGTGCCGGCGGCGAGCACCGCGAGAAAATCGCGTCGTTCCATTCGCCGAAATGTAGGGCATAACCGACATTCACGGCGCCACGACGCACGGTCACCAGGTCATCTCGTCACGACAACGTCGCTGGTGGTCGTCGGGGTCGATCTGCACCGTCGCATGCTCGAGGCCGTGACGGGCCAGGACGGCCTGCGCGGCGGGCAACACCTCACCGTTGGGCCGACTGCTGCCGAGGTGGACGGTGGCCACGTCCATCCCGGTCGTGAGCGTCCAGACATGGAGGTCGTGCACGTCGTCGACGACGGGGATGTCGGCCAGGTCGGCCCGCAGCGCCTCGACGTCGACGTGGGCCGGCGCCTGCTGGTTGAGGATCCGCAGCGCGTCGAGCGCGAGCCGCACTGCCCGCGGGACCACCCACAGCGCGATCAGCACCGCGACGACGATGTCGGCGTACCCCCAACCGGTCGTCATGGCGACGATGCCGGCCACCAGTACGCCGACGCTGCCGACGGCATCGGCCAGCACCTCCAGGTAGGCGCCGCGGACCGCGATCGATTCCTTTGCGTCGGCCCGCAACAGCAGCATCACCCCGAGGTTCACGAGGAGGCCCACCAGCGCGACGACGATCAGGGTGAGCCCCGGGACCTGGGGATCGCTGCCGATCCGCTCGACCGCCTCGTAGAGCACGAAGGCGGCGACCCCCATCAGCAGCACGGCGTTGGCGACCGCGGTGAACACCTCGGCGCGATGCCAGCCGAAACTACGGGTGTCGGTGATCCGCCCGTGCCGGCCGAGCAACAGCGCGATCAGGCCCATCACGAGCGCGACGACATCGGTCAGCATGTGTCCGGCGTCGGCGATCAGCGCCAGCGAGTTCACCAGGATGCCGGTGACGAGCTCGACGACGAAGTAGCTGCCGATCAGCCCGACCGCCAGCACCATCGGCCAGAGCCGACGCTGCCCCGCGGTCCCGGCGGCGGGCGCGTGCGAGTGCGAATGTGAGTGCCCCATGATGCCGGTCAATATATGCAGAAGTTCGCATATGTGGCAACAGGCTGGTCAGCTCCGCAGCGTCGCCAGCGCGGAGGACCGGCGCAGACCCGCGGTCATCAGCAGGTCGACGAGCAGCGAACGGATCTCGGCCAGCAGGGCGGCCTCCGACAGTTCGCTGTTGGTCACCAGATCGGCACGCGCCTTGCGCACGATGCTGCGGATCACCCGCGCGGCATCGGCCTGATCGGGTTCGTCGCCGGGGTCGGCCATCATCATCGCGCGTAACACCTCGAACGCCCCGGCGAGATCGTCGATGATCTCGATCAGCTCCGGCTGCACCGCGACACCCCGCTGGGTGAGGCCGAGGGAACGCCGGGCGATGATCCGGAAGTTGCGGACCGCGTTGTCGATGGGGTCGGCCGTTGCCGAGATCCGGTCCAGCCGCATCCTCGATCCCCAGTACAGGGGCGAGATGCGGGTGACCTCGCGGCCGCCGGTCATGTCCGATCGCATCTTGTTGATCTCGGCCTGCGTCCCGCGACCTGCTTCGAGGGCTGCCGCGATCAGTTCTTCGTCGCGTTCGCGGAGTCCGGTGGCCAGCTGGCGTGCCGCGTCACGAACGGTCGCCAGGACGCCCGCCGCGTCGCGTCGCGCCCGGCTGGCCGGGTTCACCGGCAGCAACGCACCCACGAGAATGCCCACCAGCCCGCCGATGAGGGCGTCGATCGCGCGATGGAAACCCGCCACCCCACCGGGCGGGAGGAGCGTCGCGACCAGCGCGGCCGACGAGGCGGCCTGCATGGGGACGAGCGGTCCGTCGTCGAGGAAGACCGCCACCGTCATCGCCAGTGCGACGACGACCATGATCTGCCAGGCGCCTTCGCCGACGAGACTGATGAAGAGGTCGCCGACGAGGATGCCGATCGCGACGCCGCCCACGAGTTCGGCGGCCCGGCGCCAGCGCTGTCCCAGAGAGAGGCCGAGCGAGATCACCGCGGCGATCGGCGCGAAGAACGGATCGGGATGATCGAAGATCTCCACCGCGATCCACCACGACGCCCCCGCCGCCAGCGCGCACTGGACGATCGGGACCAGCGACACGCGCAGCCGGCGCAGGCGGCTCTTCAGAGGCGCGGGCATCGCGTTGAACACCCGGCGCGGGTACGAAGGGTTCGCGGCACTCGGAGCCATCAGGCGGACGTCATCCGCAGGTGACCGATCGACTCGGTGCGATCACACGAGGCCGAGTTCGGCGGCCGCGCGCGGGTCGCTGTCGTTGAGCAGGTCGAGGCAGCGCAGGTGCTCGTCCTCCTCGCCGATCAATTCGGCGGCCCGGGCCAGTGCCCCGACGCAGCGGAGGAAGCCGCGGTTGGGTTCGTGACTCCACGGCACCGGCCCGAAACCCTTCCAACCGTGGCGTCGGAGCTGGTCGAGGCCGCGGTGGTAACCGGTCCGCGCGTACGCATACGCCGCGATCACCGCGGCGGTGTCGATGTCGCCACCGGCCGCGGCGCCCTTCGACGACTCGAGAGCTGCCTCGGCGAGGTGGGCCCAGGCGATCGAGGCGGTCGGGTGGGCGGCCGCGACCTCCGCCGCAGCCGCACCGTTGAGCAGGTCCGATTCGGCGTCGTCGTCCCCGGTGAGCAGAACCGGTTGTGGGCCGAGAAGATCTCCGAAAGACGTCATGTCCTCTATTCAAGCACCGCCTGCGGACTCCGACTCCGTTCGCTCGCGGCGGCCGGCGCCCATTCGATCAAATGCCCTAGTGCTGGACCGCCGGGCCGTTCGCTAGGGTGAATGGCGCAATCGGTCCTGCTGCCCGCCGCTTGACGGCGACGCCGGGCGGCCGGGCCGTAGTCGTGCACGGGCGAGATGCGGGGTGATTCAGTCGATGGCGCGATCCGACAGGCCGAGAGCCGCTGTCACCAAGGCACTGTCGACGCTCAAGCAGGTGCGGGACGAGCGCCGGGCTCGTCAGACGGACACGCGGCCGACCCCCGGTACTGTTCCGACCGGCACCGACGCCGCTCCACCCAGCACCAGCAGAGAGGGTCACGAGCCACCCGTGGACGATCCCACCGAGAACGAGACCGCCGACGACACGGCCGCCCCGACCGAGGCGACCCCAGCGGAGTCCACGACAGACGCGTCCACGTCCGAGGAGACCACGACGCGCAACGCCGCGACCGACAAGGATGCGACGGACAAGGACGCGACAGACAAGGCCGCGAAGCAGCCCGCGGCACCCACCCCGAGAGGTGGGCGTGGGATCGACGGCGCCACCCAGATCATCAATCGCGACAACCTCCCGTCCGCCGAGGACCTCGAAGACCTGGACGACATCGACCCGCTCAGCGAGGCACCCGACGCCGCGGAGACCGACGGAACCGAGCCCGGCGACGCCGAGGCCGCCCCGCCGGCACCGGCCCGGCTCGGCCCGAGCGACTCCGCGACCACCGTCATCCGTCGCTCTGATCTCCCGGACGCCGCCGAGCTCGAGGACCTCGACGACATCGACCCGACGGCCCCGGAACCCGAGGCAGCGTCCGCCGGAGCAGAGAGCGCCGACTCCACGACCGAGGACTCCGACGCCGAGACCGCGTCCACCGAGTCCGGGTCCGCGCCCGAATCCGAGTCGGACCAGGACACCGGTGCGGCCGTCGAACCGGCGCTCGCCGACGACGACACGGACCCGTCCACGGGCACCGCGGTCAGCGCCGGTGTGGCCGCGGCGGGCGCTGCGGCCGTGGCAGCCGGAACGACTCGTGACGCCGACGACGAGTCCGAGTCCGTGGACACCGACGTGGCTCCAGACGAGGCAGCGACGGACGAGGCCACAGCAGACGACGCAGAGGCTCACCAGGACCCCGTCGCCGAGTCGGACGCCGACGACGAGCCGGCCGAAGCCGAGGGCGCAGAGGCAGAGGGCGCAGAGGCAGAGGGCGCAGAGGCCGACGGCGTCGAGACCGAACCAGCACCGGGGGAGCCGGTCGCGGAACAGCCTGTCCAGGATGAGACCCCCGCGGACGCGGCGACAGCAGACGCCTCGACAGCAGACGACTCGGCCGTGACGGAGGTCGACTCGCCGACCGAGACCGACGCTGCCGCCGACGTTGACTCCGACGCCGACTCCCCCACCGAGGCGATCGCCGTCCCGACCGGCGAGAACACCGACGCCACCGAGCCGGACAACGCCGACACCGACACCGAGGACGAGGACGACTCCGGTTCGGACGCGGCGACGGCCGTCATCCCGGCGGCAGTAGCGGCATCCGCCGCCGCCAAAGCCCGGACCGAGCCCGACGCGCCGGCCGACGACGACGCGCGGACGACCCCGGAGCCGGCCGTGGCCGCGTCGACCGCCGGATGGACGACCACCGACCGCGAACCCCAGGTCATCCCGGGCAGCGGCCCCAAGGCACCGCGGAAGAAGCGCGGCAAGGGTCTGCTGATCGCCGCGGCGGCGATCGTGGTGGCCATCGTGGCCGTCGTCGGCGGCATCTTCGCCTACAGCAGCCTGCAGGCACCGGCGCCCGCCGATGAGGCCGCGACCGTGGCCATGGACTACACCACCGCGCTCTACGAGGGCGACCTCGGGACCCTGCGATCGGTCACCTGCGGTGAACTCAATGCGTTCTACAGCGACTTCGACGACGCCGCCTATCAGCGGACCTACGAAGCGCAGCGGGCCCGCAACGAGCTCGTTCAGACGCAGTCGATCAACGCGGTCCGGGTCGTCGAGGGCGGCGATCAGGCCGTCGTCGAAGTCGTCGCGGTGCACACCAACGCCCCGGACCAGCCCGAAACCGTCACGCTGAACCTGCAGCGCGACGGCGACGACTGGAAGGTGTGCAACCCCACGTGACGAGCGGACACCGGCCGGGCCCGCCGCCCGGAACCGGGTGGCCGCTCCACGCCGGGTTTCTACACCCCGCCGTCCCGTCCGGTGGCACCCGCCGCATCGGCGCCGCGGCCGCGTCCCGCCGCGGACACCCGTCTCGGGGAGAACCGGGTACCGAGCACCCGGATCCGGCCCTATCCGGTCGAACCGCCGCGGCGATCGCGGTCGCGTGTCGACCCGGCCGTCGTGATCGCGGCGCTCGTGATGATCGCTCTCGCGGGTGCGGTCGTCGTCGGACTCGCCATCACCTGAACCCGGCCGCCGCGGGGACCGGGCCTTCCAAGCCTGAAAACAGTTCTGCCCGCACCCCTTTCAGGGTGCGGGCAGAATGCTGTGCGTCCGTCAGGCGGTCAGGGACTTGCCGTTGGACTTGAGGTCGTTGCACGCCTCGACGACGCGCTCGCTCATGCTGGTCTCGGCCTTCTTGGACCAGCTACGCGGGTCGTAGACCTTCTTGTTGCCGACGTCGCCGTCGACCTTCAGCACACCGTCGTAGTTGCTGAACATGTGGCCGGCGACCGGGCGGCTGTAGGCGTACTGCGTGTCGGTGTCGACGTTCATCTTCACGACGCCGTAGCTCAGGGCCTCGTCGATCTCGCTCTTCAGCGAGCCCGAACCGCCGTGGAACACGAAGTCGAACGGCTTGGCACCCTCGGCCAGACCGAGCTTCTTCGTCGCCACTTCCTGTCCGGTGTTGAGGACGTCGGGACGCAGCTTGACGTTGCCCGGCTTGTAGACGCCGTGCACGTTGCCGAAGGTCGCCGCGAGCAGGTAACGGTTGCCGGAGTCGCTGGCACCGAGCGCCTCGATGGTCTTCTCGAAGTCCTCGGGGGTGGTGAACAACTTGTCGTTGATCTCGTTCTCGACGCCGTCTTCCTCACCGCCGACCACGCCGATCTCGATCTCCAGGATGATGTTGGCCGCGCCCGCCTTGGCCAGCAGTTCCTTGGCGATCTCCAGGTTCTCGTCGAGCGGTACGGCGCTGCCGTCCCACATGTGCGACTGGAAAAGCGGGTAGCGACCGGCGTCGACGCGCTCCTGCGAGATCTGCAGCAGCGGCCGGACGTAGGTGTCGAGCTTGTCCTTGGGGCAGTGATCGGTGTGCAGACCGATCAGGACGTCGTACTTGGCCGCGACGACGTGCGCGAACTCGGCGAGGGCGACCGCTCCGGTCACCATGTCCTTGACACCCTGGCCGGACCCGAACTCGGCGCCACCGGTCGAGAACTGGATGATCCCGTCACTGCCGGCATCGGCGAAACCCTTGATCGCGGCGTTGATCGTCGACGACGAGGTGCAGTTGATCGCGGGGAATGCGTAACCGCCCTTCTTCGCCTTGTCGAACATCTCGGCGTACTGCTCCGGGGTTGCAATGGGCATCGACGAATCCTCCAGGGTGTTGATGTGCTCTGGTGTTCGGGTTCTCTCGCCGTCGACTGATGTTTCGGTGGCGAGCAGCCGGACTTCCCGCGGCCGGACTTCTCCCAGTATGGCAGGTGCCACATCGCCCGGCGCGGGCACCATTCGTGCCCGGACCTGCTGGAAAACGGCGGTGGCGGACCCGTGAGATTCTGTCCTCGACGGACGCGCAGGTACTCTGGCTCCCCGTGATCGACTCCGCGCTTGCCACCACGACCACCAACCTGGCGCTGCTACCGGGATTCCTGGATCCGGTGAACCTGCTGAATTCGTTCGGCACGTGGATGCTGGCCGGTCTGCTGCTGGTCGTGTTCATCGAGTCGGGTCTGCTCTTCCCGCTGCTCCCCGGCGACTCGCTGCTCTTCACCGCGGGCCTCATCGTGGCGGCGAAGTCGGCGGAGATCGAGCCCTTCGCCCCGCTGTGGGTGCTGCTCGTCCTGATCCCCATCGCGGCGTTCCTGGGCGACCAGGTCGGCTACTGGATCGGTAAAAAGGCGGGGTACTCGCTGTTCCGGCCGGACGCGAAGATCCTGAAGCAGGTCTACATCGAGGAAGCGCACGAGTTCTTCGAGAAGCACGGCCCGGTGACGATCATCCTCGCGCGCTTCGTCCCCATCGTGCGGACCTACGCCCCGCTGGTCGCCGGCGCCGCGAAGATGCGGTACCCGATCTTCCTCACGTACAACATCGTCGGCGCGATCGCCTGGGGTGCGGGTGTCACCCTGCTCGGCTACTTCCTGGGCCAGATCGAGTTCATCCGCGACAACATCGACTACATCTTCCTGTTCATCGTCTTCATCTCGGTGCTGCCGATCATCTCCGAGATCGTCAAGCGCATCCTGCGCTCGCGGAAGAAGGTCGTCGAGGAGGAGCCCCTGCCCTCCTCCGACGAGGCCAACAACTCCGCCCCTCCCGCCAACTGAGTCCCGTCACCACGCGGCGTCGAGGTCCGCGTGCTGACGGACCCACGCGTGCATGGCGATCCCGGCCGCGACGCCCGCGTTGATACTGCGCGTCGAACCGAATTGCGCAATCGACACGGTGAGGTCGGCCGCGCGCTGCGCGTCGTCACTGACCCCCGGACCCTCCTGCCCGAAGACCAGCACGCAGTCGCGCGGTAGATCCGCCGTCTCGAGCGGCAGGGCTCCCGGCGTGTTGTCGACCGCCACCACGGTCAGTCCCTCGTCACGAGCCCAGTCGATGAGATCTGCCACCGTCTCGTGGTGCATCAGGTGCTGATAGCGGTCGGTCACCATCGCTCCGCGACGATTCCACCGACGTCGTCCGACGATGTGGACGGCGGCCACCGCGAAGGCGTTGGCGGTGCGCACCACGGTGCCGATGTTGGCGTCGTGGGCGAAGTTCTCGATGGCGACGTGCAGCGGATGTCGTCGGGCATCGATGTCGGCGACGATCGCCTCGCGCGACCAGTACCGATAGGCGTCGGCGACGTTGCGGGTGTCGCCGTGGGCGAGCAACTCGGCGTCGAGGCGCGGGTCGGCGGGTACGGGTTGATCGGGATGTTCGTCGGCCCAGGGCCCGACTCCCACGGCCGGCCCGGTCTGCCATTCGGTGGGACCGGGTACCGCGCCGGTCTCGTCGGCGGAGCCCGCCGGGCCGGCCTCAGGCAAGCCCGAGGTCACCGAGATCGAGGAGCGAGCGGTACGGCACGCCCAGACCGGTGATGACCGCGTCCGCGCCGGTCGCGCGGTCGACGACAGTGGCCACCCCGACGACGTTGCCGCCGATACCGCGGACGGCTTCGACAGCCGTGGACGGTGAGGCGCCGGTCGTGCTGGTGTCCTCGACGACGAGCACGTCGCGGCCGACGATGTCGGGACCCTCGATCTGGCGTTGCATGCCGTGTGCCTTGGCGGCCTTCCGGACGACGAAGGCGTCGATCGGCCTCCCGTCGGCGTGCATGATCGACGTCGCCACCGGGTCCGCGCCGAGGGTGAGGCCGCCCACGGCGACGTAGTCCCAGTCCGCGGTCAGTTCCCGCATCAACCGGCCGATGAGGCGGGAGGCCTCGTGGTGCAGCGTCGCGCGGCGCAGGTCGACGTAGTAGTCGGCCTCCTTGCCCGACGACAGCGTCACCTTGCCGTGGACCACGGCGAGGTCGCGGACGAGCTCGGCGAGCCGCGCCTTCGCGGTCGGGTCGACCTGCGGGGTCTCGGCGGGAACCGGGGCGGACGAGGACATGCGGCTTCCCTCTCGGTCGAACATGGAGCGTTTCGCGATCAGTTGCGGTGCCGGTTGGGCCGCTCGCCGGTGTCGCGGCGGGGTGCGTCGTCGGAGGTCCCGGCGGACCCGCGGACGGGCATCGGCGACATCCGGCGGCCCCCGGTTGAAGAGGCCGGGGGCTTGCGGGCCGCAGCCGGGCTCTCGGGATCTCCGGACGCGCCGGTCTGGGACGCCGCTGCCGTCGAGGTGCCGGCGGCCTGTCGACGGCGCTTGTCGCGGAGGGATTCGGTCTTCTCGTCGGCGAGCTCGGCCCGCGTGGGTCCGTGCGGGTCGCGCGGATCGGGTGAATCCTCCGGCTCTCGCATCGGCGGCAGCACCCGGAGGAGATCGGCGAACCGGCGGACGACCTCCAGGCCGGTGTTCAGCTTGGCCGGGTCGTTGGTCACCGGCATCGAGCCGAGCGCCCAGTTGCCCTCGTTCCACAGGACCTCGACGAACGCGGGCGCCTTGTTGGCGAGGGCCACCATGCGGCGGTCGCAGACCCGGCGGGCGACGTCGAGGTTGTTCGAGAACATGACGCGCGGGCCCATCGCGCCCAGCAGTTCCACGTCTTCCTCCGCGGGCGCGAGGACGTCCTCGTGCCGGAGGTCGACGACGACGTGCGAGGGCGAGGAGCGTCGGACGGCGATCACGGTCGCGGTCTCGGACAGGTCGAAGACCACGGCCTCCACCCCGGCGTAGTGGCCGTAGGCGACGTCCTGGACCGGGATGTGGTCGCCGACGTTCATCGTGGCGCGCCGAAAGACCTTGCGCAGCTTGGTGTCCGACTCGCGGAACTTGAACTCGTGCTCATCGCCCCAGACCGCACGCTGGTGCCGTGCGACGCTCGACCGCTGGCGGTCGAGCCACAACAGGACACCCGCACCCAGTAGGGCCACGGCGGCGATCAGGAAATAGACGGTGGTCATCGCGCTACAGCCTACTATCGGCGGGCCCGCGGTGAGGTCATCCGCCTACCCGGATGTACCCGCGTTCCTTGTCGACGACGTTGACCAGCATCTCGGCCGGGTCCGCGGTACCCGCCGCGACGTAGCGCCGCAGGTTGTCGAGGACCTGCTCGGCCAGCGCCTCGCGCCATCCGACGGCATCTCCGCTCATGTGCGCCGAGATCGCGACCCCGGGCAGATCCCACAGCGCGCTGTCGGCGGGCAGCGGCTCGGTCACGAAGACGTCGAGGGTGGCCGCACCGAGGTGGCCCGAGCGGAGCGACTCCACGAGGGCCGCCTCGTCGACGAGTTCGCCGCGGCCGACGTTGACGAGGTGGGCACCGGGTTTCATCGCCGCCAGCACCGTCGCGTCGATCATCCCGGCGGTCTGCTCGGTCAGCGGCGCGATCGCGACGACCGTGTCGAATCCGCCGACCTGTGCGGCGAGATCGTCGGTGGCCACGACATGCCCGAAGTCCGGATCCGAGTCGCGAGCGGTCCGGCCCGCCCCGACCACCCGGACACCCACCGCGCGAAGCAGTTTCGCGATCGCGCGGCCGATCCCGCCGGTCCCGATGACCAGGGCGGAGGTGCGGTGGGTCGCCACGGTCTCGCGATGTCGCCATTCATGATCGCGCTGCAGCGCCATCGATTCGTGTAAACCCTTGTGCCGCGCGAGGACTGCGGCGAGGACGAACTCCGCGATCGGCCGGTCGAAGACGCCGTGGGCGTTGGTCACCACGACGTCGGAGGCCCGTAGCCCGTCGAAGAGCAACGAGTCGACGCCCGCCGCACACACATGAACCCAGCGCAACGATGCCGTGGCCTCGCCCCAGTGGTCGGCGAGGCCACGGGAGAAGAAGTCCCACAACACGAGAACGTCCGCACCCGGCAGGGCCGCGCCGAGATCGTCGGCCGTGCAGAGCCGTACCGTCGCGAGCTCCTCGAGCTCGGCGAGGTTGCCCGGCGGGGGATCGTCGGGCGAGATCAGCAGGGCGACCACGGGCGCGTGTGGGGTCATGACCCCACCGTAGGTGACGGGTCGGTGCGTTCGTCGATGACGAAGAGCAACAGCGTCACCGCGAGGAAACCCGCCGGCACCCAGGCGGCGCGGCCACCCATCACCTGGGTGCAGACCGCCCCGACGAGTGCGCCGCCGGCGAACACCCCGACCACGCGGCCGTAGACCGTCAGGGCCTTGCGCGCGTCCGGGGCCCGGTCGACGGTGACGCCGTACCCGGCCTCCACGAGGCGCATCAGATTCCCGGTCGTGGCCACCGCGATGTAGTTGAGATCGCCGATGTTGCGGAACAACTCGATCTGCATGGCGGTGATGAACGAGATGGGGATGGTGACGAACGAGTGCGGGACGGAGGTGGGGACGAAGCCGATCACGACGAGGATGCTCACCTGCAGCGCCATCGTCACGCGGATCGGGTACACGAGGAGATGGTCGAAGCGGCCGGCCTTCACGTGCACCGCCAGCACGACGCCGACGAGGAACGCGAGGATCGGCCAGAGATGACCCGAGGCCTGATACCAGTGCTGCTCCGACAGATTCAACGCGAGCAGGATGACGTTCCCGGTCTGGGCGTTGGCGAACACCCCGCCCCGGGACAGATACGTGTAGCTGTCGAGGAAGCCACAGGCCACGGTGATCAGCAGGGCGAAGCGCAGCGAGGTCGACGTGGTCATCTCACAGCACCACCGGAACCGAGCCCGTGCGACAGCCCGACCGGTCCAGCAGTGAGCCGAGGCGCTTCGGGGTCTCCAGGGTGACCGACCGGTCGGCGACGACGAGTCCCGGCACCCGGCTCTCGAGCTGCTGCTCGAACTCGGACAGTTCGCCGACGGTGTGCAACCAGACAGCCATCACGATGTTCGCGGTACCGGTGACCTCACAGCAGACCCGTACCTGGGGCAGTTCGTCGAGCGCGTCGACGAGCGCCGCGATCGACCTCGACGACGCCCGCGCCCACACGTTCGCCGTGACGGGCCATCCGCTGATCACGTGCGACACCTCGCATCTGATCGACAGGACGCGTTCGGCGACGAGTGCGGTCAGCCGACGCCGAACGGTCGGCGCGCTCAGACCACTCGCGGTCGCCAGATCGACCGCCGAACGCCGGCCGTCCTGCGCCAGGGCGGCGATGAGTCGCAGATCCATCTCATCGGGTTCGTGCGCCAGCGGGCGGTGCTCGGGTCGGTGCTCGGCGAGTACCGACTCGTCGGCGTCGGACAGTGTGTGCACCCGCCAGCGTTCGCTCTCGCCGAAGACTCGCATCACCACCCTCGTCCGGGTCCGGGCGACCCCCTCGACGTCGGCGAGTCGCTGCACCCAGTCGCCGAGGAAGCCGAGATCCGGGACCATCACGGTCAGCAGCAGGTCGCCGTCGCCCGCGGTGCGCTGGATGGTGGCCACGTGCCGGTCCGCCGACAACCGCTCGACGAGCGCCGCACGCCGTGACGAGGTCTGGACCTCGACGAACGCGCTGCAGCGGGTGTTCAGGTACGCGGCCCCGGGATAGGTCACGATCCAGGCGAGACCGCTGTCGACGAGCCGCTCCCAGCGTCGGGCCGCGGTCGCCGCGCTCACGCCCACGACGTCGCCGACGACGCCCCACGGCGCCCTCGGCGCGACCTGCAGAGCGTGAACGATCTGATAATCGAGGTCGTCCGGCACGCAACAATCCTGCATCACGAGGTGAACTTTTTTCGGTTTCGGCAGACGCCGGGACAGTCCGCGGCAGCGCTCCTACGTTTCCTCCCAACACCCCAGTGGCCGCTCGAGCGGCCCGAGATCGAGGAGGACGGTTCGTGAAGGTCTGCGTCATCGGCGGAGGTCACGGCTCTTATGCGGCCGCGGCCGAGCTCAGCGAGAAGGACCACCATGTCACCTGGTGGCGACGGGACGGCGCAGCGTTCTCGTCCCTGGTCGAGCGCGGCACGCTCGAGATCGACGACCACCGCGGCCGGCGGCAGATCGGCGTCGACGGCGGAGCGGGCGGCGGGATCTCGATCGTCGCCGACCTCGCCGAGGCGGTGTCCAACGCCGAGGTCATCGTCGCGCCGGTCCCGGCGTTCGCCCACGAGTCGCTCGCGCGGCAGGTCGCCCCGCACCTGCGCGACGGCCAGGTCGTCTACCTGCCGCCGGGCAGCTTCGGGTCGTTCGTGTTCGCGCGGGCGGTGCGCGTGGCCGGCAATCCCGCGGACGTCGCGTTCGCCGAGACCGGGACCCTGCCCTACCTCGCACGCAAGCACGGCGACACCCGGGTCGTCGTCAGCGGGTACGCCACCCGTCTGCCCACCGGAGTGTTCCCGGCCCGGCACACCGATCGGGCGCTGGCGGTCCTCGGTGAGGTCTATCCCGCCGTCGAACGCAGCGAGGACGCCCTCAGCGGCGCGCTCATGAACGCCGGCCCGATCATCCACCCGCCGCTGATCCTGATGAATGCCGGTCCGCTGGAACACTTCCCGTCGTGGGACATCCACAACGAGGGCACCCAGGACGCCATCCGGCGGGTCACCTCCGCGCTCGACGCCGAGCGCATCGCGGTCCGGGAGGCGCTCGGCTACGGCGCACCGCACTTCCCGCTCGCCGACCACTACACCGCCGACGGCGACGAGTGGATGTACGGCAACGCCGCCCACGAGAAGCTCACCGACAGCGGCGACTGGCGCGAGAACATCGACCTGCACACCCACCGCTACATGACCGAGGACGTCGAGATCGGGCTGGCGCTGCTGAGCTCGGTGGGGCGGTGGGCGGCGGTACCGACGCCGGTGGCCGACGGCCTGCTCGCCCTCGCCGGCGCGGTCACCGGCCGTCCGGCCGCAACCGGCGGCCGGACCCTGGAGAATCTGGGACTGGCCGACCTCGACCGGTCCGGCATGCAGGCACTGCTCCACGACGGACCGGCGCAGTGACGGGTCGCCACGTCGCCGTCGTCGGCGCCGGCCGGATGGGTCAGGGCATCGCCGCCGCGCTGGCCTTCGGGAACGTGTCGGTGACGGTCGTCGACCTCCGCGACCGCGGTGCCGACGCCGCGGCCTACCTCGACGGGGTTCGCACCGCGGTCCGTCAGGCACTGGCGCACAAGGTCACGCTCGGCCTGCTGGCGGTCGAGGACCTCGACGACGTCGCGGCGCTGGTCACCGTCGTCGGCGAGGTCGACGCCCTGGGTCCGATGGCCGGCGCCGATCTGGTGTTCGAGGCGGTACCCGAGGTCGCCGAGATCAAGCGCGACGCGCTCACGTGGATCGAGGCGATGGTCGGCGACACCGTCCCCATCGCGTCGACCACCTCGAGCTTCCTCGTCGACGAGCTCGCCGGGGCGTTGTCGGCCCCGGAGCGATTCCTCAACGCGCACTGGCTGAATCCGGCTGACCTCATGCCGCTCGTCGAGGTCGCGCCGGGCACCGCCACCGGCCGCGGGGTCGTCGACGCCACCCGCGACCTGCTCGTCGCGGTCGGCAAAGTACCCGTGGTGTGCGCCCCGTCGCCCGGGTACATCGTGCCCCGGCTGCAGGCGCTCGTGATGAACGAGGCGGCCCGGATGGTCGACGAGGGGGTGGCCAGCGCCGAGGACATCGACACCGCGGTGCGCATCGGATTCGGCTCGCGCTTCGCGGTTCTCGGCCTGCTCGAGTTCATCGACTGGGGCGGCTGCGACACCTTGTTCCACGCATCGAATTACCTGCGTGGTGAACTCGGCGAGCGGTTCGCGCCCGCCCCGCTGGTCGAGTCCAACATGACCTCCGGACGTCGTGGGATATCCGACGGCGCAGGCTTTTACGAGTTCGACCCGGCCACCGTGGCCGACTACCGCGCCCAGCGGATCGCCGACTTCGCCCGCGTACTCGACGCGGTCGGGCGTCTCGCCCGCCACGAGGAGTTCAGCACGGCCGACTGACGGATCGGGCGACGACCTCACCCGCCACCGGACCCGGTTCCGGTGGCGCGGTGAAGCGTGCCCGAACGCGGCCAATAGCTCGGCGCGGTAAAGCTTTTCCCGATTCCCCCCGCCTCGCGGGTTCGACACAATCGATCCATCCACGAGTACAGCCAACGAACGACGGCCTCGAGGGTCCGTTCGCCCACCGATGAGGAGTGATCCGTGGTAACTCTCGACAATTCTGCACCACCCGACCCCGCGGCCACCGGCACCGGCCGGCCGCGCCGGGAACGGACCACCCGCGTCGCCGTCGCGTCCGGTGTCGGCACGATCATGGAGTTCTACGACTTCGCGATCTACGGCACCGCGACGGCACTGGTCTTCAACAAGATCTTCTTCAACGTCGACGATCCCTGGTTCGGCACCTTCCTGGGCTTCGCGACCTTCGCGGTCGGTTTCGTGATGGCGCCGATCGGCGCCCTGATCTTCGGACACTTCGGGGACAAATTCGGTCGACGCAAGGCGCTGACCGCCGCCTTCCTGCTCATGGGCGGATCGACCCTGGCCATGGGCGTCCTCCCCGACTACCAGGCCATCGGGATCGTGGCACCGATCATCCTGGTCTTCCTGCGCATGGTGCACGGCATCTCGCGCGGCGGTGAGATCGGCGGCGCCGCCCTGCTCGCCGCCGAACACGCGCCGACGCACCGGCGCGGTCTGTACGGCTGCTTCGTCACCCTCGGTTCGCCGGTCGGCGGCATCTTGGCCAACCTGTCGTTCGCCCTCGTCCTGCTGATGCCGATGGAACAGGTCCTGGCCTGGGGCTGGCGGATCCCGTTCCTCATCGGCGGTGTCGTGCTGGCGATCGGGGTGTGGACCCGGTCCCGCGTCAGCGAGACTCCGGACTTCGTCGAGTCCAAGCAGGCCGAGGAGAAGTCGCCGCCGGCCTTCGCCGTGCTCCGCCAGAACTGGCGTCGCGTCGCGCTGGCCGCCGGTATCAACGTCGGACAGAACTGTTACGCCTTCCTGCTGTTCACGTTCATGCTCTCCTTCCTGACCGAGACCGATCCGGGACGCGGCTTCGACCGGTCCCCGGTGGTCTTCGGCAGCACGCTGGCGCTCGCCTGCCACGCCGCGACGGTCGTGCTGGGTAGCTACCTGTCCGACCGACTGGGCCGCAAGACGGTGATCGGCTTCGGGATGATCACGTCGCTGCTGTTCGCTCCGATCGTGTTCTCCGTCACCGCATCCGGGTCGTTGGCCGCCTGCATCACGGTCATCTCCATCGGCTTCGCACTGACCGGGTTCGTCTATGGTCCGATGCTCACCACCTTCGCCGAGCTGTTCCCGATCACGCAGCGCTACAGCGGCATCGGGATCGGTTTCCAGGTCGGCGCGGTGCTGGGCGGCGGCCTGGCGCCGATGATCGCGAACCGGATCGTCAGCGCCACCGGCAGCGTGATCCCCGTCGGCTTCTATGCGGCGGCCCTGATGGCGATCAGCCTCTGCTGCCTGATGGTCATCCGCGAGACGGCTCCCGCGCTCGCCGGGCGACCCACGTTGCGACAACGTCTGCGCAGCTGACCTCGCGGGCCAACCATTGACAGCATCCTGTCATTAATGACAGGATGCTGTCATAGTCGTCCGAAGGAGGCACCATGAAGACCGTCCATCTCGCCCTGTACCCGACGCTCGCCGATTGGGAGTTCGGGTACGTCGCGTCCGGCATCAACAATCCCGAGTACCAGGCCGAGCCGGGAACGTTCCGGATCGTGACCGTCGGCGCGACGACCGAGCCGGTCCGCACCATCGGCGGGGTCACGATGGTGCCCGACACGACGCTCGACGCGATCACGCCTGAGGACAGCGCGATGCTCGTCCTGCCCGGCGCCCAGATCTGGGAGACCAACGACGCCTTCGTCGACGCCGCGCGGCGCTGGTCCGAAGCCGGCACCCCGGTTGCCGGGATCTGTGGCGCGACAATGGGTCTCGCGCGGGCCGGACTACTCGACGACCGACGCCACACCAGCAACGCGCCGGAGCAGTTGTCGCCCACCGGTTATGCCGGGGCCGCCCACTACGTCGACGCCCCCGCCGTCACCGATCGCGGTGTCATCACCGCAGCGGCGATCGCCCCGGTCGACTTCGCACGGGAGGTCTTCGCGTTGCTCGGCGTCTACACGCCGCCGGTGCTCGACGCCTGGTATCAGCTCTACGGCCACCAGGATCCCAGCGGCTTCTACGCGCTGGCCGGCGAGCAGTGAGAGACCCGCAGGACCTGCTGTCAGCCTCCGCGCTGACAGCGTTCCGGCTGAACGGGCAGTTCCTCAGCCTCGCCGAGCGTCTCGCCGAACCCGCCGGGCTGACCGCCACGCGGTGGCAGGTGCTCGGCGCGGTGCTCGACGAACCGCTGCCGGTCGCGGGCATCGCACGGGCGATGGGGATCACGCGCCAGAGCGTGCAGCGCACCGCCGACCTCCTCGTCGCCGACGGACTGGCCGAGTACCGCGACAATCCGGCCCACCGTCGCGCCAAGCTCGTCGCCCCCACCGCGGCCGGCCTCGCGGCCGTCCGGGCGATCAACCCGGGCCATCGCACGGCGGCCATCCGGTTGGCGGCCGCACTCGACCCGGCCCGGTGGGAGCACGCCTTGACCGCACTCCGCGATCTCAGCGCCGCCCTCGACGAACTCGACGACCAGCGTTGATGTCTAATTGTTGACAATCGTACGATCGAGCGTCACCGTGTAGCCATGACTGCCGGCGTCGAGTCCCAGATCCACAGTTCCCAGGTCCGCACCGACCGGACCGCGTCGTTGAGCCCCGCCCTGAAACAGGCGACTCCCGTCGTCGTCGACACTGCGGCCGGTTCGTGGATTCGGGGCACCGACGGTCGCGACTACCTCGACTTCACCACCGGTATCGGCGTGACCAGTACCGGCCATTGCCACCCGCACGTCGTCGCGGCCGCGCAGGCGCAGTGCGCCAGGATCATCCACGCGCAGTACACCACCGTGATGCACACCCCGCTCCTCGAGCTCACCGCCCGACTCGGGGCGGTACTGCCCACGGGCCTCGACTCCGTCTTCTACGCGAACTCCGGTTCCGAAGCCGTGGAGGCCGCCGTCCGTCTCGCCCGGATGGCCACCGCGAAGCCCAACATCATCGTGTTCCAGGGCGGCTTCCACGGCCGGACCGTCGCCGCGGCCAGCCTGACGACGGCCGGCACCCGCTTCTCCGCCGGCTTCTCGCCCCTGATGAGCGGCGTGCACATGGCTCCGTTCCCCTATGCCTACCGCTACGGCTGGGACACCGACACCGCGGTCGACTTCGCACTCCGTGAACTCGACTACCTGCTGCAGTCGCGCGTCGCCCCCAACGACACCGCGGCCTTCCTCATCGAGCCGGTCCTGGGCGACGGCGGATACCTACCCACCCCGCCGCGCTTCCTGCATGGTCTGCGCGAGCGCGCCGACCGCCACGGCATCCTCCTCGTCCTCGACGAGGTACAGGCGGGATTCGGTCGCACCGGCAGGTTCTGGGGTCACCAGCACGCGGCGGACCTGACCCCCGACATCCTCATCACCGCCAAGGGCCTGGCGTCGGGATTCCCGATCTCGGCGATCGCGGCGCCGACGGAACTGATGAGCAAGGCGTGGCCGGGGTCGCAGGGGGGCACGTACGGCGGCAACGCCGTCGCGGCCGCCGCCGCGATCGCGACCCTCGATGTGATCGAGTCAGAGGGCCTCGTCGAGAACGCGCGCGTCCGCGGTGAGCAGCTGCTCGCCGGTCTGCGGCAGGTGTGTGCACCGTTCCCGGGCGTCGGCGACGTCCGCGGGCTGGGGCTGATGGCCGGCATCGAGTTCATCACGACCGATGCCGCCGGGAACACGACGCCCGACGCGGCGGCCGCGCTCGCCGTTCAGCAGGCCAGCACCACCCAGGGGTTGCTCTCGCTCACGTGCGGGCCGTCGGCCAACGTCGTGCGCCTCATCCCCGCCCTGGTCGTCACCGCCGAGGAGATCGACCTCGGCGTCGCCCGCTTCGGTGCCGCGCTCGCCGCGGCCCTGGGCTAGACCTGACAGCCCGGTCTCACATGCCACGGGTGGACATCGCAGCCGAACTCACCGCTCTCGGTGTCGATGCGGACGCCTCGACACGTCGCCTGGCCGAATACTCCTACGACGCCTCCAATTACCGTGTCCCGCCCCTGGCGGTCACCTTCCCGCGCAGCGCCCGCGACGTCGCGACGGTGGTCGGGTGGTGTCATGACCACCGCGTCCCGGTGGTTCCCCGCGGCGGTGGGACCTCCATGGGCGGCAACGCGATCGGGCCCGGCGTCGTGCTCGACCTGTCCCGGCATCTCGACCACGTCCTGTCCGTCGACGCCGAATCCGCGACCGCGGTCGCGGGCGCCGGGATCGTCCTGACCACACTGGCCGCCGACGCACGAGCCGCCACCGGCGGCAGGCTCACCTTTGCGCCGGACCCGTCCTCGGCCTCGCGCGCGACCCTCGGCGGCGCGATCGGCAACGACGCCTGCGGCAATCACTCGGTTCGGTACGGCCGTACCAGCGACCACATCGTCGAACTGCACCTCGTCACCGCCGACGGCCTGATGCTCACCGCAACGCGTGACGGGCTCCGCGCCACCGAGGCCGCCGATGCCGCGGCAGCGGAGCGCGCGGCCGAGATCACCGCGTCGCTGCGGGAGCTGACCACCGCGAACCTCGCGATCCTGCGCACCCAGCTCGAGACCATCCCGCGGCAGGTCTCCGGCTACCATCTCGCGAAGCTGCTGCCGGAGAACGGTTTCGACGTGGCTCGCGCACTCGTCGGCAGCGAGGGGACCTGCGCGATCGTCGTGTCGGCACGCGTCACGCTGGTACCGGTCCCGACGTCTCAGCTCCTGCTGTGCGTCGGCTACCACTCCCCCGCCGACGCCGCCCGGGACGTACCGGCGATCCTTCCGTTCGCACCGTCGGCCATCGAGGGCATCGACCGCAAGATCGTCTCCACGATGGCGGCGCGGCGTGGCCACGACGCCGTCGCCGGCCTGCCCGACGGATCCGCGTGGTTGTTCATCGACGTCGACGAGGACAGCGCTGCCGCGCAATCCGAGTCGGATGTGCCGGCGACCGCCAAGCGGTTGCTCGACCACCTGCGCGCACAGGGACGGATGACCGACGCCACGGTGGTCGACGACCCCGCCCGCCGCCGGGCGCTGTGGCGGGTCCGCGAGGACGGCGCCGGTCTGTCGTCGCGCCTCGCCGACCCCGACGACGAGAGCATCGGCGCGGGCTACGAGTCGTGGCCCGGATGGGAGGACGCGGCCGTCGCACCCGAGCGCCTCGCCGACTACCTCGACGACTTCGCCGACCTACTCGACCGGCACGGCCTCACCGGCGTCATGTACGGCCACTTCGGCGCCGGGTGCATGCACGTGCGCATCACGTTCGACCTGCGCTCTCCCGAGGGGCGCGCGGTGATGGCACGCTTCTGCACCGAGGCCGCCGAACTCGTGGTGCGACACGGCGGTTCACTGTCCGGTGAACACGGCGACGGGCGGGCCCGGTCGGCGCTGCTGCCGCTCATGTACAGCCCGGCGATGATGTCGGCCTTCACCCGCTTCAAGGCGATCTGGGACCCACGCGGAATCCTCAACCCGGGCAGCATCGTCGATCCGCCCCCGATCACCGCCGACCTCGCCCTCGCCGACGTGCCGCGTCGCCACTGGCCCACCACCTTCGATCTGGGGCACGAACTCCCGCTCGTCGACCCGTTCGTCCACGCGGTGCAGGGATGCATCGGCGTCGGACGGTGCCGGGCGGATTCCGGCGGGGTGATGTGTCCGAGCTACAAGGCCACCCGCGACGAGAAGGACTCCACCCGCGGGCGGGCCCGTGTGCTGCAGGACATGGTCCGCACCGCGCCGAGCGTCGACGTGGGGTGGCGGTCCACCGACGTCGCGGAGGCGCTCGAACTCTGCCTGTCGTGCAAGGCGTGTTCCACCGACTGCCCGACCGGCGTCGACATGGCCACCTACAAGTCGGAGTTCCTCGGCCACCACTATCGACGTCGGCTCCGCCCGCTGTCGCACTACTCCCTCGGCTGGATGCCCGCGTGGCTGTCGGCGGCGGGGCTCGCGGCACCGGTCCTCAACCGCGCACTGCGATCCAGGCTGAGCGGTCTCGCCGCGCGCGCCGGCGGACTCGACCCCCGGCGCACGATGCCCGCCTTTGCGACACAGCGTGCGCGGCGCACCCATCTCGGGCCACTCTCCCCGGTCGACGCGTCGTCCACGGTCGTGCTGTTCGTCGACTCCTTCACCCGCGCCTTCCGGCCGCAGGTGGCCACCGCGGTCGCCGAGATCCTCCGAGCCGCCCACTCCGTCGACCGAGCGTCAGATCCCGTCGACCGTGCATCAGCTTCCGTCGGCTGTGCGGCCGACAACTGCTGCGGTCTCACGTGGATCTCGACGGGACAGCTCGATCGTGCCCGAAAGGTGCTGCGCCGTACCGTCGCCGACCTCGACGACGGTACGGACCGGCCGATCGTCGTTGTCGAACCCAGTTGCGCCGCGGCGCTCGCGAAGGACCTGCCCGAACTCGTGCCGACCGACGCCGCCCGTCGCGTGGCTGCACGCGTGCGAAGTTTCGCCGCATATGTGCCCACTCTGCTCGATGCCGGCTGGCGACCACCACCACTGCCCGACGAGGTGACGTTGCAGACCCATTGCCACGAGTACGCGGTGTTCGGCGCCCGGGTCGGCATCACCGCCCTGGAGGCCCTGGGGGTCACCGTGCACACCGCGGACGGTTGTTGTGGCGTGGCAGGCAACTTCGGTTTCGAGAAGGGTCACTACGAGGTGAGCATGGCCGTCGCCGAGAACGGACTCGCACCGGCGCTGCGGAACGCGCCGCAGCGGGCCGTCGTCACCGACGGGTTCAGCTGCGCGATGGCCGTCGAACACCTCGCCGCCGTCGACGACGCCCTCGCCCCCGCGCGGGTACGCGGACTCCATCTCGCCGAACTGCTCAGGGCATCACCCGATACCGATACCGATACTCCAGGAGTACAACCATGACGACCATCGCGCCCCAGACCGCTCCCGAAGCAGTGTCCCGCGTCCACACCGACCTGTTCGTCGACGGCGAGTGGGCTCCGGCCGCGTCGGGCAAGCGCTTCGACGTCGTGAACCCGGCCACGGAAGAGGTACTCGCCCAGGTGGCCGACGCCGACGCCGTCGACGCTCGGCGCGCGCTCGAGACCGCGGCCGCGCACCAGGCCGAGTGGGCCACGACCTCACCGCGGTTCCGCAGTGAGATCCTCTATCGCGCACATCAACTCATCATGACGCGCGCGGACGAGATCGCCGCGGTGATGACCGCGGAGATGGGCAAGCCCCTCGCTGAGGCCAAGGGCGAGGTCGCCTACGGCGCCGAGTTCTTCCGCTGGTTCGCCGAGGAAGCCGTGCGCATCGGTGGCGACTCCACCACCACCGGCGACGGATCGCACCGGGTCGTGGTGACCAGGCAGCCCGTCGGCCCGTGCATCCTCATCACGCCGTGGAACTTCCCGCTGGCCATGGCGACCCGCAAGATCGGGCCGGCCGTCGCAGCCGGTTGCACCATGGTCTTCAAGCCCGCCGAACTCACCCCGCTCACCTCCCTGCTGCTGGCCGACATCCTCGTCGAGGCCGGTCTGCCCGCGGGGGTGCTGAACATCGTCACGACCAGCGACCCGTCGACCGTCGTCACCGAGTGGATGGAGAGCGGACTCGCCCGCAAGGTCAGCTTCACCGGGTCGACCGAGGTCGGGAAACTACTCCTGCGTCAGGCGGCGGGCACGGTCATGCGGACGTCGATGGAGCTGGGCGGCAACGCGCCGTTCATCGTCTGCGCCGACGCGGACATCCCGCGGGCCGTCGACGGCCTGATGTTCGCCAAGATGCGCAACATCGGTCAGGCCTGCACGGCCGCCAATCGAGTCTTCGTGCACCGCAGCGTGATCGACGAATTCACCGACGCCTTCGCCGCGAGAATGTCCAGTTTGCGCGTCGGTGACGGTGCGGCCGAGGGCGTCCAGGTCGGGCCCCTCGTCGAACGCAAGGCCGTCGAGAAGGTCTCGGCGCTCGTCTCCGACGCCGTGGCCAAAGGCGCGACGGTGATCTGCGGCGGCGAGAAGACCAGCGGCCCAGGCTTTTTCTACCCGCCGACAGTGTTGTCCGGCGTCGGGCTCGACGCAGACCTCATGCGCACCGAGATATTCGGGCCCGTCGCCGCGATCATCCCGTTCGGGAATGCTGACAGGCCAGACGATCCTGCCGCCGACGACGAAGTGCTCGCGCTGGCCAACGACACTCCCTGGGGCCTGGTCGGTTACCTCTTCAGTCAGGATGTCGACCGCTGCGCCAGGCTGTCGGCCGCGCTGGAAACCGGTATGGTCGGGGTCAACACCGGCGCCGTGTCCAATCCGGCGGCTCCCTTCGGGGGTGTCAAGGAATCCGGGCTCGGCCGCGAGGGTGGACGCGTGGGCATCGAGGAGTTCCTCGACATGAAGTACACGGCGACGCCGATTCATCGTCGCTGACAGCGGTTTTCCGGAACACATCAGCGTTCAGACAGGAGCGAGGAGACCATGTACCTGGGTGCTCAGCTGTTCAGTGACAGCGAGTACGAGCAGCGCCTGAGACGTGTCCGTGAGCTCATGGACCGTCAGGGTCTGTCGGCGATCATCGTCACCGATCCGGCCAACATCTTCTATCTGATCGGTTACAACGCCTGGTCGTTCTACACCCCGCAGATGCTGTTCGTGCCGATCGACGGAGAGATGGTCTTCTACGCTCGCGAGATGGATGCGCATGGCGCACATCGCACGACGTGGTTGCCCGCCGATCAGATCGTCGGTTACCCGGAGAGTTATGTGCACCGCCCGCACCTCCATCCGTTCGACTGGGTCGCGTGGTCGCTGCGTCAGCGCCACCTCATCGCCCCGGCGTCGAACACCGGGTCCGTGGGCCTGGAGATGGACTCGCACTTCTTCTCGCCGAAGGCGTATCGCGCGCTGTTCAACGCGATCCCGGAGTGGAAGCTCGTCGACAGCTTCGAGCTCGTCAACTGGGTGCGCTCGGTCAAGTCCGACGCCGAGGTGCAACTGATGCGCCAGGCCGGCATGGTGTGCTCGAAGGCGATGCGCGCCGCGATCGACACCATCGACATCGGGGTGCGGCAATGCGATGCGGCCGCGGCCATCTCGCAGGCGCAGATCACCGGCACCCCGGAGTACGGCGGCGACTACCCGGCGATCGTCCCGATGATGCCCACCGGCGCGGCAGCCGACACCCCGCACCTCACGTGGCACCAGGGCACTTTCGTCGAGGACGAGGCGGTCGTCATCGAATTGACCGGGGCACACAACCGATATCACTCTCCGCTTGCCCGGACGGTGTCCCTCGGCACCCCGAGCAAGGACCTCGACTACGTCGCCAAGGCAACCGCCGAGGGCCTGAACAACGTGCTGGAGGCCATCAAGCCGGGCGTGGCCACGCGCGAACTCGCCTCGACGTGGAACTGGACACTAGCGAAGTACGGACTCGAGAAGCCCTCGCGCCTGGGCTATTCGATCGGCATCGGCTACCCGCCCGACTGGGGCGAGCGCACGATCAGCATCCGCAGCGAGGACGAGTCGGTGCTGGAGACCAACATGACCTTCCACATCGTCTGCGGCATGTGGATGGACAACTACGGTTTCGAGCTGTCCGAGTCGGTCCGGGTCAGCCCGACCGGCGTCGAGTGCTTCACGTCGTTTCCGCGGGAACTGATCCAGAAGTAGCCACACAACCTGATCGACACCAGCACGACGACCACACAATCTGATCCCTGAGGTCCGAAACCAGCACGACGACCACACCACCTGATCCCTGAGGTCCGAAACCAACACGACGACCACACCACCTGATCCCTGAGGTCCGAAACCAACACGACGACCACACCACCTGATCCCTGAGGTGCGAAACCAACACGACGACCACACGATCTGATCCCTGAGGTGCGAGGAGCGCAAGCGACGAGCCACGAAGGGCTGCCGAGACGAGGTGAAGAAAGTGACCACAACCGAAACCGCCTACCAGAACCGACATTCGGCACCAACACTGCCGTTGGCGGGCCGCGCCAAGGACCTCGTCGGTTCGATGATCGACTCGTCGACCTCGCTGCTCGCCGCGCAGTCCCACGACATCGTGCGGTTCGCGATGGGCTCCCCCGCGGACGAGGCCGTACCGGCCGACGAGTTCCGTCAGATCGCCGGTGAGATCCTCGATCACACCTCGTTCACCTACGGGGCCACGGAAGGCGAGCCCCGGCTGCTGCAACTGCTCGTCGACTATCTCGCCACGACCCCCGACCCGTCGTCCCTCGACCGGTTGGTCATCACCACCGGCGGGATGCAGGGACTCGACCTCGCCTGCAAGCTGTTCGTCGATCCCGGGGATCTGGTCATCGTCGAGTCCCCCACGTACACCAATGGCAGTGCGACCGCACTGTCCTACGGCGCGCAGTTGCTCGAGGTTCCCGTCGACGACGACGGCATGCAGGTCGATCAGCTCGAGGCACTCGTCGCACGCACCCGTCAGACGCCGAAGGCGATCTACACGATCCCGACATTCCAGAATCCCTCCGGCGTCACCATGTCCGAGGAGCGCCGCCGCGAACTGCTGCGGCTGGCGCACACCTGGGGGTCGGTCATCATCGACGACGACCCGTACGGGCTGTTGCGGTTCGCCGGCACCGACATCCCGACCTTCCAGACGCTCAGCCCCGGCGACCCGCTGATCTTCTCAGTCCGTACGTTCTCCAAGATCCTCGCGCCGGGCTGGCGTGTCGGCTGGGTCGACGCCGATCCCTCCCTACGCCAGCTGCTGATCAACGGCAAGCAGGCGATGGACACCTGCACCAACGTGCCCAACCAGCACATTGTCGCCGAGTACATCGCCCGCGGCGGACTCGAGGACCATCTCGCCGGGATTCGCCTGCTGTACCGCGAGCGCAAAGAGGCCATGCTCGACGCCATCAGACGTCATCTCGGCGATCGGGTGGTGACCACGGACCCCGAGGGCGGCTTCTTCCTGTGGGTCACGTTGCGCGACGAGTTCGCCGAGATCGACACGCGAGAACTCTTCGAGGTCGCGCTCGCGGACGGGGTGGCGTTCATTCCCGGCCCCGCGCTGTCGCCCGGTGGACGCTTCCGCAACTCGATGCGTCTCTGCTTCGCGTCGAGCACCCCGGAACGGATCGACGAGGGTGTCCGACGTCTCACGGCCAGTCTTGAGAAGATGGCCGGGTGAGTCGTGAACCAGACCTGACCGCCGCCGAGACCGCGGTGCTCGGCTTCATCGACGAGGCCGCGATCATCTCGCTCACCTCGGCACTGGTCGAGGCGCCCAGCGAGAACCCGGGCGGTACCGAGGAAGCCGCGGTCGAAGTGCTCGAGAGTGCCTGCCGCGCGCTCGGTTTCGACGTCGTGACCCACGAAGTGGCACCGGGGCGGCCCAATCTCGTCGCCACCGTGCCTGCCGGCACCGGACCGGGACTGATGTTCCTCGGACATTCGGACGTGGTCCCGGCCGGTCCCGGCTGGTCAGCGGACCCGTACACGGTCCGCATCCGCGACGGCCGCATCTACGGCCGCGGTGCCACCGACATGAAAGGCGGCCTCGCCGCCGTCGTCGCGGCGATGACCGCGCTACGCCGGGCCGCCGAGGTCGGGGTCGAACTCTCCGGACCGGTCCGCCTGGTGTGCACCGTCGACGAGGAGGAACACGGGACCGGGGTGCGGGACTTCGTGGGCCGCCCCGCCGACCTCGAGTTCCGCGGCTGCGTGGTCGCCGAACCCACCGACATGCAGGTGGTCCGGGGTTGCCGCGGTGCGTCGTACATCGAGGTCGAGGTGACCGGTCGCGCGGCTCATTCCGGACGTCCCACCGATGGTCGCAGCGCCATCGACGCCGCGGCGGCCATCGTCGACATCATCCGCGCCGACGGTGAACGGCTGGCCGAGACGGCCGACGACCTGCTCGGTCACGGCACCTGGAATGTCGGCACCATCACAGGCGGACAGGGCATCTCGGTGGTGGCACCGGGTTGTTCGCTCGGCATCGACCGGCGCCTGATGCCCGATGAGGACCCGCACCGGATCGCCGACGATCTGCGAAGAGCGATCAGCGACAGAGGAATCGACACCGACGGCATCAGCGTCGACGTCCGGGTGACCATGGAGATGCCCGGTTTCGCGACGGAAGCCACGCACCCGCTCGTCACCACAGCGGTCGGTGCGGTCACCGATGCCGGGGCGGACACCTCGGTCGGCGGCTGGACTGCCGCCTGCGACGGTGGCTTCGTCAGCCGCGACCTCGGTGTCCCGTCGATCGTCCTCGGTCCGGGAAACATCAACACCGACGCCCACCAACCGGACGAGTCGGTGGCCATCGCCGACCTGGCCACCGCGGCGAGAGCCTACGCCCTCGCCGCGATGCGGCTGCTGGGCCCCTAGTTCACCTTCTGCTTCTGCAGACTCGTGAAATCGTTTTCCAGACTCGGGATCTCGGTACCGCGCAGCGAGGCGCCCGCGGTCTCCTTCAGGAAGACCAGGGCGACCATGCCGATGGCGCAGGCACCCATCATGTAGACCGCGGGGAACAGGTTCCAGTCGGTGCTCTCGACCACTGCATCGTTGACCAGCGGCGCGGTTCCGCCGAATGCCGCGGTCGCGACGTTGTAGGAGATCGCGAAACCGGCATAGCGGACCTGGGTCGGGAACATCGCTGGGAAGGTGGCCGAGATGGTCGCCAGCTGAGGGATGTACAGCACACCCAGGATGACGAATGCCACGATGGCCCAGGCGAATCCCTGACCCATCAGCCAGTAGAGCGGCAGCGCGAGGACGAACAGGCCGATCAGCGAACCCCACCACATGGGTTTGCGGCCCGTCGAGTCCGACCACCATCCGAAGAACGGGATCAGCAGCATCATCACGAGCTGGCCGATGAGGTTGACGACGCTGGCCGAGGTCTCGGACAGATCGATGGTGTTCTGTAGGTAGGTCGGCTGGTAGGCCAGCAGGGTGTAGTTGGCCACGTTGAGCGCGATCACCAGACCGAACATGGTGATGATCGGACGCCGGTAGTTGACCAGCAGATCCTTGAACCGGGTCCAGGCCGAGCCCTTGATCTCGTTGTCCTGCTCCAGTTCCTGGAACACCGGCGTGTCCTCCATCTGCGACCGCAGGTACAGCCCGATCAGGCCCATCGGCAGTGCGAGCAGGAACGGGATGCGCCAACCCCACTGATCCATCTGGCTGTCAGACAACGCCAATTGCAGCAGGAGGACGAAGAGTGTCCCGCCGCAGAAACCGGCCAGGGTGCCGAATTCGAGGAACGAACCGTACTTTCCGCGCTTGTTGTCGGGCGCGTACTCGGCCATGAACGTTGCGGCACCGCCGTATTCGCCGCCGGTCGAGAATCCCTGGATGACACGGAGCAGGATGAGCAGGACGGGCGCCCAGAACCCGATCGACGCATGCGTGGGCAGCAGACCGATCAGTGCGGTCGCGCCGGAGATGAGCAGGATCGTCATCGCCAGAACCGATTTGCGGCCGATGCGGTCGCCGATCGGTCCCCAGACCATACCGCCGAGGGGCCTCAGGACGAAGGAGATCGCGAAACCCAGCATGGTGCCGACGGTTCCGAACTCCCCCGGGAAGAACGCCTGCGTCAGGTAGACCGAGGCCGCGGCGTAGACGCCGTAGTCATACCACTCGGTCGCGTTGCCGATCGCCGAGGCGCCGATGGCCTTGCGGAGAAGTCTCTTGCCCTCTGGTGAGTTCGGGTCTGGTGCGAGCTGCTCGTAACTGTCTGCTGTCGTCGTGTCGCTCATCTGCGCTTCCTGAGTCGTGGGGCCGCTGAGGGTCGATCTCGTAGCTGCGATCGGTGGACCCGGGGCCGCGGGCAATCAGCCCCTCGCCACCTGCAGGTTCGCGGCGTCCTCGCCGTCCCCGAGCAGGCGACGCAACCCGTCGGCCATGTGCTCGATCATCAGAGCATCGGCCGCCGCGGCGTCTCCCGCGGCAATGGCGTCCACCAACGCCTGGTGTTCGTCGATCCGGTCCTTTCCCGAGGAGTACGTCCCTCGCATGGCTCGCAGACACATTCGCGTCTCCACGAGGATCGTCTCGTGCAACCGCGAAAGTCGTTGACTTCCAGCATATTCCACCAAGGTCTGGTGAAAGGCCATGTCGGCCTCGGCCATCCCCGCACCGTTCGGCTCGTCGACGAAGACGCGCATCGCGTCGACCGCGCCGCCCAGTGCCTCCACCGCCTCCCGCTCGCGGTGCGCGATCACCTGTTGCACAGCAGCGCGTTCCACCGCAGTGCGCGCGACGTACATGTCCCGGATGTCGTCCTCTTCCATCGAGACGACGAACAAGCCGCGGTTACGGTGGCTGACCAGCAGTCCTTCCGCGGTCAGGCGCTGCATGGCCTCGCGCAGCGGACCACGACTGACGCCCAGATCGGCCGCCAGCCCCGACTCCGTCAACTGCGAGCCGGGCGCGAAGTCCCCGTTTGCGATCGCATCGTGCAACTTACGCGCGATGATCGCCGGTGTCGATTCCTGAACCAGCGGCGACAGCACCCGCCGACGTGGCGATTTGTCCTGTTTCGCCTGGTCGACGACGGTTCGATTCGTCCCCGGGTCCTGTGGACCCGGCGTCTTCGCCCCCACCTTCATGGTCACCGTCATTCCCTCTTTCTTACCGTGAATGGCGCGCGTAAGTCAGTGTTTCCCCGCGCGCGCCGCCCATCCAGACGTCATTGCAGGCTGCGGCGAAGTCGTCCAGACCCTCGATGATCGTGGCGAACACATTGCCCGGCACCCATCCGACGTCACCGTTGACCAGCAGATTGTTGCGGCCGTAGAACACTGCGAGGTCGATGAGGAGCCGGTGCTCGGCGGGGGCCGAGCCGAGCTCGTAGCCATACGCCGGGTTCTCGAGCACCCCGTCGAAGGTGAAGTAACACAGGTCGCCCGGGATGGGCGTGATGGTGGTGTTCTCCATGCCCGGCTCGGTCGCGGAGAAGGCCGGCAGTAGGGTGTAGATCTCGTTGCGGGCGAACTTTCCGTGAAACACCTGACCGCCCAGCGGCAATGCGTCCCAGACCGCAGCCGCGGTGCGAGGCGCCTCGGCATCGAGCATCCGGGCGACCGCCGTGACCCCGCGCTTTTCCAATGTCACGGTGATGAACCGGTCAAGTCGGGCCGCGGGGCCGGTTCGCTGTTCGTCGGTCACGCGCGGTCTCCCAACATCGTGAAGCCGGCGGCCGCCTCGTACGCTGCCGCGACGCGCAACACCGTCGCGTCGTGATGCCGAGCACCGACGAACTGCGCGCCGGTCGGCAGACCATCGGCGAATCCACTCGGCACGGTGATCGCCGGCTGACCGGTGAGATTGAACGGGTAGCTGTAGGGAGTCCAGGATGTCCAGTCGGGCGACCCCGCCCCGTCCGGGACGATACGACCGGCCTCGAATGCCACCGTCGGCATCGACGGCGTCAGCAGGACGTCGAATTCCTCATGGAGCAGGCTCATCTGGGTACCCATCTCCATCCGTAGCGCGGTTGCGCTGACGAAATCGGTCGCAGTGAAACCGGAATGCCGTTCCACCGCGTCGATCAGCAGCGGGTCCACGTGTTCGGCCGCGTGCGGTCCGAGCCCGCGGACGACGACGTCGGCACCCGCGAACCAGATGACGTGGTAGGCCCAGGCCGGGTCCTCCCATCCGAGATCGACCTTCTCCACGGTCGCCCCGAGCTGTTCCAGTACCGACGCCACCCGGTCGGTGTTGGCCTGTACGCCTGGGTCGTTGGTGCCGAAGCCG
The DNA here is from genome assembly GCF_018132775.1 of Gordonia sp. SCSIO 19800. Classification (NCBI taxonomy): domain Bacteria; kingdom Bacillati; phylum Actinomycetota; class Actinomycetes; order Mycobacteriales; family Gordoniaceae; genus Gordonia; species Gordonia sp. SCSIO 19800. Next base: position 95,164 of record NZ_JAGRQM010000012.1, on the reverse strand, counting down.
AGATCGGCGCTGTAGCCGACACGCAGATCGGCGAGGTCGCGAACGTCGGCGACCGCGGTGACCGCACTGGTTGTCGGCGACGGCAGTGCGGACCAGTCACGGGGATCGAACCCGCTCAGGACATCCAGCAGCGCAGCGCAATCCGACACCGTCCGCGTCATCGGACCGACGTGGGCCACCGGCGCGAACGGGCTCGGCGGATACATGGGCACCCGGCCGAGTGTCGGCTTGAACCCGACGACGCCGCAGTAGGCGGCCGGTATCCGGATGGAACCGCCACCATCGGTGCCGACCGACAGCGGACCCAAGCCGGCCGCGAGCGCCGCGGCACTGCCTCCGCTCGACCCGCCCGACGTACGCGAGGTGTCCCACGGATTGCGGGTGACGCCCGTGCGCGGACTGTCGGTGACGCCTTTCCATCCGAATTCCGGTGTGGTGACCTTTCCGAGCAGGACCGCACCAGCCTCACGCAGACGTGCCACCGCGGGAGCGTCGATGTCCCACACCATCTGATCGGGCTCGATCATCAGCGAGCCGCGCAACGTCGGCCATCCGGCGGTCAGCAACAGGTCCTTGATCGAGACCGGAACGCCGTCGAGCGGGCCACGGGGTGTCCCGGCGGCGAATCGCTCAGTGGACTCCCGGGCCTCGGCGCACGTGCGTTCGCGGTCGATGAGGCAGAACGCATTGATGGACGGATCGACGTCATCGATGGCGTCGAGCAGTTCCGCCGCCACCGAATCCGGCGTCAGCTCGCCGGTACGGTAGGCCTCGGCCAGTTCCGTGGCGCTGAGCCACCGCGTGGCGTCCGTCATGCGCCCCCTCGAAAGATTGGTAGATTGTTGACAATCTACCTTGGAGGTGTGGGCGTGACAACCACCGTCGCGATGCTCTACCCCGGCCACGCGGCCGAGGACGACTTCGCACTGATCGAGGCCGCGATCGGCGCTGTCGAGCCCCACTCCGAGGTCCGATTGCCGGTCGTGATCACCGAGGTGGACTCCGACGACCACACCGTCCAAGCCATGACTGCGGTCGGCGAGCAGGACCGCCTCTTCGACGGCGTGCGGCGAGCGCAGGCCCACCACCCATCGGCGCTGATGTGGGCGTGCACCTCGGGCAGCTTCGTCTACGGTTTCGACGGTGCCCGACGCCAGGCCGCCGATGTCGCCGGAAAGTCCGGCCGTCCGGCGTCGTCGACGTCACTGGCCTTCGCCGCGGCCTGCCGGCATCTCGGTCTGTCACAGGTCGCGATCGCCGCCACCTATCCGGAACCACTGGCGAGTCGCTTCACCGGGTTTCTCGCCGACGCGGGTGTCGAGGTGGTGGCCCTGCGCGCCAACGACATCGGGACGGCGACCGAGGCAGGCATGTTCGACGGCGACGGACTGTTCGACATGCTGTCGGCCGCCGATTCCGGCTCGGCACAAGCAATCCTGGTCCCCGACACCGCATTGCACACCGCGATGTGGGTCGTCGACCTCGAGGCCAAGTTCGGCAAACCCGTGCTGACCGCGAATCAGGTCACCGCGTGGGAGGGGCTCCGACTCACCGGGCTCACGGTCGACGCTCCCGGACTCGGGAGCTTGTTCACCTCTCCGCCCGGCCCACCCCCTGGTTGAGGGGTGTCCCCAACCGCTGGTTGAGGGGTGTCCCCACCCGCTGGTTGAAAGGCGTCCCCACCCGCTGGTTGAGCCGGCCCCGAGCGGAGCGAGGCGCCGTGTCGAAACCACTCACCAGTCTCGTCAGAGTGTGTCCCCCACCTGCTGGTCGAGGGGCGTCCCCACCCGCTGGTTGAGGGGCGTCCCCACCCGCTGGTTGAGGGGCGTCCCCACCCGCTGGTTGAGGGACGTCCCCACCCGCTGGTTGAGGGGTGTTCCCACCCGCTGGTTGAGCCGGCTCCGAGCGGAGCGAGGCGCCGTGTCGAAACCACCTGGTAACCAGACAAACCCGTAAAGACCTCGGCCGCTATTCGACCAACCCGAAAGCGCCGCAAATGTGTACGTCGAGTCAATGTCGTTGCGGAGGCGAGCCAGGCAGGCTGGCGTGTCACGCCGGCAAGCCGAAATCCAGAGACAGTCCGGAATGACGCCGGCCTGATTGTCGGCAGTTGAGTTTGTCGGGTCGCCAGGTGGTTTCGACACGGCGACTCGCCTAGCGGCTCGTTGCCGGCTCAACCAGCGGAGGGGGTGCCGGCTCAACCAGCGGAGGGAGGTGCCGGCTCAACCAGCGGAGGAGGGTGCCGCCTCAACCAGCGGAGCGGGGTGCCGCCTCAACCAGCGGAGCGGGGTGCCGCCTCAACCAGCGGAGGGGGGTGCCGCCTCAACCAGCGGGACGTTCCGGCTCAACCAGCGGAGGGGGTGCCGGCTCAACCAGCGGAGGGAGGTGCCGGCTCAACCAGCGGGACGTTCCGGCTCAACCAGCGGGGGGGAGGGCTGCTCGACCTCGACGCGCTGTCAACGAGATTCGCGCACGGACGACGAATCAGTCGATCACCGCTTTCGCGACGGTGATGCAGGTGGTGATCCACTCCCGGTCGGCCGGCCGGAGCGGCCGCGACGCGCGGTCGGCGTCCTCGATCGCCCAGTGCGCGTTGAGGATCATCCGGACGATGACCCAGTCGCGGGCCCGGTCCGGATCGAGGTCCGCCGCATCGGTGATGGTGTAGAAGCGGCGGCGGATGTCGTACCGGACGTCGGATACGCGCGGGCCGAGGCGATTCCACAGCATGGGGGCGAGTTCGTAGTGCGCATCCCCCGACATCGGGCTGGGGTCGATGGCGACCCATCGGCCGTCGGCATCGGCGAGGACGTTCTCGTGGTGCAGGTCGCCGTGCACGATGACACCCACCGTGGCCGTGTCGGCCAGGAAGTCCCGGCCGACGGACAGCGCCTGCTCGACGAACCGTCGCGGTACCGGGGCGTCCCGCGGGATGCCGGCCAGGCTGTCGAGCCAGCGCTCGAGGTGGGTGGTGAGGAGCGCCAGCCGCCCCGGCGCGGGGACGTGCAACCGGCCGTAGAGCCCGGCGACCACCCGGCATGCTTCGTCATCGTCGACGGTGGTCAGATCGCGTCGCGTCAGTCGTTCGAGGAGGATTGCGCGACGACGCGGATCGGCGCGCAACATGCTTACCGCTCCGCGACCGTGCCAATGTTGCAGTCCCAGTGCCTCTTGCGCGCCTTCGTCGTCACCGTCGAAGGCCACCTTGAGGACCGCCCGCGCACCCTGCCGGTCGAGCACGGGAACGACGAGTGACTCGAACCCGTGCCACAACTCGTCGCCGTCACGACGCAATCCCCACTCGTCCAGGAGCGCCGAGACCGCGCCCGGTAGACGCGACAGCCAGTCCACCCACAGCGGACCGAGCGAGGCCTGCTCCGACAGACCGACCGGGATCTCCGACGCCGTGATCACGGTGCGCCACGGACGAACCGGTAGCCCATTCCGGCCTCGGTCAGGAGGTGCCGCGGGTGCGCCGGGTCCTCCTCGAGTTTGCGTCGAAGACTCGCCAGGTAGACGCGCAGGTAGTTGCTCTGCCCCAGGTACCCCGGGCCCCACACCGTGGTCAGGATGTCACTCTGCGACACCAGTTTTCCCTCGTGACGCACCAGCATCTCCAGGATGCCCCACTCGGTCGGCGTCAGGTGGACCGGAACCTCCCCGCGCGTCACCTGTTTGGCGGCCAGATCCACGACGAAGGCACCCGCGTCCACGACCGGTGCTTTCGACGTCGCGTTCGACACGGCTCCGCGCCGTAGCGCAGCTCGCAGCCGGGCCAGGAACTCCTCCATGCCAAAAGGTTTGGTGACGTAGTCGTCGGCCCCCGAGTCCAGCGCGACGACCTTGTCGGCAGCGTCGGTGCGCGCCGACAAGACGATGACGGGCACCGTCGTCCATCCGCGCAGTCCCTCGAGAACCGTCAGACCGTCGATGTCGGGCAGGCCGAGATCGAGCACCACGACGTGCGGGTTCTCCCGCGCGGCCGCCGTCAGCGCCGCGGCCCCGGTGGCCGCGGTCGTCACCGCGAAGCCACGCGCGTTGAGGTTGATCCGTAAGGCTCGCAACAACTGCGGTTCGTCGTCGACGACCAGGACCCGCGTCTTCTCGGCGCTCATCGAGTCGGCCCTTCGATCTCGGTGTGCGTATCCTCGTCGGTCGCGGGCAGGTCGACGACCATGGTGGCGCCACCGCCCGGCGTGTCCTCGACGCTCAGCACGCCCCCGATTGCCGTGACGAATCCCCGCGCCACCGACAGCCCCAGGCCCACCCCCAACGACGCGCCGCTGGTGTCGCCATTCTGATGGAAGGGTACGAAGATCTGGTCTCGATCCACCATCGGGAGACCGGTTCCGTGGTCAACGACCCGGATCTCGCATCGGGGCGGGTCGGCGGGGGTCAACCGGGCGGTGATCTCGACCTGCCCGCCGCCGTGTCGGCGCGCGTTGTCGATGAGGTTCGCCAGCGCACGCTCGAGCAGTCCGGGATCGGTGTACGCCCAGGCATGTTCGAGATCGAAGACCGGGCCCGGTGGCCGGTCGGGACGGCCCGCCGTCACCGCGGCGCGATGCACGACCTCGGGCAGGAAGGTCCGCTGCCGCTGCGGCCGGACCGCCCCTGCCGCGAGCCGCGAGGAGTCCAGCAGGTTCCCCACCAGCGAGGTGAGGTGATCGACCGACTCGTCGACGGTCGCCAGCAGTTCCGCGGTGTCCTCGTCACTGAAGGTGACGTCGTCACTGCGCAGGCTCGACACCGCCGCCTTCGCCGCGGCCAACGGCGTCCGCAGGTCGTGTCCGACCGCCGACAGCAGGGCCCGCCGTAGCTCGTCGGTGCGCGCGAGCGCGTCGGCCGTCGCCGCCTCGGCTTCGAGGGCGTGACGCTGCACGGCGCCCGCCGCCTGCCCGGCCACGGCCGACAGGACGCGACGATCCCGCGCCCCGAGCTTCGGCCCGCGCAGGAGCAGTTCGAACTCGTCACCCGGCACGACGCAGACGGTGTCGGCGTCCTCCGGGGTCGTCGGCGGTGAGTCGCCCACCGCGGCCTCGACCGTCCGGCCGGCCCGCGAGGTCCGCCGTACCACCGACACGGCCGACTGATCGTAGGTCTCCCGGAACCGGTCCAGCAGGACCGGGACGTCGGCACCGCCGAGCACGACGCTGGAGAACAGCGCGAGCAGTTCGGCCTCGCGGGCGGCGTCCTGCGCCTGTGCACGTCGAACGGTCGCCGAATCCACCAGCGCGGCAACCGCGATCGCGATCAACAACATCACCAGGATGGTGATCAGATTGTCGGGCTGGCTGATCGTGAACGTGAACCTGGGATCGGTGAAGAAGTAGTTCAGCAGCAGGCCGGAGATGACCGCCGACAACGCGGCCGGCAGGATGCCACCGAGCATCGACACCGCCAGCACCGCAACGAAGTACAGCGCCGATTGGCTGGCGAAACCGAGCCACGGGTCGAGCAGCTGGAGCACCCCGGTGACGACGGCCGGGACCAGCACCGCGAAGACCCAGCTCAGCGGCCGGTGGAAGCGGGTGTCCCGGATGTCTAGTCGGGACCGCCGGGTCGTCTCGTCGTGGGTCACCATGTGCACGTCGATGCGGCCGCTCTCGCTCACCACGGCGGCGCCGACGCCTTCGTCGAAGATCCGCTGCCATCGCGGTCGGCGCGAGGTGCCGAGTACGAGCTGGGTGGCGTTGACGCCACGTGCGAAGTCCAGCAGCGTGTCCGGGATGTCGTCGCCGACGACGGTGTGGATTCGCGCCCCGAATCCCGTCGCGAGCTCTTTGAGCGCGGCGAGATCGACACCGGCACCGGTGAGTCCGTCACCTCGGACCACATGCACCGCGAGCAGTTCGGCGCTCGACCGCGATGCGATCCGGCTCGCGCGTCGGAGCAGGGTCGGCGATTCGGCGCCACCGGTGACGGCCACCACGACCCGTTCACGCGCTTCCCAGGTCTCGGTGATGGAGTGCGCCGCACGATAATCCGCGAGCTTGTCGTCGACCTGGTCGGCGAGCCACAACAGCGCGAGCTCGCGCAGCGCGGTGAGATTGCCCTGCCGGAAGTAGTTGGCCAGGGCACCGTCGACCCGCCCGTTCGGATAGACCTTGCCCGCGGACAGGCGCTGGCGCAACGCTTGCGGATCGATGTCGACGAGTTCGATCTCATCGGCACCGCGCACGATGTCGTCGGGCACGGTCTCCCGTTGCACCACTCCGGTGATCTGGGCGACGACGTCGTTCAGACTCTCCAGATGCTGGATGTTGATCGTCGAGTAGACGTCGAACCCCGCGGCGAGCAACTCCTCGATGTCCTCCCACCGCTTGCGGTTTCGGAGCCCGGGGACATTCGTGTGTGCGAGCTCGTCGACCAGCACCACCTGCGGCCGGCGAGCCAGCACCGCCTCGAGATCCATGTCCTCCAGCGGTGTCCCGCGGTAGGGCCGTCTGGTGCGCGGGACGACCTCCACACCTTCCGCGAGAGCGGCAGTCGCGACCCGACCGTGGGATTCGACGACCCCGATCACGACGTCCACACCCTCGTCGACAAGGGTTCTGGCCTGCGCGAGCATCTCGTAGGTCTTGCCGACGCCGGGCGCACAACCGAGGAACACCCGCAGCTTGCCGCGACCATCGTGGTGCCCGGTCACCGCTGATGTCATCGACCGAGTCTAACCGCGCTCACGGGGCGCGACAGCCGGGCGGCGCGTGCCCCAACGCGAGGTTCACCTCGAGGACGTTCACGCGGGGCTCACCGAGGAATCCGAACTGTCTGCCCTCGGTGTGCGCGTCGATGACCGCCTCGATCTCCGCGGGTGACCGACGGTTCTCGCGCGCGAGCCGGGCGACCTGTAGCCCGGCATAGGCGGGACTGATGTGCGGGTCGAGACCCGACCCCGACCCGGTCACCGCGTCGGCGGGCACCTGAGCGGGGGTCACTCCCTCCCGTTCGGCGATCAGCGCACGACGCGCGGTGACGTTGGTCAGCAGGACCTCGCTGTTGGGCCCCTGATTGGTCGCCGCGGACGCCGACGGATCGCCGGTCGCCATCGGCTCACCCGGGGCGCCCACGACCCGCGCATGCAGGTACGGATCGGGCGCACCCGCTTCGACCTGCGGGTCGACACCGACCAGCGTCGAGCCGACCGCACATCCCGCGGTATCGAACACCCGCGAGCCCTCCGCCCCGTCGGTGTTCACCCGCGAGATCGCCCACACGGCAGCGGGATAGACGAGACCGAGGATGATCGTGAGACCGAGGATCATGCCCGCGGCGGCGACGCATTGCCGGACGAAGCCGGACCAGACTGTGTTCATGACGTCATCCCATTCCCGGAAGAAGACGAACGAGGAGATCGATCAGCCAGATACCGATGAACGGCGTGACCACCCCACCGATTCCATAGACGAGTAGGTTGCGGCCCAACAACTTCGACGCCGAGTCCGGCCGGTAGCGCACGCCGCGCAACGACAGCGGGATGAGCGCCACGATGATCAGTGCGTTGAAGATCACCGCGGACACGATCGCCGACTGCGCCGAATGCAGGCCCATGATGTTCAGGGCGTCGAGTTGCGGATAGACGGCGGTGAACATCGCGGGCAGGATCGCGAAGTACTTCGCGAGGTCGTTGGCGAGCGAGAACGTCGCCAGGGCACCTCGGGTGATCAGCAACTGCTTGCCGATGCCGACGACCTCGATGAGTTTCGTCGGGTCGGAGTCGAGATCCACCATGTTGCCGGCTTCCTTGGCCGCCGATGTCCCGGTGTTCATCGCGAGGCCCACGTCGGCCTGCGCCAGAGCGGGTGCGTCGTTGGTGCCGTCGCCGGTCATCGCGACGAGGCGCCCGGCGGCCTGCTCGGAGCGGATGAGATCCAGCTTCTGCTCGGGTGTGGCCTCGGCGACGAAGTCGTCGACACCGGCCTCGTCGGCGATCGCCCGTGCGGTGAGCGGATTGTCTCCGGTGACCATCACGGTGCGGATGCCCATCGCGCGGAGCTGCGCGAACCGCGCTGTCATGCCGGGCTTCACCACATCGGACAGCGCGATCACGCCCATGACCCGGGCCGGTTGCCCGTGGGCACGGACGCCGACCACCAGGGGTGTGCCACCCGCCGACGAGATCCGTTCCACGTCGGCGGCGACCGTGTCGTCGACGACGCCTTTCCCGGCCGTGACCCACCGGGTGACCGCATCGGCGGCGCCCTTGCGGTATTCGACCGGGGCCCCGCCGCTTGTCACACCATCGGCCCGGGAGTCCACTCCACTCATCCGGGTCTGCGCGGTGAACGGGATGATCGTGTCGGTCCCCTGGTAAGCGGCGGCCACCCCGTACGCGGTCCGGCAGAGGTCGACGATGCTTCGTCCCTCTGGGGTGTCGTCGGCGAGGCTGCACCGGTGGGCGACCCGTGCCAGTTCCTCGACGGACACTCCCGGTGCCGGGAACAGGTCGGTGGCACGACGATTGCCGTAGGTGATCGTCCCGGTCTTGTCCATCAGCAGGGTGTCGATGTCGCCGGCCGCCTCGACCGCGCGCCCCGACATGGCCAGGACGTTGCGCTGCACCAGCCGATCCATGCCGGCGATGCCGATCGAGCTCAGCAGCGCCCCGATCGTGGTGGGGATGAGGCAGACCAGGAGCGCGATCAGCTTCACCGGGTCGGGCGACTGTCCGGCATATTCCTGCATCGGCCCCACGGCCACCACGGCGAGCACGAAGAGAACCGTGAGACTGGTCAGCAGGATGTCGAGCGCGATCTCGTTGGGGGTCTTCTTACGGGCGGCACCTTCGACCAACGCGATCATCCGGTCGACGAAGGTCTCCCCGGGGGCCGTGGTGATCCGGACGACGATGCGGTCGGAGAGCACCACGGTTCCGCCGGTCACCGCCGAGCGATCGCCGCCGGATTCGCGGACGACCGGCGCCGACTCACCGGTGATCGCCGACTCGTCCACGGTGGCGATCCCATCGACGACATCGCCGTCGCCGGCGATCGTCTCACCTGCCTCGACGACCACGAGGTCGCCGATGGCCAACGTGCTGCCCGACACCTCCTCGATCGAGCCGTCCTGCCGCATTCGACGAGCGATCGTGTCGCGCTTGACCTTTCGCAAGCTGTCTGCCTGCGCGCGTCCGCGACCCTCGGCCACGGCCTCGGCCAGGTTGGCGAACAGCACGGTGAACCACAGCCAGGCCGCCACCGTCGCGGTGAACCACGACGGTTGTGCCACAGCGAGAACCGTGGTCACGACCGCACCGAGGAACACCACGAACATCACCGGGTTGCGCGCCTGATCACGCGGGTCGAGCTTGCGGAGCGCGAGCGGCAGGGAGGTCACGAGCGAGCGGGCGTCGAACGCACCGCTCGACACCAGTGCCGGAGTGGCGTCGCGATCCGGGGCGTCCCGAGTGTCCGCGGGATCGTCGGTTTCAGAGAGTTGCGTTGTCACAGAAGGGCCTCGGCTATCGGTCCCAGCGCCATCGCCGGGAAGAAGGTGAGTCCCGCGACGAGCAGGATCGTCGCCGCGAGCAGGAATCCGAACAGCAGTCCGTGGGTGGGCAGGGTGGCAAGGGCCGACTCCTCGGCCTCGGCCGGGGCGGACAGCACTGCGGTGCGCGCCCCATTCGATCCTCCCGCTGGCATCTCGGCGGCCGGCATCGCATCTGCGCTGACCCCGTCACCACCCGACATCTCGATGCCGCGGGGACGTTGCCGCGCCAGCAGACCGGCCAGAGCGAGCACGAGCACGATAGGCAGGAACCGTCCGAGCAACATCGCCACTCCGAGCGAGGCCTGGAACCAATCGCTGGTGACGGTGAGCCCACCGAATGCACTGCCATTGTTGTTGGCGGCCGAGGCATAGGCGTAGAGCACTTCGCCGAAGCCGTGGATCGAGCCCGGCGTTCCCGGATCTCCGCTGTTGCCTTGCGCATCGGTGGTCGAGCCCAGGATCATCGAGATGCCCACACCCGCCAGCACTAGTGCCGGCATGACCAGCACATACAGAGCCGCCATGGTGATCTCGTGCTGGCCGATCCGCTTGCCGAGGAAGGTCGGTGACCGCCCGACCAGGAGCCCCCCGATGAACACGGTGATCACCGCCATCACCAGGATGCCGTAGAGCCCCGATCCCACCCCGCCTGGCGCGACCTCCCCGAGGAGCATGTTCCAGATCAGCGCTCCCCCGCCGGCGGCGGAGAAACTGTCGTGCATGGAGTTGACGGCACCGGTCGAGGTCCCGGTGGTCGACACGGCGAACAAGGCCGAGGCCGGCACCCCGAGCCGTACCTCCTTGCCCTCCATCATGGCCCCCGCAGCAGCGGATGCCGCTCCGGCCGTGCGGCTCTCGAACGTCCAGACGACCGTGAGCATGATTGCCCAGATGGCCGCCATGACGCCGAGGATGGTCATCCCCTGCCGCCGGTCACGGACCAGCGTTCCGTAGGTGCGCGTCAGGCACACCGGGATCAGCAGGAGCGCGAGGTTCTCGATGATGTTCGACAACGGGGTCGGGTTGGAGAACGGGTGCGCGGAGTTCGCCGACAACGTACCGCCGCCATTGGTACCGAGCTCCTTGATCGCTTCCTGGGAGGCGAATGGACCGATCACACTGCGTGCGTCGGTGCCGTCGAGCGCGGTCCACCCGAAGCCGGAGTGCCATGACTGCACCACACCTTGTGTCAGTAGCAACGTCGCGACGATCAGACTGAGTGGCAACAGGATTCGGATTACACCTCGCACCAGGTCAACCCAGAAGTTGCCGAGTTGGCCGCTGGCACGACGGTCGATGATGCCGCGGATCACCGCGATCGCCACGGCCATCCCCACGGCCGCGGATGCGAAGTTCTGGACCGCCAACCCGACCATCTGGGTGAGGTTGCTCATCACGACCTCGGGTGAGTACGACTGCCAGTTGGTGTTGCTGACGAACGAGATCGCCGTGTTGAAGGCCATCGACGGATCCACTCCCGGCTTACCGTCCGACCACGGCAGGACCCCTTGCATGCGCTGGATGAGAAACAATGCGAGAAACGACATCAGCGAGAAGCCGAGAACCGCCAACGTATAGCCCAGCCAGGTCTGTCGACTCCGCGGATCGATACGGGCCACGCGGTAGAAGACGCGCTCGGCGAAGAGGTCCCGGTCGCTGGTGTAGACGCGCGCCATGTAGTCGCCGAGGGGAACGTACACCGCGGCAAGCACCAGTACGAGTGCGGTGAGTTGCAGCAGGCCTGAAACGGTTGTGCTCATCTGGGATCAGAACCTCTCCGGAAACACCAGCGCCACCAACAGAAAGGCGACCACCGCCGTCGCCAGGGCGAGCAGGACGACGTTGGTCACCCCATCCACGGTCACTTCTTGATCCTGAGGTCGATTCCGCGCAATGCAAGCACGAGCAGGGCGAACCCTCCCACGGCGAGCACGACGTACAACACATCCGCCACGATCACTCACTCCCTTTCGCACAGCCCACCGATCTGTGGGCTCATGACAGGATGGTGCGCATCGACGTCGTCTGCGGCAGTCCTTAACGCGTTCCATACGCGCCGGGGAGCGAAATTGACGAGGCGTTGGCAGAGCCGGTGATCCGGGCCGCGAATCGTACGGACGCACCGAGTCGACGGGAGTGTCAAGATCGCGTACGGATCGCCCGCTGCGACGTTCAGATCGCGTTCAGACGGTCTGTGTGAGGCGCCGGCGCGAGTAGACATCGGTGCCATGACCGGGATCATCACGCGAGTATTCGACGCCGGACCCCTCTGGGGCTTCGCCACGACGGACCATGCGCATCACGACACCTGTCACCGAATCACCGTCTTCCCGCCCGGGGCGACCGTACGAGAGCGTCGTTGGCTGCGGGCGTGGCATCACAGTGCAGCGATCACGGGGGTGCTGCTCCTGGTCACCATCATCCTGGCGGCCGCGGTGGGTACCTCCGGTGCGGTGGCGGTCGTCGGCGCGGTGATCCTGACACCGATTCCGGCGGTGGCCGCGTGGCTCGCCACCCGCGAGACCCGGCCACGCCAGGCGATGATGGAGGTGTGGATCGAGGACACCAGGATGCGCCCAAGATGCGAGACCGAGCGGCGAGATGCACTTCGAATGGTCGCCGCACGGCTGCGCCGAGCCGACGACCAGCTTCGATCCGGCCAGATCGACGCGGTCGCCCACGAGCAGATCTGGACCGAATGCCACTCCCACATCCGTGGACTGTGCACCCAGCAGCGCGTCAGACCGCAGGCGTGATGACGATCCCCACGCTGCCGTGGTCGCCCCGGCGGAGCTTGCTGCCGAGCATGGTGATCTTGCCGAGGAGTCCGTACTTGTCGGCGATCGCCTTCTTGACGCGGCCGCTGTCCGCGGCGTCGAGCACCTCGGCGGTGCCGCTGACGGGTGCACCGAAAGTCTTGTGGCCCCGGACGTCACAGGCCTGCACGACGACGCGCGGATCGCGTCGCAGACGCTTGATCTTCCACGAATCCGCGACGGTCCACATGACGAGTTGGTCGCCGTCGAGCGCCGCCCACAGCGGCGAGGTCACCGCAGTGCCGTCCTTGCGGTAGGTCGTCAGATTCACGTACTTGGCGGTGCCTGCTTCGCCGAATGTCGCCGCGCTCGAGGTCATGCGGCAATGCTACGGGCAAACAGTGTCTGCGCATGGCCGTCCGACGAGCCGGCGGGCCCGTTGATCTCACCGAGAACCCCGGCGTCGCACAGGGTCGCCCAGGCGGTGACCTGGTTCGCCGACAGGACCGGCTTGCCGAGTTCGGCTTCGAGGCCGGCGAGGATGTCGTAGGTCCACAGGTTGGTGCAGGACACGAAGATCGCGTCGGCGTCGGGGTGGTCCGCGGCGCGGATGAGGTCCGCGGTCACGTGGTACGGAATGGTCCAGATCTCGGAGTTCCGCCCGAGTCCCGCCTGGGCGACGACGCTCCGGCCGGACTCGGCGAGGAAATCGCACAGCAGGCCGGTGAGGGACGCGGTGTACGGCGTGGCGACCGAGAGCGTACCGACGTTCAGCGCATCGAGGGCGCGGATCAGGGCCTCGGACGTCGTCACCGCCCGGTCGGCGCCGGCCGCGAGCATGCAGTTCGAGATCTCGAGCGCGCCCGCCATTCCGTAAACGAAGCTGCCCGACGCGCAGGCGTAACCGAAGGAACGCGGACCGACCGACGAGACGGCGCGCACGGCGGCGGCGATCTCGGCGTGGTTGTTGAGGTCGCGGCACAGTTCCACGTCCACCGGCGCGTCGATGAAACCGGTGCGGGTGAAGTACAGCGACACCGAATCCGGCATCCACCGCCACAGCTCACGATCGAGAGCCATGTCGAACGGGCACACCATCCCGATGCCGATTTGGGCCGTCATGCAGGGATGATGGCACATTGTCGGATTGTCTACAATTCGTGCGGGCTCGCCTTGCGCAGCGCCGCTTCCACGTCCTCGCGGATCACGCAGCCGTAGGCGTGGTCGTTGACCATTCCCGTCGCCTGCATGAGGGCGAACATCGTGGTCGGACCGACGAACCGCCAGCCGCGCTTCTTCAGGTCCTTGGACAGAGCGAGCGACTCGGGCGAGGTCGTCATCGAACCCGGCACGTGGTCCCCGGCGGGGGCATATCGCCAGAAATAGGACTCCAGCGACCCCTGCTCGTCGATCAGTTCGACGGCCCGGCGCGCATTGTTGATCGATGCCTCGATCTTGCCGCGGTGTCGGATGATGCCGGCGTCGGCGAGCAACCTGGCGACGTCGGCGTCGGTGTAGCGTGCCACGCGCTCGATGTCGAATCCGGCGAACGCGGCCCGGAAATTCTCCCGCTTGATCAGAATCGTCCGCCAGCTCAGCCCGGACTGGAAACCCTCGAGGCAGACGCGCTCGAACAGCGCCATGTCGCCGGCGATCGGGAATCCCCACTCCGTGTCGTGGTAGGTGGTCTCCGGCTCACGCGCCGCCCACAGGCAACGCGCTCGACCGTCGGCGATCGTTATGGTGTCGTCAGGCATGCACGCCCCTCTCGTCGCGAGGAGGCTACTCCGCGCCACCGACATCCCAGCTCACCGGCAATTCGGAGGGCGCGAGCGCCGCCGTTATCTCCCCGTTACCAAGTATTGCGAAAGCGTCCCGTTGTGTGTCGCGATGATCACTTTGCGCAGCGCGGGGCCTAGCGTTGGACACATCGCAACTCGGCCACCCGGCGCAGTGCCGCCCGACGTGAGCCCCGAGAGCGGGACAATCCATCTGCGGCAAGGAGCTTCGTGATGAAAGACACCGAACTGAGCACTCTCCTCGCCCGGGTGGCCACCGGCGACATGGACGCGTTCGCGCAGTTCTACGACGCTACGTGCGACCGGGTCTACGGCATGACGCTGCGGGTCCTCCGCGATCCGGGTTACAGCGAGGAGGCCACCCAGGAGACGTTCCTGGCGGTCTGGCGCAATGCCGACGCCTACGATCCCGCGTCCGGCTCCGCACTGTCGTGGATTCTCACTCTCGCGCATCGTCGCGCGGTCGATCGCGTGCGCTCCGAGTCGGCGGCGACCCGCCGGACCGTCGCCTACGGCATCGCCGACACCGGTCGCGAGGTCGACGAGGTCAGCGAATCGGTGGAGCGACGCGAGATCGCCCGCCTGATCCACACCGGCCTGGAAACCCTCACCCCGCTGCAGCGCCAGGCGATCGAGCTCGCCTACTTCCATGGGCTCACCTACCGCGAGGTCGCCGAGCATCTCGACGTCGCCCTGCCGACCGTCAAGTCCCGCATCCGGGACGGCCTGATCAGACTCCGGCAGACCGTGCCGGTTCGCGTCGCCTGACACCACCCGCGCCAAGCCCCACCGTCCCGACCGACCCCGCTCGACGGCGATCACCCGCCAACCGAGTGGGGTCGACTCATGTCGGCACCCCGGACGAACCGGCTGTGGCGTCGACCACACAAATTTTGGGACGCAGGCCAGGTCACAGCCGTTACCACCTGGCGTTCGACGCGAATCCACCGACCACGTCTCCCGCCGCCCGGCCCGGACAGGCAAAATCATGGGTGGATGTCACGCGAGTCCATCCCCGTCGTGATATCGGTAAACCGGACCCACAAGGCCGCACACACAAACGCGTCGACCAAGACAGAATCGAGAACACATCGCATGAGTGCCGAACAGCCGACCATCATCTATACGCTGACCGACGAGGCACCCATGCTCGCCACTCACGCGTTTCTGCCGGTCGTGCGCACGTTCGCCGGGGCGGCCGGGATCGCCGTCGAGACCAGCGACATCTCCGTCGCGGCTCGCATCCTCGCCGAGTTCTCCGACCTCCTGCCCGATGACCAGAAGGTCACCGACAACCTGGGCGAGCTCGGCAAGCTGACCCAGGAGTCCGACACCAACATCATCAAGCTCCCCAACATCTCCGCGTCGGTCCCCCAGCTGCTCGCCGCCATCAAGGAGCTCCAGGGCAAGGGTTACGACCTGCCCGACTTCCCGGGCAACCCGAAGACCGACGAGGAGCGCGCGATTCGCGACCGGTACACCAAGTGCCTCGGTAGCGCCGTGAACCCCGTTCTGCGCGAAGGCAACTCGGACCGTCGAGCACCGAAGGCGGTCAAGGAGTACGCGAAGAAGCACCCGCACAGCATGGGTGAGTGGTCGATGGCATCGCGCACCCACGTCGCCCATATGCGCGAAGGCGACTTCTACCACGGCGAGAAGTCGATGACCGTCTCCGGCGACCGCAAGGTCAAGATGGAGCTGATCACCGACTCCGGCGAGACCCTCGTGCTCAAGCCCGAGGTGTCGCTGACCGACGGTGACGTCATCGACAGCATGTTCATGAGCAAGAAGGCCCTGATCAAGTTCTACGAGGAACAGATCGACGACGCCTACAAGACCGGCGTGATGTTCTCGCTGCACGTCAAGGCCACCATGATGCGGGTCTCGCACCCCATCGTCTTCGGGCACGCGGTCAAGGTCTTCTACCGCGAGGCCTTCGAGAAGCACGGCGAACTCTTCGACGAGCTCGGCGTCAACGTCAACAACGGGCTGTCGGATCTCTACAGCAAGATCGAGTCGCTGCCCAGCGCGCAGCGCGAGGAGATCATCGACGACCTGCACAAGTGCCACGAGCATCGCCCCGAGCTGGCGATGGTCGACTCGGCCCGCGGCATCACCAACTTCCACTCCCCCAGTGACGTCATCGTCGACGCCTCGATGCCGGCCATGATCCGCGCGGGCGGCAAGATGTACGGCGCCGACGGCCGGCTCAAGGACACCAAGGCCGTCAACCCGGAGTCGACCTTCTCCCGCATCTACCAGGAGATGATCAACTTCTGTAAGACCAACGGGCAGTTCGATCCCACGACGATGGGCACGGTGCCCAACGTCGGTCTGATGGCGCAGAAGGCCGAGGAGTACGGCTCGCACGACAAGACCTTCGAGGTCCCTGCGGGCGGCACCGCCAACATCACCGATCTGGAGACCGGCGAGGTGCTGCTCACCCAGACCGTCGAAGAGGGCGACATCTGGCGTCTGTGCATCGTCAAGGACGCGCCCATCCAGGACTGGATCAAGCTGGCCGTGAACCGGTGCCGCGATTCCGGGATGCCGGTGCTCTTCTGGCTCGACCCGTACCGCCCGCATGAGAACGAGCTGATCAAGAAGGTCCACAAGTACCTGCCGGATCACGACACCGAGGGCCTCGACATCCAGATCATGTCGCAGGTCCGCGCCATGCGGTACACCCTCGAGCGCGTCGTCCGCGGCCTGGACACCATCTCGGCCACGGGCAACATCCTGCGCGACTACCTGACCGACCTGTTCCCGATCCTGGAACTCGGCACCAGCGCCAAGATGCTGTCGATCGTCCCGCTGATGGCCGGCGGCGGACTCTACGAGACCGGCGCGGGCGGTTCAGCGCCGAAGCACGTCAAGCAGCTCATCGAGGAGAACCACCTCCGCTGGGACTCGCTCGGCGAGTTCCTCGCGCTCGCGGTGAGCCTCGAGGACGTGGGCAAGAAGTTCGACGACAAGCGCGCCGTTCTCCTCGCGAAGGCCCTCGACACCGCCACCGGCAAGCTGCTCGAGAACGACAAGGGACCGTCGCGCAAGACCGGCGAACTCGACAACCGCGGCAGCCAGTTCTACCTGGCGCTCTACTGGGCGCAGGAACTCGCCGCGCAGACCGAGGACGACGAGCTCGCGAAGCACTTCTCGTCGCTGGCCGAAACCCTCGCGGCCAACGAGGACAAGATCGTCGAGGAGCTCAACGCGGTGCAGGGCGAGCAGGTCGACATCGGCGGCTACTACTACCCCGACTGGGACAAGACCGCCGCCGTCATGCGTCCGAGCACGACGTTCAACGAGGCACTCGCCGCCGCGCAGCGCTGACTGGAAGCCGGCGTGGGTCTCGAGTGAGACCCACGCCGACTCGTCAGACCCATTCGAACTGGTTCAGACGCTGGCCCGAACTATTCGTCGCGACAACGACATCCGGACTGCGGAGTAGTGCATGCGATCGACAACATCCTCGAGGATTGGAACCGCAGCCGGGGTTGACCAGTCGTGCGGTGTCACGGCCCGTCGTGCGCCCATCGTGCGTGTCGGCGGGCACAGGCAACGCGTCTATCGCCCCGTGAAGCTCGGCGCGGCCGCACGTAGTCCTCTCGATCTCTTCGGCGTACACACGCTGCTAGCAAACAGGCCGGGGATCGGTCAGTCGGAGTAGCGGGGCACGACGGCGAACACCTCGATGTCGCGCGGTACCCCCTTGGCGCGGAATCGCCGACGACGAGTGGCGTACCGATCGGCGCCGGCGGCCTCGACGGTCGCTCCGCTGGCCAACAGCTCACCGGCTCCCGCCGCTGCCGCGACCCGAGCGGCGACGTTCACATCGACACCGAGGAAATCGTCACCGACCGCCCGCGGTTCGCCGGTGTGGAGACCGGCTCGCAGCTGTGGCCGGTAGTCCCCGACCGTCAGGGCACTCACGGCGACGATCACCTCGTGACCGGCCTCGATCGCTTCGACACCGTCGATGAACACGGCCATCGTCCCGTCGCCGAGATGTTTGACGATGCGTCCGCCGCGGCTGCGCACGATGTTCTCGGTGACGCCGTTGACGTCGCGCAGGAGTTGGAGGACCTGGTCGTCTCCGGCATGCAGGGCCCACGTCGAGAATCCGACGAGATCGGTGAACAAGATGGTGGCGGGGACTGGGGTGCGTTCGGATCGACGACGTCGTGTGGTCACCAACGCCTGCCACACCTGGATCGATGCGAGGCCGAGCTCTCGTATGGCACTGGGTTTTTCGGGCCGGGACTCGCTGATGAGGCGTGCCACGCGGTCGGATGCACGCGGCCCGGTGATCGGGCTCTCGTCGTGCGGGATCAGATCTCGTGCGGCGCGAGCCGCCTTGACGACCCCGGCGCTGGAGTCGGTGCGGGCCAGCAGGTCGGCCATCCGGCGCCCGGGTCCGGGACGGTCGGGATCGTCGCGTCGGACGGGAAGCCGGTCGCCCCGACGACGGGTCGACCCACCGGTTCTATCGTTCGCTGCGGAGGGTTCGTCCGCGTCGGATGTCGCATCGTCGTCAGTCGGACCGGGATCCGGGAGACCGTCGCGGTCACGTGTCGAATCGTCGGCTCCGGTCACGCCTTGAGTCTAGTGGCCCCGCTCATCGCGAGACCGACACCGCCGCGGCCTCGGTGACACCGTTCCAAACGCTGAACAAGCCACACAACGCCGACCCACGTCGCACTGCGACGGGGCCCGATGTGACGACTGATGACGTCGACAGTCGCGAACATCGACAAGGTGATCCAGACGCAGAACAACACAAACAACGCGAAACCGATATAGAACGGCCAGTTGTCCGCGCGGCAATCAGCAGCGCATTCGGATAGTCCGGCCGTGGCCATCAGCACATCCACAATCTAATCGCCGCGGGAAGCCCTACCCGACGGCCTTGTCGAGGAGGACGACCGTGTCGACGAGCGCACCGCCTGCACACGGATCATGCCATCGAAATTCACTCATCCATCATTACGGTCGGCCCTCACAGGCGGGTCGTCATTAGTTCGAGTGGCGCTGTACGAACTACGCGAAGCGTGCTGCACCCGTTCGATCAGAATGGGGCGGCGGAAATGTAGAGCCATGTGCTGCGGTCACCCGCCTGGGGGTCGAACCACACGGTGAGATGACCGCCCCACTCCCCCGCTGACGCCGGGTCGTTGTAGTCGCCAGCCGGCCGACCACATGCCATCAGAGTCGGTGAGCGCGGCGGACCGTGCCTCGACGGTGAGCGCATCGACGCCATATTCGGCGGATCGGTGGTCGCACAGCGCAGCCGTGACTGCCGAATGATCCTGTCGCGCAGCATCGCACTGTCCGCTTTCACGACGAGGTAAGCACTCGGTTTGCCTTGCAACTGCGATGTCACTTCCCCGTAGTCGATGGCACTGTCGTTCAGGTGAACACCCATGGCTTCGGCGATCCGTTCAGCCCCGTCGGCGTCTTCTGTGACCGACACCTTGGACAAGCTGTCCTCGAACCACGACGAGCGAAGAGTGAGCCAACCAGCGGCACCGATGAGCACGATCGCGGCGGCGAAGGCGGTGATGATTCCACCGAGCACCCAGAAAAACAACACCTTGGTACGCACTCATCAACTGTGGCACGCCTACATCTGCCCGCCATCACCTGCACGCGCTGGCCGCGGCGGCGCACCGCGTCTGAGCAGGTCGGGATTGACGACTCGGATGGCCTGGACGAAGGCAACGACGAGCGCTCCGTAGCTGCACACCGAGTACGGCCAGGGGCTGTGGGTGCTCATTGTGATGCGGGGGTCGTCTCGAATCCAGTAGGTGCAGCGCACGCCGAGGGGAAGGAGCTCGAATCGGTGAGACCAGTCGAGGCTGGGATGGAATGTGCTCACCACGTCTCGAGGCGGCGGTGGTAGTTGCTCAGGCGGAAAGCCGACGGGTACAAACCCATCACGCACCGAACACGTGTGACCGGGGTAGTCGTTGTAATCGTCGAGACTGGTCAACGCGAGGAAAGCAATTGCCCCGCAGATCGCCAGCACCGCAGAAACTGCGGCCGAAGATCGTCGGATGTTTCGGCCAGCGGCTCTGAAGGATAGCCAGATGGTCCACGCCCAGAACATGAGCGCGAGGGCGACCGGTGGCGTGAGCAGCACGAAGAACCCTTCCACCGTCACTCCTTCTCTCGCAGACCGCTACTACTCCGCAATCGTTCCACCTGACCCGGACTCCGATTGACCTCGATATCCGCGTCGGCTCCGGTCCTGCCGGAGGTGAACGAATGAGATTGGTCTCGCAGTGGTCCGCCTGAACCATTCTTCTTCAGCTTCGGCTTCGCCCACCCCGGCTGATTACGGGGCGTGTATGACTGGGCACCCGAGCTCTACACCGGTCCACTCGATCAGCCGTCACTCGCTACTGTGCAGCACCTCCTCCATCCCAACGAGCCCGTCATAGGCTCACCTGTCACTCAGTCGAGCGGTACCGGTTAGGCGACCAGTTGTTCGCGGCTTCTGCCGACACCTAGGACTGTCCCGTCGTCTACCGTCGAATCGTGGCCGACGTCAACTTCTACTTCGATCCCGTCTGTCCGTTCGCCTGGATGACGAGCAAATGGGTGCGAAAGGTACAGGCCCAGCGGGACTACACGGTGGAATGGCGGTTCATCTCGCTACGTCTGCTGAACGCACACGTCGATTACGACGCGCAGTTCCCGCCGGAGTACGAGGCCGGGCACACCGCCGGGCTCCGTCTTCTGCGCGTGGCGGCGAGCATCCGCCGCGAACACGGACCGGCCGCCATCGGTCCGCTCTACGAGGCCCTGGGTACACGAATCTTCGACGCGCACACCGGTTCCTACACCGTGGACGCCACCGACTTCCGCGGTACCGCGGAGTTCCTCGGGCCCGTGCTGGATGAGCTCGGGCTACCCGCGCACCACCTGGACGCCCTCGACGACGCCGAGTTCGACGCGGAGATCCAAACCGAGACCGACGAGGCCCTGTCGCTGACGGGTCGCGACGTGGGTACGCCGATCATCCACTTCCAGCCGCCGGAGGGAGTTGCCTTCTTCGGGCCCGTCATCAGCCGTCTACCAGGTGACGACGACGCGGTCGTCCTGTGGGACCACGTGATCGGCCTGGCGAGTTTCCCGGGTTTCGCCGAGCTCAAGCGGAGCCTGCGGGAGAAGCCACAACTGCGGGCCTTCGGAGTGACCGACGGCGAGGCGGGTGTCGAGGAGGACTGGCACGGCGGGAGTCGGCGCACCAAGAAGTGAAACCGCCCGGCGCCTACTTGAACGGATTGAGCGTCCGGCCGAGGAAGTACTGGATACCCGGCGGAATGGGACGCACGGCCGTCGTGACCAGCTTGTTCACCATGCCGGTCACGCACACCGCGTCGCCCTTCATCACCGCGTTCCACCCCTCGCGCACGACGTCCTCCGGCTCCTGCCACAGCACGCCGGGCAGGCGATCGGCGGTCTCGCGGGTCTCCGCACCCATCGCATCGTGGAACTCACTCCTGGTGAAACCGGGACAGAGCGCCGTCACGTGGATGCCGTGCGATTTCAGTTCCATGTCCAGGGACTGGGACATCAGCAGCACATACGACTTGATCGCGGAGTAGAGCAGGCCCTCCGCCGGAGGCAGCAGCGCCGTGATGGACGAGACGTTCACGATCCGCCCCCACCGGCGCTTCTTCATCCCCGGGAGCACGCGGTGGGACAGCTCGGTCAGCGAGGTCAGCATCAATTGCAGCTGCCCTCCGACCTCCTCCCACGGCGTCTCGGCGAACTTGGTGCTCAGCGACATCCCGGCGTTGTTGATCAGCACGTCGATGTCCAGCCCGAGTTCATCGGCGCGCTCGATGATCGCGGCCGGCGTGCCGGGTTCGGACAGATCCCCGGCGAACACCTCACAACGAACGCCGTGCTCGCGATGTAGTCGCTCGGACAACTCGTCGAGCCGTTCGGCCCGACGGGCGACCAGCAGTAGGTCGTACCCTTCCGCGGCGAGATGTTCCGCGAACGTCTTGCCGATCCCGGCGGAGGCGCCGGTGATCAGGGCGGTGCGGTGGTCGAATGAACTGCGTCGATCCGAGGACATGCGCCGGCTTTCTGTCGATGGACGATGCCGCGAGTAGAACAGACCGCGCGTCCGTCGTCGGATCACGACAGGCGAATTTGTTCCAACGAACAGGCTCAGGGAACGTGCCCGTACGGGTGCCAGCCGGAGGAATTCCACTTGCCGCCGCGTTCCTGCCGGACCTCGCGCAGGCTGGTACCCACATACCGGGCCTCGAGTTCGGCGTCGGGTTTCCCGGTGTACACCCACCGCTTCGGATCCAGGTTTCCCTCGGCGTCGCGGTAGGACTCCCAATAGTCGACGCGATGGACGGCCCGGACGAGATCGTCGGCGAACACCAGCACCGGTAGATCGGGGACGGTGCGGTGCGGCCCAGCACGCCAAGCGCTGCGAGCGGATTCGTAGATCACCTCGGCATTGGCGTCGCTGCGGGCGGACTCGTCGACCTTCACCAGCACGCACACGTCGGGCAACGGCGGCGACACCGGCGCCGCATGTCGCAGGATCAGCTCCTCGATGCGCCACGGCCCTTGTGCATCCGGCGTCTCCGGAAGTTCCGATCCGGCCAGAGCGACGACGGCGACTACCGTGCGTCGTAGCGAAAGCGCGTGCGCTGCAGCCGAATCGACAGAATCTACGTCGTACCGCAGAATCCAGTGTTCGACGCCGAACCCGTCGGCGTCGATGTCGCGGATGCGCTCGGAGATGGCGGCCGCGACCTCGGCCGGATCGTCGTCGCCGACGATGTCGGCAGGGTCGGGTGCGTCGCCCGCCAGCGCGGCGGCGGTATGGCGGTATACGCGGTTCCCGCGGCCGGCGTCGACGTGGAACACCGTGGCGTCACGCGGATCGACCAGTGCATAGACGTAACTACCGAGCACCGTTTGCGCCTCGTAGGGAACAGGTTTCGGGGCACCAGGCGCGGGGACCCCGACCGGCCGCACCAGGGCGAGGACCTCGTCGACCACCGAAGGACGGACCCCGAGCCCCCCGGCGGTGATTCCGCCGAAGACGACCTCGCCGGCGCGCTCCCGGTCGACGAATCGTCGGCCGGCGAAACGGTCGACGGCGCGCACCACGTCGGCGACCTCGGCGCGTCGGGCCGCCGCACTGCGGGAGGACGTGCGCTCGTCGTCCGGGTCGAGCATCTCCGCGAACGCCGACGACGACAAGAAGTCGCCGAGCGCCGTCCGGGGCAGCTCGACCGCATCGATCCTGTGCACCGCCATGGTCGCATGATGCCAGCAGTCGACACGCAAACCCGCGAAGCGCTAGTGTACGTTTGTACATGTACATTCGTACATTAACTTGGAAGGGTAGTGATGACCGAGGCAGCGCCCCGCCGCCGACGAGATCCCGAGGAACGGCGACGCACCATTGTCGAGGCCGCCGCCACGCTCATCACCGAGGTGGGCTCCGAGGGGCTCACCCACCGGCTCGTCGCGAAACGTGCCGGTGTGCCGCTCGGTTCGACGACGCAGTACTTCGCCACGCTCGACGATCTGCGCGAGGCAGCGCTCGCCCGCCTGGCCGACGACATCGACTCCGGCCTGGCCGAGGTGGCCGAGACCCTCGCCGAACACGGCCCGGCCGCGGCGGTCTTCGCCGAGACGCTCCACGACTATCTGTCCGACGAGCGGTTGATCCGCGCCGACCTCGCGCTCGTGTCGGCCGCCGTCCTCGATCCCGCGCTGCGCCCGCTCGCGATTCGCTGGCCCGACGGGCTGGTCGAGATCCTCATCCCGCACGCCGGGCAGACGGCCGCTCGCGCGATCGCCGCGTACACCGACGGCGTGGCCATGCACGCACTCCTCTACGGGACGCCGCTGTCCCTCGACGACCTGACCGCCACCCTGACGGCCCTGACCGGGCTGCCCTCCCCCGAGCACGACCGGAGCCGACGATGACCCAGCGATCCGCCACCGAGACCACCAGCGCAGACGGCCTGTCCTTCCGGCGCCGATGGGCGTCGGCCGCCGTGTTGTCGGCCAGCCTGCTGGTCATCACCGTCGACCTCACGATCCTCAACGTCGCACTCCCCGACCTGGCCGGCGACCTGCGCCCGACCGCCGATCAGCAGCTGTGGATCATCGACGCCTACTCGCTCGTCCTGGCCGGCCTGCTGCTCTCCATGAGTTCACTGGCCGACCGGTGGGGCCGAAAACGGATGCTGGTCACCGGCTTCGCGGTGTTCGGCGGAGCCTCGGCACTGGTCCTGCTGGCCGAGTCACCCGAGGCGGTGATCGCGGTCCGGGTGCTGCTGGGCGTCGGCGGCGCGATGATCATGCCGACCACGCTCTCCCTGCTGCGCAGCATCTTCACCGACCCCGCCGAGCGTGCGACCGCCCTCGGGCTCTGGGCCGCGGTGTCGGGCCTCGGTGCGGCCGTCGGCCCGATCGTCGGCGGAGTTCTGCTCGAGTACTTCTCGTGGCGCGCCGCGTTCCTCGTCAACGTCCCGCTGATGGCGGTCGCCATCGTCGCCGCCGTGCTGATCCTGCCGGAGTCGAAGCACCCGCAACCGGGCCGGTGGGACGCCGTCGGTGCGCTGATGTCGATCGCCGGCATGGTCGCCCTGGTCTGGGCCATCAAACGGTTCGCCAAGGAGGAGAGCCTCCTCGCACCGGCCGCCTGGGTGGCCCTGATCGGCGCGGTCCTCATCCTGGCCCTGTTCGTCCGACGCTGCATGCGACGCACCGAGCCGCTTCTCGACGTCTCGTTGTTCCGCAGCCGGCCGTTCAGTGCGGGCGTTCTCGCCGCGCTCGGCTCAATGTTCGGACTCGCGGCGGCACTGTTGCTGCTGGCCCAGTGGCTCCAGCTGGTCGAGGGCCACTCCCCGATCGCGGCCGGTGTGCGGCTGTTGCCGGTGGCGGGAGCGGCGATCGTGTCCTCGATGATCGCCGCCCCGCTGTCCCGGATGATCGGAGCCCGAGCCGTCGTGGCCGGCGGTATCGGCATCGCCGGCGTCGGGATGGCGTTGATGTTCCTCGGTTCCGACGGCCTCGACTACGGCACCGTCGCCACCGCCCAGGTGTTCGTCGGATTCGGCATCGGATCACTGGCCATCGCATCGGCGATGATCATGGCCGGCACCCCGGATGCCAAGGCGGGCAACGCCGCCGCGCTGGAAGAGACCGCCTACGACCTGGGCAATGTGCTCGGGGTCGCGATCCTCGGCAGCGTGGCGTCGATCCTCTACCGGACCACGCTGACGGCCGAGCC
The DNA here is from genome assembly GCF_018132775.1 of Gordonia sp. SCSIO 19800. NCBI lineage: Bacteria > Bacillati > Actinomycetota > Actinomycetes > Mycobacteriales > Gordoniaceae > Gordonia > Gordonia sp. SCSIO 19800. The sequence continues at coordinate 69,830 of NZ_JAGRQM010000012.1, read as the reverse complement.
CGTCCCCGGCGTACCCGCCGAGGTGACCGACGCGGCCGGCGAATCCCTCGGCGCCGCCATGGGTCTCGCCGAAGCCGCCGGGGCACCGGGCCTCGCGGAGCGGGCGGCGGCCGCGTTCACCGACGCCATGCAGCAGACGAGCCTGGTCGGCGGGGTCACGCTCGTCGCCGTCGCCGTGGCCGTCTTCGCGCTCGTGCCGCGCGGCACGGATGTCACGGCCGCGCAGCACTGACGTAGTCGTGCCTGTCATCCGGGCGGGGTGACGAGCTCCCGGTTGAGACGGTCGAGAAGTTCTGCGATCCGCTTCGGCTGATCGTGCGGAGCCAGGTGGCCGCAGTCGTCCAGGACTTTCAGCTCGACGTCGAGCCGCGCATGTACCACCTCAGCCAGCCGCAGTGTCGGCAAGAAGACGTCATGGTCGCCGGAGACCACCATCAAGGGGCGGTCCGTCGGCAATTCATCAGACGGCCCCGGCGCCAGACTCGTACGGCAGTGTCCGGCAACCAGATCCATCCATGCGATCAGCGCGGGATCGACGTTTCTGTCCGGCGCCGTCATCATTCGCAGCAGATCATACGAGCGTTCCGGCCGAGGCGAGGCCAGCCATGAGACGGTTGTGCGCAATGTCCGAGGCGAGACCGCCAAACGGGTGATGCCCGCAGGTGACACGAGTAGGCGTCCGGCGATCAGCGATGAGGCACCGGCCAACGCGATCGCAGCCCCGAGCGAGTGACCCAGCACGATCACCGGATGGGCGACCGTCGCGCCGAGCACCTCGTCGAGCCACCGCCCGTAGGCAGGGATCCGACCGCGTCGCCGCGGACGTTCCGGTGCACTTGTCCCCGGCTGGCCGGGCACGTCCAGACTGATGACGTCGTTGTTCCGCGCGAGTTCGGACAGCAGCGGGATCATCGTCGCCGAGTTCATGTTCGTACCCGGCACCACGACGACAGTGCGCCGGTCGGCGGGTGCCGCCGTCCCGGGGTCGGGAGACCGGGATGCAACGATCCTGGTCCGCCCCGCCGACGTCTGGACTTCCCATTGCGCGGCAACACAATCTGCTGCCGACAACCGGATCTCGCACCATCGTCGGATTACGTCGCGGCCGGATTCGGTCTTGTATGCGGTGATCATCAGGAAATCCCATCGGCGCGTCTTCACGGCACACGGCATCGATGATCAGCCCGACAAGGGATGACAACGACACACGTGCAGCCGACCAGACTTCCCGGCACTCCACCCGCCACGATAGCAACGGTCGAGACGCAACCGCAGACGATGAGGTCTAGACTCGGACGGGTGCCAGCCTTCAGCCCCCTCGAATGGCCGGTGTTCCGCCAGTTGCGGTCGGGCGACGTCTTCGGACGCGGACCGGCGGTCACCTCGGCGAGGACACGCGGCATCCAACCGCGCACCGCCACCGCGGACCGTGTGGTCCAGAGCGTGTGCCCGTTCTGCGCGGTGGGCTGCGGGCAGAAGGTGTACGTCAAGGACGAGCGGGTGGTCCAGATCGAGGGCGACCCGGACTCCCCGATCTCCCGCGGGCGCCTCTGTCCCAAGGGCGCGTCGAGCGAGCAGTTGGTCAACAACCCGATGCGGCAGACCTCCATCCGCTATCGGGCCCCATACGCGACCGAATGGCAGGACCTGGATCGCGACACCGCGATCGACATGATCGCCGACCGTTTCCTCGAGGCCCGACGCCGTGGCTGGCAGGACCGCGACGACGAGGGCCGGCTGCTCCGGCGGACCACCGGTGTCGCCTCGCTCGGCGGTGCCACCCTCGACAACGAAGAGAACTATCTGATCAAGAAGCTCTTCACCGCGGCGGGCGCGATCCAGATCGAGAACCAGGCCCGCATATGACACTCCGCCACGGTTCCCGGTCTGGGGGCCTCGTTCGGACGCGGCGGCGCCACGCAATCACTGCAGGACATGGCCAACGCCGATTGCATCGTTCTCATGGGCGGCAACATGGCCGAGGCGCACCCGGTGGGTTTCCAGTGGGTGTCGGAGGCGAAGGCCAAGGGCGCGACGATCATTCACGTCGATCCGCGTTTCACCCGTACCTCTGCGGTGGCCGACCGGCACATCTCCATCCGGGCCGGCTCTGACGTCGTCCTGCTCGGTGCGCTCATCAACTACGCCATCACGCACGAGAAGTACTTCCGCGAGTACGTCGTCGCCTACACGAACGCCGCCACCCTGATCGCCGCGGACTTCCGCGACACCGAGGATCTCGACGGCCTGTTCTCCGGCTTCGACCCGGAGACCGGCGAATACGACGCCACCAGTTGGGCTTACGAGGAACCGTCCGCCCACTCCGACGACGGTGGCCGCGACAGCGAGGACGGCAAGGTCGAGTCGCCCGGCCACCCGGACGACGGGCCGCGCGTGACGGACCGCGCGGTGGGGCACGAGCACGGCTCCGGCGGGCCGCCGCTGGAGCACGGGACGACCCTGCGCGACGACACCCTGGAACACCCGCGCAGCGTGTTCCAGATCGTCAAGCGTCACTACTCGCGCTACACACCCGAGATGGTGCGCGACATGTGCGGGATCTCGGTGCGCGACTTCGAGTATCTGGCCCGGGCCGTCACCGACAACTCCGGCCGCGAGCGCACCACGTGCTTCGGGTACGCGACCGGCTGGACCCAGCACACTTTCGGCGCCCAGTTCATCCGCGCCGCGTCGGTCCTGCAACTCCTGCTCGGCAACGTCGGGCGCCCCGGCGGCGGCATCATGGCCCTCCGCGGACACGCGAGCATCCAGGGGTCCACCGACATCCCGACGCTGTTCAACCTGCTGCCCGGCTACCTGCCGATGCCCTCGGCGGGCAAGCACGACACCTTCGCCGACTACGTCGACGCGATGACGTCGAAGGCCGAGAAGGGTTTCTGGGCCAACGCCGAGGACTACATGGTGAGTCTTCTCAAGGCGTGGTTCGGCGACGCCGCGACCGCCGAGAACGACTGGTGTTACGACTACCTGCCCCGGCTCACCGGGCCCGCCGGGACCTTCCAGACGACGGTCGACATGCTCGCCGACAAGGTCGACGGTTACTTCGTCCTCGGCCAGAATCCGGCGGTCGGATCGGCCAACGGGCGCCAGGCGCGGATGGCGATGTCGCACCTCAAATGGCTCGTCGTCCGCGACCTCAACATGATCGAGACGGCCACCTGGTGGAAGGAGGGCCCGGAGATCGAGTCCGGCGAGCTGCGCACCGAGGACATCGCCACCGAGGTGTTCTTCCTCCCCGCGGCCACGCATGTGGAGAAGGCCGGCTCGTTCACGCAGACCCAGCGCATGGTGCAGTGGCGCCACCAGGCGGTCGAGCCACCGGGTCAGTGCCAGAGCGAGATGGACTTCTTCTACGAACTCGGGAGGCGCATCCGCGAACGCCTCGCCGGATCGACCGACGAACGTGACCGCCCACTGCTCGACGTCACCTGGGACTATCCCCTCGACGAACACGGCAACCCCGACCCCGAAGCGGTGCTGTCGGAGATCAACGGCTACCACGTGACCGGCGAAGACGCCGGCACGAACCTCACGTCCTACACCCAGATGAGACGCGACGGCTCGACTGCGGGCGGATGCTGGATCTACACCGGGGTCTACACCGGCGCGGACACCGACGGGCCGTCGAACCTGGCCGCACGCCGGGTCCCACAGGGCGGCGGCGGGGTCACCCAGCACGAGTGGGGCTGGGTGTGGCCGGCGGATCGTCGAATCCTCTACAACCGCGCGTCGGCCGACCCCGACGGCCGGCCGTGGAGCGAGCGCAAGCGGTACATGGAATGGGACGCCGACGCCGGGCGGTGGGTCGGTCCCGACGTGCCCGACTTCCCGGTCGACCTGGCTCCCGATGCCCGCCCCGACCCGTCGGTCGGCGGCGTCGAAGCCCTCTGCGGCGACGACCCGTTCGTCATGCAGGCCGACGGGAAGGGCTGGCTCTACGCCCCGCGCGGGCTGGTCGACGGCCCGTTGCCGACGCACTACGAACCGCAGGAATCCCCGGTGGTCAACGCGCTGTACCCCCAACAGCAGTCGCCATCGCGAGTCCTGTTCCCCCGCACGGACAATCTCGACGCACCCAGCGGCGAGAGCCCCGGTTCCGAGGTGTACCCGTTCGTGTTCACGACGTACCGACTCACCGAGCACCACACCGCGGGTGGCATGAGCCGATGGACGCCGTACCTGTCGGAACTGCAGCCGGAGATGTTCTGCGAGATCTCACCCGAACTCGCCGAAGAGCGGGGCCTCACCAACGAGGGCTGGGCGACGATCGTGTCGCCGCGCGCCGCGATCGAGGCGCGGGTGCTGGTGACCGACCGCATGATGCCGCTGACCATCAACGGCCGGCAGGTGCATCAGGTGGGTCTCCCCTATCACTGGGGCGTGGGTTCCGACGCCGTGGTCAGCGGCGACGCCGCCAACGATCTGATCGGGGTCACACTGGATCCGAACGTGCAGATCCAGGAGTCCAAGGTGGGCTCGTGCGACGTCATCGCCGGGCGCCGGCCGCAAGGCCGGGCACTGCTCGACCTGGTGCGCGCCTACCAGGAGCGGGCCGGGGTCACCGTCGAGACCGACAACCAGCACATCACCGGGAAGGCGGAGGAGTAGATGGGACAGCTGTCCGGGCCATCCGATCCCAGCGCCGACGCGCACTGGAGCACCCACGAGAAGCGCAAGGGGTTCTTCACCGACACCTCGATCTGCATCGGCTGCAAGGCCTGCGAGGTGGCGTGCAAGGAATGGAACGGCAACCCGCGCGACGGCGACCTCGCCCTCACCGGGATGTCGTACGACAACACCGTCGCCCTCGGCGCGAGCACCTGGCGCCACGTCGCCTTCATCGAGCAGAATTCCGACCGCATCGCCGAGGCCCGCGAGTCCGGGCGTGCGCTCGTCGGACTGGGCATGCCCGCGATGCCCGGCTCCTCGCCTGAAGATCGTTCGTCTCTGCCGACCAGGCCCTCTCCCCTGCCGGCTGAGCCGGCGAGGAGCGAAGCGACGAGCCGAGTCGAAGTCCCCGACACCCCCGAGTTCCGCTGGCTGATGTCGTCCGACGTCTGCAAGCACTGCACGCACGCCGGGTGCCTCGACGTCTGTCCGACCGGCGCGCTGTTCCGCACCGAGTTCGGCACCGTCGTGATCCAGGACGACGTCTGCAACGGCTGCGGGACGTGCGTGGCCGGGTGCCCGTTCGGCGTCGTCGAGCGCCGGGCCGATGGCACCGCCGCGCCGACGACCCGCTCCGGCGAACGCAAGGGCGAGCAGCCCGAAGTGCCCAAACGCGGTGTCGCGCAGAAGTGCACGCTCTGCTACGACCGGTTGCTCGACGACGAGACACCGGCTTGCGCGAAGACCTGCCCGACCACGTCGATCAAGTTCGGCGACCACGACGACCTCGTCGACGACGCGCACGCCCGCGTCCGCGCGCTGCACGAGCAGGGCATGACCGAGGCGCGGCTCTACGGCGCCAACCCGAACGACGGTGTCGGCGGCACCGGATCGGTGTTCCTGCTGCTCGACGAGCCCGAGGTCTACGGGCTGCCGCCGGACCCGCGGGTGTGCACCGCGGACCTGCCGGCCATGTACAAGCGAGCCGGGATCGCGGCGGCCGGAATGCTGGCCGCCGCCGCACTCTCGTTCCTGCGGGGCGGCCGATGACCTCGTCGGAGTTCGACTCCTTCCGTCCGCCGGAGCCGGCCCGGCGGCGCGGCCGGGGTTTCGGCCGTGGCGGAAAACGAAGGCCGGGTATAGGTTTCGGTCAGGGCGACGGCAACCGCGAGATGTCGATGGTGCCCGATGCCGAATTCACCTCGTATTACGGGCATCCCGTCGTCAAGCCACCACCCTGGGACGAGAAGGTGGCCGCCTACCTGTTTCTCGGCGGTGTCGCCGGCGGCTCCGGCGTCCTGGCCGCCGGGGCCCAGCTCACCGGGCGGGACGCGTTGCGCCGCAACGCCCGTCTCGGCGGTCTGGGTGCCGTGGGTCTGGGCGGGATCGCGCTCGTCGCCGACCTCGGACGGCCGGACCGGTTCTACAACATGTTGCGCACGTTCAAGGTGACGTCGCCGATGAGCGTCGGTTCCTGGATCCTGTCGGCGTTCAGCGGGGCACTCGGTGTCGCGGCGGTCGCCGAGGTCGACCGGATGACCGGTGCGCGGCTGCCGCTCGGGCCGCTTCGTGCGGTGTTGCGCGCCGTCGAGGCCCCCGCCGGGCTGGCCGCCGGGCTGGCGGGTCCGCCGCTCGCGGTGTACACCGCGGTCCTGCTCTCCGATACCGCCGTGCCGACCTGGAACGCCATGCACCGGGACCTGCCGTTCGTGTTCGTCAGTTCCGCGAGTCTGGCGTCGAGCGGGCTGGCGCTGGTCACCACGCCGGTCGGTCAGGCCGGGCCGGCACGGACGCTCGCGGCGCTGGGCGTGGTCGGCGACCTCGCGGCGATGCGACTCACGGAGCGACGGATGGACCCGGTCGCCGCGGAACCGCTCCACCACGGCAAGGCCGGCACCCTGCTGCGCTGGAGCGAGCGACTCGCCGTCGCCGGCGGAGTGGGCGCGTTGCTCGGCGGTCGCTCCCGCGCCCTGGCGGTCGTCTCGGGACTCGCACTGCTCGCCGCGTCGGCCTGCACGCGATTCGGCGTCTTCGACGCCGGCATCGAGTCGGCCAAGAACCCCCGCTACACGATCGAGCCACAGAAGCGCCGCCTCGCGGCCCGTCGTGCCGCCGGAATCACCGACGACTCGATCACCACCGGGCCGCCCGCGCCCCCCATTGCTCCCTGAGGTGCGAGGGGCGCAAGCCGCCGGGCCGAGCAAGCGACGAAGGAGCGCGTCGAGGTCGACGAGCCACGAAGGGCCTGGTGAGACACGTTGCGTGACCCTTCGTGGCTCGCTTCGCTCGCACCTCAGGGAGCATGTTTTTCGGACGTTCACGAGTGTTCTTTCGTGGTCCACAACGGCCGCCAGGCCCCCGCTCCCTGAGGAGCGCCCGGAGCTTGCGGAGGGCAAAGGCCCACCCCCCCCGCTCCCTGAGGAGCGCCCGGAGCTTGCGGAGGGCGCGTCACGAAGGGTCCTGGCGACCGAGTCAGCGAACCCGGATACCCGTCCCCGCCACCGTCTCGCCGATCACCGGGTAGCCCGGGACCTCGCCGACCACGAGCAGCCCGCCCGAGGTCTGTGCGTCCGCGAGGAACAGCAGGTCGTCGTCGGAGACACCGGAATCGACCGTGAGGTGCGGCTGCACCCAGTCGAGGTTGCGGCGGGTACCCCCCGACACGAACCCGTCGCGCAGCGCCTCGTCCGCGCCGCTCACGGCTGGCACCGAAGCGCGGTCGACTACCGCGCCGACGCCCGACGCGCGGCACAGTTTGTGCAGATGCCCGAGTAGACCGAAGCCGGTCACGTCGGTCGCCGCACGGACGCCGGCCGCGACCGCAGCGATCGACGCATCGCGATTGAGCGTCGTCATCAGGGCGATCGCCTCCTCGAACACCTCGCCCGTCTGCTTGTGCCGGTTGTTCAGCAGTCCGACGCCGATCGGCTTGGTCAGGGTGATGGGCAACCCCGGCTCGGCCGCGTCGTTGCGCAACAACCGGCCGGGTTCGGCCACTCCGGTCACCGCCATGCCGTACTTGGGTTCCGGATCGTCGATGGTGTGCCCGCCGATCACCGGACAGGCGGCCTGCGCCCCGACGTCGAGACCGCCGCGCAGCACCTCGGTCATCAGCTCCATCGGCAGCACCTCCCGCGGCCACCCGACCAGGTTGATCGCGACGACGGGGGTGCCGCCCATGGCGTAGATGTCCGACAGCGCGTTGGCCGCGGCGATGCGGCCCCAGTCGTACGGATCGTCGACGACCGGGGTGAAGAAGTCGGCGGTGGACAGCACCGCGAGGTCGTCGCGGATGCGCACCGCCGCGGCGTCGTCCCCGTCGTCGAGCCCGACGATGATGTCGTCACCGACCTGGCCGGTGAGTCCCGCGACCGCCTGCTCGAGCTCACCCGGCGGGATCTTGCACGCGCATCCACCGCCGTGGGCGTAGCCGGTCAGTCGGATGGGTGTCTCGCTTCGCACGGTCACCGTGTCGAGGGTAGCCCTCCGGCAATCAGTGATACGGCCCTCCGGCGATCGCTACCATCGGGCACATGAGGCAAGCAGACGGCGAGTACTACGTCACGGCCGGCGAGCTGCAGGCGTTCTGGGAATCCGGTCACGACTACTGGTACATGCGAGAGGACGGGTCGACCGACCTCTACGCCGACGAACTCGACATCACCCACGGCTGGCCGATCTTCCTGATGAAGCGCGACGAGGAGTGGTTCGCGAAGTGGGACGGCGATTTTGAGCGCGCCGTCGACGACGATCTCAACCCGAAGTTGATCCGCCACTTCGAGGAACTCATCACCGAGGGCAACTGGCCACACCGGCAGGACTGACCCGGCCGCACGTCGGATAGGTTGGGACCGCATGGAGGCGTATGGGTCCTGGTGGGCTCCCCGGTCTTCAAAACCGAGGAGGTCGAGTATCTCGGCCTGGCGGGTTCGATTCCCGTCCGCCTCCGCCAGAGGGTCGACCGTGACCCCGCCGGCTGAGCCGGTGACGAGCGAAGCGAGAGCCACCTACCGCCGGCTGAGCCGGTGACGAGCGAAGCGAGAGCCCACCCCCGCCGGCTGAGCCGGTGACGAGCGAAGCGAGGAGCCGTGTCGAAGCCCCCCGTCACCGATCCGCGCCGCCGGATCCCGCGGACCGACGCACTGTTGACCCTGCCCGCGGTGTCCGAGGCGCGAGAACGACTGGGTGACACCGTGATCCGCGACATCATTCGCCAGGCCCAGGACGCGGCCCGCCGCGGTGAGTGGCCACCGGATGACGTCGAACGGCTCGTCGTCGAGTCGGTGAGCGCGTCGTATGCGTCGTCGGTCCGCCCCGTACTCAACGCCACGGGGGTCGTCGTGCACACGAACCTCGGGCGGGCACCGCTGTCACCCGCGGCGCTCGACGCCGTCGGCGCGGCGTCGGGTTACGTCGATGTGGAACTCGATCTCGAGTCCGGCACCCGGTCGAAGCGCGGGGCGGCCACCCGCAGCGCTCTCCTACGAGCCTGTCCCGCAGCGGAAGACGCGCTGATGGTCAACAACGGTGCGGCCGCACTGGTACTGGCGACGACCGCGCTGGCGGCCGGGCGTGCAGTCGTCATCAGTCGTGGCGAGATGATCGAGATCGGCGCAGGTTTCCGGCTCACCGAACTGATCGCGTCGACAGGCGCCCGGTTACACGAGGTCGGCACCACCAACCGCACCCACGCGCGCGACTACGCCGACGCCCTCACCGACGACGACGTCGGAGCGATCCTCAAGGTGCATCCGAGCAACTTCCGGGTCGAGGGTTTCACCAGCGAGACCTCGCTCTCCGAGCTACGCGGCCTCGGCCGGGCGCACGGCGTGCCCGTCGTCGCCGACATCGGCAGCGGACTCCTGCAGCCAGACCCGCTGCTGCCCGACGAACCCGACGCCACCACGACACTCGAATCCGGCGCCGACCTCGTCATCGCCAGCGGCGACAAAATTCTGGGCGGACCGCAGGCCGGACTCCTCCTCGGCGATGCGGCGCTCGTTCAGCGCCTCGCGAAACACCCACTGGCACGGGCAGTTCGCGCGGACAAGCTGGCACTGGCTGCGATGGAGGCGACCGTCGGCGGGCCACGACCCCCCGTCTGGGAGTACCTTCACGCCGATCCCGACAGACTTCGCGTGCGCACCGAGCGCCTCGGTACGGCAGTCGGATTCCCGATCGTCGCCCATGACGGACGGGTGGGTGGCGGTGGCGCACCCGGCGTGCCGCTGCCGGGGTGGGCGGTGCGGCTTCCGGTCGCAACGGCCGCCCGCCTACGCGTCGGCGATCCGGTAGTCCTACCCCGCGTTCACGACGACGCGTGTCTGGTGGACCTGCGCTGCGTTCCCGAAGCCGACGACGTGCGGGTACTCGCCGCGATCCGACAGGCTCTGGGCGCGTCGTGAAGTCGCGCTCGTGAAGTACGTGGTGGCCACCGCCGGACACGTGGACCACGGGAAGTCCACACTGGTGCGTGCTCTGACCGGGATCGAGCCGGACCGATGGGAGGAGGAACGACGCCGAGGGCTGACTATCGACCTCGGTTTCGCCTGGACCACACTGCCTTCCGGTGCCGACGTGGCCTTCGTCGACGTCCCCGGCCACGAGCGGTTCATCCCGAACATGCTGGCCGGCCTGGGCCCGGCGCCCGTCGTCCTGTTCGTCGTCGCCGCGGACGAAGGATGGAGCGCCCAGTCCGACGACCACCGTGATGCCGTCGCCGCCCTCGGCATCGAGTACGGGCTGCTGGTCATCACCCGAGCCGACCGGGCCTCGCCCGACCGCGTTCGTGAAGTGATCGATCTGTCGCGTGATCGCCTCAGCCGCACCGGCCTTTCCGATGCGCCGGCGGTCGTGGTGTCGGCGCCCGATCGCGTCGGAATCGACGAACTGCGCACACGGCTCGACGCCGTCTTGGCCGGGACATCACCGCCGTCGACCTCGGGGCGTGTCCGGTTCTGGATCGACCGGGTCTTCACCCGCACCGGCGCCGGCACCGTCGTCACCGGCACCCTGGCCGCCGGGACGATCGCGGTCGGCGACACCCTGGACCTGCTCACCGTTGACGACCGCCGACGACTCGATGTCCGTGGATTGCAGAGCGAGGGTGCAACTCTCACCACCGCGGCCCCGGTCAGCCGAGTCGCGATCAATCTGCGCGGCGTCGGCGTCGACGACGTCTCTCGTGGCGACGCACTCGTGACGCCCGGAGCCTGGCACACCTCTGCTGTCGCTGATGTCCGGCGCGTGAGCGGAATGTCCTTCGAGGAGGCACCGGAACACCTCGTCGCGCACATCGGCACAGCGGCGCTACCGGTCCGGTTGCGCCCCTTCGACGGCGACCACGCGCGTGTGACCCTCGCGCGCGCCGTGCCGATGTCGCGGGGCGATCGGCTGGTCCTGCGCGATCCCGGCCAGCGTATCGTCGGCGGCGGCGTCGTGCTGCACCCCGATCCCCCGGCGCTGACCCGACGGGGCGACGCGACGCGACGCGCGGCCTCGCTGGCGGCCATGTCCGACGACGCCGGGGCCGCCGAAGAAGTGCATCGGCGTGGCGCGATGCGCGTCACCGATCTGACGCGACTCGGTCTGGTCGACGACGCCGAGCCCACACCCCACGGCGTACGAGTGATCGGCGAGTGGTGGGTCGCCGAAACCTCCCTCACCGCCTGGGCCGAGCGACTCCGCGCCGCCGTTGTCGATCTACATGACCGAGATCCGTTGTCGGCGGGGCTGTCCGCGTCCGGCGCACCTGCCCTGCTCGGGCTTCCGGACACGACGCTGCTGGCGACCGTCATCTCGGAAGCCGAGCTGTCGTCGTCCGACGGACACCTGGCGGTCCCGGATCACAAGCCCTCCCTGGGCGATGCCGACGACGCGGTCAGCGCACTGGAGCGCCGGCTCGCCGACCATCCGTTCCGTGCACCCGAGGCCGATGACCTCGCCGCACTCGGCCTGGGCGCCCGAGAACTCGCCGCCGCCGAGCGCACGGGCCGAATTCTCCGTTTGCGCGACGGCGTCGTGCTGTTGCCGACCGCCCCCGCCCTGGCGATGCGCACCCTCGCCTCGCTCGATCAGCCGTTCACCACCAGCGCCGCTCGTCAGGCGCTCGAAACCACTCGGCGCGTGGTGATTCCGCTACTGGAGTACCTGGATGCCCGTGGTTGGACCCGCCGGCTCGACGCCGGGCACCGCGAGGTCGTGCGCTGAGCCGCGGGCGGTGGTCCTGTCGGACAGGTCGCCGCGTGCATCGCGGGAAGAGCTTCCGTCCGAGGCCCCTACCACACGACACCGACAAGTCGACATCAACGAATAGCATTGCACAGCAGTATGTTTGGCCTTGCCACACGTCTGGATTGGTGTACACTCGAACCTACATTCGCAGCAACGGTTCTCGGGGGAGGTGACCGTCATGTCCGACACCACACACGTCGGTGGCGATTCGACAGCGCCGCAACCGCGTGCCGTTGAGTTGGTGGCTGATCTCCACCGCACCATCGACAAGTTGCAGACCGTAGACCTGTCGCCGTGTACCGATGCCGAACTCGCTGAAGTGGCCGCGGAGACCGAACGCGCCATCGCACGTCTGACCGTTGCCGGTGACCGGCAGATCGATCAGGTCGAGGCTCGCGACCTGCCCCGAAAAGCCGGCTGCCGCACCCTCATGCAGTACATGACACACCGGCTACGAGTCTCGAACCCGATGCGCCGCCGTAAGCAGATGGACGCCACCGCCCACCGGACCAGCCTCGGCGGCGAGGTCCTCCCACCCGAATACCCCTGCCTCGCCGAAGCTTTCGCACAAGGCGCGGTCGGCACCGCGCACGTGCAGGCCACCCTCGACGTCCTCGACCGCATCCCGGGCACCATCGACCACGACATCAAGGTCGCCGCCGAACGGCAGATGGCCGAGATCGCCGAAGCCCACACCCCCGCCGACATCACCCAACTCGGCTCGCGGCTGCTTGCCCACCTCGACCCCGACGGCACACTGGCCGACGATTCGGAACGCAAGAGGCGCCGCGGCCTGTGGATCGGTCGGCAACGAGCTGACGGGACCGCAAAGATCTCGGGCACGCTGACTCCCGAACTCCACGCCCGGTTGTCGATGATGTTCGCGGTCTGGGGCAAACCCGGACTCAACAACCCCGACGACCCCGCCTCACCGTCCGGGCCGGCCGGCACCGCCGACCCCGACGCCCTGACCGCCGCCGCCGACCGCGACGGTCGCACCCTCGCCCAAACGAATCACGACGCGCTCGACGCCGCCCTGGCCGCAGGCTTCGCCGACGGCACACTGGGAACCTCGCACCGAGGCCTGCCCGTGCAACTGATCGTCAAAGCCGACCTCGGGGACCTCGTCCGCGAAGCCGGACTCGCGACCACCGCCACCGGTACCCTGCTGCCCGTCCGGGACCTGATCGCGATGGCCGGTGACGTCCAGCCGTGGTTGGCGATCTTCAAAGACGCCACCGCTGTGCCGCTGCACTTCGGGCGGGGTAAACGCTTGGCCACCCGCGAACAACGCCTCGTCTCCTTCGCCCGCCCCGATGGGGAAGTGTGTTCGGCTCCCGGCTGCGATCAGCCCGCCACCCAGGTCGAGCTTCATCACGCCCACAAAGATTGGGCCAAGGGCGGACTCACCGACATCGATGACCTCGCACCCGCCTGTCCCCGCCACAACCGCATGGTCGGCGACCAACCCGGCCAATACACCACCCGGATCGTCCGGTCCGGGCCAGACGAAGGCCGCTGCGCCTGGCGATTGAACGCCGAACCCGGCGCCCCGCCCAACCCCGAATACATCAACCGCCGACCCGACATACCCAAGCGGTTGCAGGCCCACCTGGCACAGGTGCGGCGAGAGATCCACGGACGCACCACGTCCGGCGACGAGCCACGCCCACATGACGCGCGCCGTTCATGGCTGAAAACCAGCCACGTCATCGACGTCCGACCACCCCGACCCGGACCACGCACGCCCCGGCCCTCCCTCGTCGAAGCACACCTCATGGAGTTACTCGCCACCTCGTGAAGTTCGCCGGCTCATCCGCGGTGGTCAGCGCGTGAGGACCACCTTGCCGATCGCCCCTCCGGATTCGGAGACCTGGTGCGCTGTACGAAGATTCTCGATCGTGAAACCAGCCAGTTCACGGTTGACAGTGCTGCGGATCTTGCCGGCGTCGACGAGTTCGGCGACCCGGCCGAGGATCTGGTGTTGCGAGTCGTCTTCCGGTGCGAACAACGGCTTGGAGAACATCAACTCCCAATGCCAACTCTGGCTTTTCTGCTTCAGCGGGAGGGTATCGAGGCCTTCCGGCTCGTCGATGGCGACGACCTGACCGTGTACACCCATGATGTCGGCATAGGACTCGACATTTCCGTACGAGTGGGGCGAGAAGATGTAGTCCACACCGCGCGGAGCGTATGCCCGCACGTCCTCGCGCAGGCGTCTCGGGTCGACGACGTGGTGGGCACCGAGTCCTCGCGCCCATTCCTGCGACTCAGGCCGTGACGCGGTTGCGATCACGGTGAGATCAGTCAGGGTCCGGGCCAACTGAATGACCATCGAGCCGACGCCCCCGGCACCCGCCACCACAACGATCGTTCCCGAGTCCGCGGAATCGACCCGCAGCTTCTCGAACAACGACTCCCAGGCAGTGATCGTGGTCAACGGCAGTGCGGCAGCCGCGCCGAAGTCGAGGGACGACGGTTTGCGCCCGACGATCCGCTCATCGACAAGATGGAATTCGGCATTCGTTCCCGGCCGATCGATCGAACCGGCGTAGTAGACCTCGTCCCCGACGGCAAACCTCGACACCTCGTCGCCGATCCCGACGACAATCCCCGCCGCGTCGAATCCCAGAACACGCGGCGGATCGGAGTCACGCAGGCCTGCACGCACTTTGGTGTCCACCGGGTTGACCGAGACCGCGCGGACCTCGACGAGGAGATCGTGCGGACGGGGCGCCGGCACCGGCATTGTCGCCTCGGCGAAGGCGCTCGGGTCCTCGACGGAGTTCGCGGCGACCGCGACCAGTGCTGTCATGTTTCTCGTCATGGCGCTAAGGTATCCCTGCGGCCCCAGTTACCCGCAAGGGCTCCTAGTATCCAGTAGAAAGCACCGAGGTCAGCGCCATGTCACTGCCGTCCCATCGCGGAGACGCCTACTCTGCGTCGTGTCCCTGCCGAGGGATGCTCGACCTCCTCGCCGACAAGTGGAGCGCCCTGGTCATCGGCGCCCTACGCGATCGACCGATGCGGTTCGGAGAGCTCCGCGTGCGGCTGGACGGGATCAGCCCCAAAGTCCTCACGGCGACTCTGCGTCGGTTGGAGACAGCCGGGATGCTGACCCGTACCGTCTATCCGGCGGTCCCGCTGCACGTCGAATACCAACTGACGGAACTCGGGGTGGACGCCGCCGGGCCGCTGGACGCACTGCGCCTGTGGGTAGAGGACAACCTCGACCGCTTCCCACATCCGTAGCCGGCGCAGACAAAGGGACCCATCCCGAAGGATGGGTCCCTTGTCATTCACTTGTCATTCACGAACTCAGCCGAGTACCAACGATTCTCCGTCGGCACTGACATTGACCGGCACCACGTCGCCGTCCCGGATGTCCCCGGCGAGCAGCTGCTTGGCGAGCTGGTCACCGATGGCTTGCTGCACCAGGCGGCGCAGCGGGCGGGCACCGTACAGCGGGTCGAATCCGCGAGCGCCCAGCCATTCCTTGGCCTTGAGCGACACCTCGAGGTCGAGGCGACGCTGTGCGAGGCGCTTCTTGAGCTGGCCGAGCTGGATGTCGACGATCGACACCAGTTCCTCCGGGCTCAGGGCGTCGAAGATCACCACGTCGTCGAGACGGTTGATGAACTCCGGCTTGAACGCCGACCGCACCGCCATCATGACGTGATCCTTGTCGCCACCCGCACCGAGGTTCGAGGTGAGGATCAGGATGGTGTTGCGGAAGTCCACCGTCCGGCCCTGGCCGTCGGTCAGGCGACCTTCGTCCAGCACCTGCAGCAGCACGTCGAACACGTCCGGGTGGGCCTTCTCGATCTCGTCGAACAGGACCACCGTGTACGGACGACGCCGCACCGCCTCGGTCAGCTGACCGCCGGCCTCGTACCCGACGTAGCCGGGCGGAGCACCGACGAGCCGTGCCACGCTGTGCTTCTCGCCGTACTCGCTCATGTCGATGCGGACCATTGCCCGCTCGTCGTCGAACAGGAACTCGGCGAGCGCCTTGGCCAGCTCGGTCTTACCGACACCGGTGGGGCCGAGGAACATGAACGAGCCGAGCGGCCGGTTCGGGTCCGCGACACCGGCGCGGGCACGACGCACCGCGTCGGACACCGCCTGCACCGCATCCTTCTGACCGATGACCCGGTGTCCCAGTTCCTCTTCCATGCGCAGCAGCTTGGCGGTCTCGCCTTCGAGCATGCGTCCGGCCGGGATTCCGGTCCACGCCGACACGACCTGGGCCACGTCGTCGGGTCCGACCTCCTCCTGCAGCATCACGTCCTGAGAAGGATCCGTGCCGGTCTTCTCGATCGCGGCCTCGAGCTCCTTCTCCAGTCCGGGGACGCGACCGTACCGCAGCTCGGCGGCGCGTCCGAGATCACCGTCGCGCTCCGCGCGATCAGCCTCGCCGCGAAGCCTTTCCAGCTCCTCTTTGAGGTCTCGGACCGCGTCGATCGCGGTCTTCTCCGACTGCCACCGGGCGGAGAGCTCGTTGAGCTTCTCCTTCTGGTCGGCCAGTTCGGCGCGGAGCTTCTCGAGCCGCTCCTTCGACGCCGCGTCGGTCTCCTTCTGCAAGGCGACCTCCTCGACTTCGAGACGGCGGACGATCCGCTCGACCTCGTCGATCTCGACGGGGCGCGAGTCGATCTCCATCCGCAACCGCGACGCGGCCTCGTCGACGAGGTCGATGGCCTTGTCGGGCAGGAACCGCGAGGTGATGTAGCGATCGGAAAGCGATGCGGCAGCGACCAATGCGGAGTCGGTGATGCGCACGCCGTGGTGCACCTCGTACCGGTCCTTCAGGCCGCGGAGGATGCCGATGGCGTCTTCGACCGACGGCTCGCCGACGTACACCTGCTGGAAGCGACGCTCTAGTGCGGCGTCCTTCTCGATGTACTTGCGGTACTCCTCGAGGGTGGTGGCACCGACCAGCCGCAGCTCACCACGGGCGAGCATCGGCTTGATCATGTTGCCGGCGTCCATCGCGGAATCGCCTGTCGCACCGGCTCCGACGATCGTGTGCAGCTCGTCGATGAAGGTGATGACCTGTCCGGCCGAACCCTTGATCTCGTCGAGCACGGCCTTGAGCCGCTCCTCGAACTCGCCACGGTACTTCGCGCCGGCGACCATCGAACCCATGTCGAGGGAGATGACGGTCTTGTTGCGCAACGACTCCGGCACGTCGCCGGCGACGATGCGTTGCGCGAGACCTTCGACGATGGCGGTCTTGCCGACGCCGGGCTCACCGATGAGGACCGGGTTGTTCTTGGTCCGCCGGCTGAGCACCTGCACGACGCGCCGGATCTCGGTGTCGCGGCCGATGACCGGGTCGAGCTTGCCCTCGCGGGCGGCCGCGGTCAGGTCGGTCGAGTACTTCTCGAGAGCCTGGTAGGTCGATTCGGGATCCTCGGAGGTGACCCGTGCGCTGCCGCGCACGGCGACGAACGCCTCGCGCAGAGCCTGCGGTGTCGCACCGAGGTTGTGCAGCAGTTTGGCGACGTCGGAGTCACCGGTCGCCAGGCCGACGACGACGTGCTCGGTCGAGACATACTCGTCGTCGAGTTCACCGGCCAGCTGCTGAGCTGCGGTGACGGCCGCGATCGATTCGCGGGATAGTTGAGGCGTCGAGCTGGCGCCGGACACCGTTGGCATGCGATCGACCAGAGCCTGGGCCTGCGCACGAACGCTCGACGGGTCCACGCCCACCGCTTTGAGCAGCGGCGACGCGATGCCGTCGGACTGATCGAGCAGTGCCACGAGGATGTGGGCCGGTCGCACGTCGGGGTTGCCAGCACTGGCCGCCGCCTGCACAGCAGAACTCAATGCTTGCTGCGTCTTGGTGGTGGGGGTGAAGCTGTCCACTCGCGTGCACCTTTCTCTTAAGTCCAACAGGCTCAAGTATGAGCCATACGCGGTCTACAACGCCAACAGAGTTGAGTGCATTCCGCTCAAGCCTGAAGTTTCTGTGACATAGACCACTTGCTCCAGGATGTCGGGCTGGCGATTCGCCGCCCTCACAGCCGTCCAGGCTCGGGACCCGACGCCACAGACTCTCCGGAACGCGACAAACCGATCCGCAGTATTGAACGACGCACAAGTCGGGCGCCTATTCTTGAGCCTGATGTCACAGCTTTCACGCGACAAGAAGAAGCGCCGCGCCCAACGTAAGCGCAAACACGACTCCGGCAGTGGCAACCACTCCAACGTGGTACCGCTTTTCGGCACAGCAAGGCGACACGTTGCTCCCGAAGCATTCAAGTCGTGGCTCCGCGATGAGGTCTTCCCCGGCGACGAGGAAGCTGTCACCCACATCGGGGCGTACGCGTTCATCGTGCTCGACGCCGTCGGGCAGACGAACCCCGGTTTCGATCCGCTCTCCTGGACTACCGACGACGTCGACACCATGGTGTCGATGCTCAACCACATCGAGTCGAACCAGCAGCAGGACGCCAAACCGCTCGCCATCGCGATCGAGACGCTGCGCCGCTACCTGGTCGAGACCGGCATGTGGCTCAGCACCGAATCCGTATCGGCCTATGCCGCCGAGCAGTTTGCCCTTGCCTCCGGGCTCGAGTTACGGACCACGACAATCGAGGAAGTCGACGAGGCCACCGAACGCGCTGCCCTCCTGGACACACAGCCCGTCCGGCGGGTCACCGAGCTGTTGGACTGGCTGGGTCCGCACCGCCCCACCACGCAGAGTCGGTGGCTCAAACCGGCCGAGGCCCGCGACCTCGCCCGCCGACTCGACATCGACTTCCCCGCTCACGTCAAGAGCATGAGCGACGTCGCGTCGTTACATCACCTGTGGGGCTTTGCCCAGGCCCTCGATATCGTCGAAGCCAATACCTCGAGCGCACGTCCCGGGCGCGCCGCCCATCTGTGGCGGGAGGAGCCCCGGATCGACGTGCTGCGGGTGGGTCTCACCGCATGGGTTCGGTCCGGCTTTCCTCGGGAATACAACCCCGACATCGACTTCTCGTCGTCCTTGATCGGCGTGGTCATTAGCGGACTCGGCGATTCACCGCTGAGTATCGCCGAGATCAACGCCTGGGTCCCCAAACTCGGACTCAGCGAGTTCCTCGTCGAGGCAATCCATCGTCGGCTCGAGTTGTACATCGAAGAAGGCTGGCTGACGCTCGAGGGCGACAGGTACGTCGTTCCCGTCGCGTTACGCCCTGCCGTGGTATCTGCGCTCCCCCTGCCAGGACCTCCGCAGGACTAGACTTGGTCGGCGGCGCAGGGATCCGCTGACGTCCACAGTGCGCGATCGGTAACGGAATCCAGCACACATCCCGCACTCTGCACATCTGTTCGCGCAATATGGATTGAGTGACCACAGACAACTCCACCGGGCCGGTGATCTTCATCCTCTTCGGGTCGACGGGCGACCTCGCCAAGCGGATGGTCCTGCCGTCGCTGTACGAACTCCACCGGCGAGACCTGCTCCCCGACGGATGGCAGCTGATCGGCAACGGACGCGGCGACCGGACCGACGACGAGTTCCGGCAGCACGTGAAGGACGCCATCGAGGAGTTCGGTCCGGACGGGTCGGTGTCATCGGACGAATGGGAAGCGTTCGCCGAGACCCTCCGCTTCGCCGGCGGCGGGTTCACCGTCGACAACCCCGGCCGTCTGCCGGAGGTGATCGACGCGGCCCGTGACGCCGTCGGCGACGGTGCTCAACTGGTCCACTATCTGGCCCTCCCACCGACCACCTTCGTCGACTACACGAAAGCCATTGCCGCGCACGATCTTGCGAAGGGATCCCGAGTCGTCTACGAGAAGCCGTTCGGAACGTCCCCCGACGGCTTCCGGACTCTCGACAAGGCAGTCCACGAATCCCTGGACGAGAAGCAGATCTACCGGATCGACCACTTCCTGGGGAAGGAGAGCACCCAGAACCTGCACGTCCTCCGTTTTGCCAACGGGTTGTTCTCGGGGGTGTGGAACCGCGAACACGTGGCAGAAGTCCAGATCGACGTCCCGGAGATTCTCGACATCGCCGACCGCGCCGCCTTCTACGACGCCACCGGCGCATTCCTGGACATGATCGTCACCCACCTGTTCCAGGTGGCGGCCGAAGTCGCGATGGAACCCCCGGTCTCGCTCGGCGCCGACGACCTGCTCGACGCGCGGGAGTCGGTCATCGCGGCGTTCCGGCCGCTGGACCCCGCCGAGGTGGTCTTCGGCCAGTACGAGGGGTACCGCGGCACCGAGGGCATCCCCGCGGACTCCACCACCGAGACATTCGCGGCCGTGCGTCTGTGGGTCGACACCGACCGCTGGCACGGCGTCCCGTTCCTGCTGCGGACCGGCAAGATGCTCGACCACAGCTCCCAGCGACTCAGCCTCGTGTTCCGCTCCCCCGCCGACGGTCCGCTGACCGATAACCCGAAGGACGGCACCGTGCTGACCTTCGATCTGGCCGGCGACGGTGCCATCGATCTGGCTGTCACCGTCAAGGAACCGGGTTCGGGCACCGACCTCTCCGTCGCCCACATGACCGAACAGCTCGACCAGGTGGCCGACGGCCTCCCGCCCTACGCCCGACTCATCGTCGACGTGCTGCGCGGCGATCGGTCGCTGTTCACCCGACCCGACGGCCTCGCGCATGTGTGGGAGGTGGCCGCACCGGTGCTGGCGAATCCGCCTGCGCCGCAACCGTATGCGGCTGGATCGACCGGCCCCGCGGCCGCCGACGACCTGTGCGGCGGGTCCGGCTGGATCTGAGCGCGGCGCTTCGCGCCTAGTCGCCAAGGCGCCGGTCGAGGTTGATGGCCGCGCTGATGAGGGCGAGGTGAGTGAACGCCTGCGGCGTGTTGCCGAGCTGTTCACCGGTCAGGCCGACCTGCTCGGCGTACAGACCGAGGTGATTGGCGTGGGTGAACATCTTCTCCAGCGCCAGACGGGCGTCGGCCAGGCGGCCGACCCGGGTGAGCGCCTCGACGTACCAGAACGAGCACAGCGAGAACGTTCCCTCGGCTCCGTCGAGGCCGTCGTGGCCACCGTCGGTGTCGTACCGGAACACCAGGGAGTCGCTCACGAGTTCCTCCTCGATCCGCTCGAGGGTGCGGACGAATCGGTCGTCGGTGGGCGACAGCAACTTCACGGCGGGGATGAGCAACAGCGCGGCGTCGAGCCGATCGGAGTCGAGCGTCTGGACGAAGGCCCCCACGTCGTCGTTCCAGCCCCGCTCCATGATCTGCAGGAAGATGTCGTCGCGGGCCTTCATCCACCCGGCGACGTCGCCCGGTAGACCGCGCTGCCGACTCATCCGGATCATCCGCTCGAGGGCCACCCACGACATCACTCGCGAGTAGACGTAGTCCTGCGGCTTGCTCCGCACCTCCCAGATGCTCTGGTCCGGACGATCCCAGTTGTCGACGAGCCATCCCGCCACCGTGCACAGATGCGTCCAGGACCCGTAGGAGATCCCCGGTCCGTACTTGTTGTACAGGTACACCGAGTCGATGAGCTCGCCGTAGATGTCCAGCTGGAGCTGGTCGGCGGCGGCGTTTCCGACCAACACCGGCGAGGTCTGCCGGTAACCCTCCCAGTGGTCGAGTTCGGTCTCCTTCGGCGGCGGATCCCCATCGACGGTGTACATCAACCGCAGCGGTCCCAGATCTCCCGCTTCATCGGCGCCGTCGTCGAACCGGCAGGTCAGCCAGTCCATGAACGCGCCCGCCTCGTCGGTGAAACCCAGCCGCAGTAGCGCGTAGAGCGTGAAGGCGGCATCGCGGATCCACACGTAGCGGTAATCCCAGTTCCGTTCGCCGCCGATCTCTTCGGGAAGCGCGGCGGTCACCGCGGACACCACCGCCCCCGACGGTTCGTGCGTGAGCAGTTTGAGCGTGAGCGCCGACCGGTGCACCATCTCCCGCCACCGGCCCGTGTAGGAGGATCGCGAGACCCAGTCCTGCCAGAATGCGACCGTCGCGGCGACGACCGCGGGAGAACTGTCGTGGTCGAGCACTTCCGACCCGATGGCGTCGGGGGCGAGGACGAACGTCACGCACTGACCGGTCTCGACGGTGAAGTGGGCCTGTGCATCCCGGTCGTCGACGGTGTCGAGATCGACCGTCGACGCGAGATGCAGCACCAGATCGTCGGTCTCGAAACGGAGTCGGCGTTGGTCCTCGACGACGACGGTGTGCGCCTGGCGCCCGTAATCGAACCGCGGCGCAACCGTCACGCGGAACTCCACGGAGCCGCGCACGCAGGAGACCCGACGGATGATCCGCGTGCGATGGTCGGGATCGTGCGGGCGCGCGATCGGCATGAGGTCCTGGACCTCGGCGACGCCGTCCTCGCTCAGGAAGCGGGTGACGAGCACGTTGGAGTCGGGGAGGTAGAACTGCCGCGTGGTGACCTCTCCGTCGATGGGTTCCACGGTCCAGGCACCGCCGCGGCGGGCGTCGAGCAACGAACCGAACACACTCGGCGAGTCGAACCGCGGACAGCAGAACCAGTCGATCCGCCCGTCGACTCCCACGACGGCCGCGGTACGCAGGTCCCCGATGACACCGTGGTCGGCGATCGGCAGATAGTCACCGGTGGCGTCGGCCGTCGTCGCGCCGTCGCATCGAGCCGTCGCAGCCGCGTCCTCGCCTGATTCGGAAGGGGTGCTCATGCCGGCCATTCGGTGCCTGCCTCATCTCGGATGGGCGACCGGGTTCCCCAATACGCCGGTCTGAAACCCGCCGATACCGGACACTCGACAGCGATCGACCCTCGACGGAAGGACAACGGTGCCGACAAGCAGCGTGGACACGAGCATGACCGACGACGCCGCCAACGTCTTCGCCGACGCCAAGGCCTACGCCGACGAGCCGCGACTGCACGCCGCGATGGCCCACCTGCGGGCACACAATCCGGTACCGCGTGTCGACCACGGCCCCTACCGGCCGTTCTTCGCGATCACCAAGCACGCCGACATCATGGACATCGAGCGCGACAACAACCTGTGGCTGAGCGAACCGCGTCCGGTGTTGACCACCGCCGCCGCCGACGATGTGGCACGTGCTCAGCTGGAGTCCGGTGCCGGACTGCGCACCCTGATCCACATGGACGACCCGCACCACCGCAAGGTCCGCGCCATCGGCGCCGACTGGTTTCGTCCGAAAGCCCTGCGCGACCTACAGACCCGCGTCGATGAGCTCGCGAAGCGCTACGTCGACAAGATGCGCGACATCGGACCCGAGTGCGACTTCGTCGAGGAGATCGCGGTCGGCTTCCCGCTGTATGTGATCCTGTCGCTGTTGGGCCTCCCCGAGGAGGACTTCCCGCGGATGCACCAGCTCACACAGGAACTGTTCGGCGCCGACGACGTCGAATACCGGCGCGGCGCAACGCTCGAGGAGCGGATGACGACGCTGCTCGACTTCTTCGCGTACTTCAGCGAACTCACCGCATCACGACGCGCCCACCCCACAGACGACCTGGCGTCCGCCATCGCCAACGGCCTCATCGACGGCGAGCCCCTGTCCGACGTCGACACCGCGTCGTACTACGTGATCGTGGCCAGCGCCGGGCACGACACCACCAAGGACGCCATCTCCGGCGGCCTGCGGGCGCTCATCGAGAACCCCGGTGAACTCGAACGACTTCGGCGCGAGCCCGAACTCGTGGGGACCGCGGTCGAGGAGATGATCCGGTGGACCACACCGGTCAAGGAGTTCATGCGCACCGCTGCCGAGGACACCTCGGTGCGAGGTGTGCCCATCGCCAAGGGCGAATCCGTCTATCTCGCCTACACGTCGGGCAATCGGGACGAGGAGGTCTTCGACGACCCGTTCACCTTCGACATCGGCCGGTTCCCCAACAAGCATCTGTCGTTCGGCTACGGCGTCCACTTCTGTCTCGGCGCCGCTCTGGCCCGGATGGAGATGCGGAGCTTCTTCGCCGAACTGATCCCGCGGCTCGACTCCATCGAACTGGCCGGGACGCCAGAACTGGCCGCAACAGTGTTCGTCGGCGGTCTCAAACACCTGCCGATCCGGTATTCACTGCGCTGACGCCGCTCTAGTTCGAGGACCCCGTCAGGTCTCGACGCTCAGGCCTACCCGCTCGTCGTAGAAGCAGATGAGGTCCCGGACGGGCTCGGCGTCGGTGAGCGGATCGGTGTAGGTCCATGCCACATCAGGGATGACCTCGTCGCCGACGACCGCCGACCAGTAGGTTGCCTCGCCCTTGTACGCGCAGACCGTGACCGTGTCCGACGGCACGAGCAGATCCGTACGGACGTCCTCGCGCGGCAGATAGTGTCGGGGCGGCAGGTGGGTTTCGAGCAGCAGGGTCGGGCGTCGGCTGTCCGCCAGGACCGATCCTCCCACCGTCACCACCACATGTCTGCCGGTGTCGAGGCAGTCGATGCGCTGGAACGGATCGTGCGGATGACCGACCGCCGTCTGTTCCTCTTCGCGCCACTCGTCGAAGCCCGACCAGTCCAGCAGGACGTGGCCGGCGAGATCGGCATCGTCCGGACGGAACGCGGCGCCGGCCAGCGTCCGTCCGCCGGCCACGAGGTCGAAGGTCGTACCGGGCGTAGTGTGCACTGCGAAGGGGTCGACCGGTGTCAGGATCGGTCCGTGGTCGTCGGCGGCGTCGACTGTCTGTGCATCGCTCAGCGGCGCAACGACATCGGAGACGGGCACCGCATAGCATCCGACGACCCGGTAGGGCTCCCAGACCTGGATGGCCCTCGTCGAGTCGACGACGACTTCTCCGTCGACCAGCGCGCGCACCCGTCGCCGCATGTCCGCCCAGCGCAGTGATCCCAGCTGGGACATCGTGAACTCATCCATCGACGTGGCCATGTGACCGATGGTCCTCCGGTCACGCCGCGCGCGCCAGGCCAGATCGGGCTTTCCGCAGTTCGCCGGTGGTGCTCGGTCAACCGTTCGGTGGGTAGCGGAGATTCGTCCACCTCAGCTCCGTGGAAGGGCAATATGCCCTTCGGCCATCGTCAGCTGGACGAGAATCTCGGAGCCGACGCCCCCCGGTAGGGACCGACGTCATGGGCGGGGACAGACCGCGCACGATCGACGTGCCCGACCGTCCGTCGTGGGCGGACATCTGGTGACGACGCCGTAAACACGCCCTAGCAGTAACCGCGTCGAGACTCCGCCGCACGGCTCGGCGAGACCAACCGGTGCGACGATGAGCAGATGACCAGCCGTCGGACACCCACCGCACCGGACCCGGCGCCGACGACGCCGCGTGGAATCACGCCCAACGCGACGAGACGGAAACCCAACGGCTGGATCGCAATTGGAATTCGCTCCTGCAGGAGCTCCGGGTCGTCCAGACCGGCGTGCAGATCCTGACCGGGTTCCTGCTGACCCTGCCCTTCCATGACGGTTTCGAAGAGCTCGGCGGCACGTTGCGAGTGATCTACCTGATCACGGTGTCGTGTGCCGTGGGCGCCGCGATCTCCCTGGCGGCGCCCGTGGCGCTGCACCGGGCCATGTTCCGTCAGCACCAGCTCGCACTGATCGTCACCTACGCGCACTACCTGTCTTTCGCCGGCCTCACCCTGCTCGGCCTGGCGCTGTCCGGTGCGATCACCGTCGTCTACGGAGCGACCGCCGGGCCGATTCCGTCGGCGGTCGCGCGCATCGTCACCCTCATGGCGTTCTCCCTTGCGTGGCTGATCGTGCCGCTGTGGATCCGCGCGGTGACCGGCGCACGGGAGTCCGTCGACGAACCCTGCCGTTGACAGCATTCCCCCGCCGCGGTACGCAGACGACGTGACCCTCGCGCCGAGTTTCATCGAAGAACACTTCGACCAGGTGACCGTGCTCGCGTCGGCGCATGGCGGTGCGTTTCCTTACGGCAACACGGTCGTGGTCCGCGGCTCCGCCGGGACCCTGGTGGTCGATCCCTCCCTCGAGGTCGACCACGACCCGGTGCAACCCGACGCGGTGATGATCAGTCACGCACACGAGGACCACATCGCTGGCCTCCGGTACTTCTCCGCGGACAAGTTCGCCCATCACGCCGACGTCGATGGCGTGCGATCCCTGCAGGTCCTTCTCGACAACTACGGACTGACCGACGAGGAGAGGGCCGGCGTCGACGCCCAGATCGGCGACACCTTCCGGTTGACGTCCGGCTTCCCCGAGGCCGCCGGGGTCGAGGACGGACACGCCTTCGAACTCGGCGGGGTCACCGCGACCGTCGTCCACCTGCCCGGGCACACCGCCGGGCATTCCGGCATCCTCGTCGAACCCACGGGCTTTCTCTATCTCGCCGACATCGACCTCACCTCGTTCGGACCGATGTACGGCGACCTGGGGAGCAGCGTAGACGACTATCTCGCGTCGATTGCGCGAGTACGCGACATCGATGCCCGCTGGTACGGCACCTTCCATCAGAAGGGCGTGGTCACCGGCGCCGACGAATTCCGATCACGTCTCGCCGACTACGAGGCCGTCATCCATCGACGCGAGGAACGCCTGCTGGAGTTGCTGCGCCGCCCACTCACGGTCGAGGGGATCGCCACCGAGCGGCTGGTGTATCGCCCGCATGTCCAGCTGCCCTTCGTCGACGCGGTGGAGAAACGGACAGCCGAACTCCACCTCGAACGGCTCGTGCGCCACGGCCAGGTCACGCGTTCCGAGGACGGCGTCTACCACCGCTCGTAGGGCGGTCGTCCCGCTCCGCGACGTTTACCGAATGTCCGGTTCGGACACCCTCGGTGTGTCAGCGACACAGCGAGAGTGAGGAGCGAGTAGTGCACACCGACACCACCCGCGCAGACACCTGGGATTTCGGTCTGGACAGCGCCATCCCCGACCTCGGAGACCCCGGCGACGTCGAGATCACGTCGACGGATTTCAGCGACACGTACTACGACACCGAGGACCGGGACCTCCTCGCGCACGGCACCACGGTCGTCTACGTCGACGGGGACGAGCGTCCGGCCGGCTGGCGGGTCGTCACCCCCTCCCCCGCTGAGGCCATCACCGAACGAATCGACGCCCCCTCGACGGCCGTCCCGCCGACGATTGCCGATGCCCTCTGGGGGCTGAGCGGCGGCAAACCGCTTCGCGTCGCGGCGATCGTCCACACGCACCGAACCCGCCACCGCCATCTCGACGCGAACGGTGAGACCGACTACGAGGTGATCGACGACACCGTCTCCGCCACCGCCACCGGCCCGGTCGCCACCGCCACGTCCTGGCGCGAGGTCGCGGTGCGCTCCGCGTCGAAGGATGCGGTGCCCAAGGGTGTACGCAAACGGATGGTCGGGGCCGGCGCGCGTCCGGCGTCGGCGTCGTCGACGTACGAGCGCGCCATCGGTCACGAGGCACCGCACCGAGCCGGATCGGCGTCGCCGGCCGCTGCCGCCGCACTGGACTACGTCCACGAGCAGATCGCGACCATCTTCGCCGGCGATGTCGCGCTGCGTCGCGGTGAGAACCCGGTGCACGGCGTTCGCGTCGCCATCCGCCGTCTCCGGAGCACGCTGCGGACCGCGGCACCGCTGTTCGAGCCGAGCGGCCTCGTGAGACTCGACGACGAACTGCGGTGGTTCGCAGGGGTTCTCGGCGAGGTGCGCGACCGGGAGGTCCTGCGCGCACGATTCGCCACCGCCCTCGCCGAACTGCCCGACGAGCTCGTGCTCGGACCGGTTGCGGCGCGGATCGAGGAGGAACTCTCCGCTCAGCAGCACCACCATCGCGAGAACGTCGCCGCCGAGATGACATCGGACCGGTATCGCCGGCTGCTGTCGACCCTCACGACCTGGAACGAGGCAGTCCCGCTCGTCGATGACCAGATCTCGAAGAAGCAGGTCCGTCAGATCGCCACCCGCGCGGCGCGCAAGGCGGACAAGCGGTTGAAGCAAGCCCTCGCCTCCGGGCACGAGGAGGATCTGCATCGGGCGCGCAAGGCGGCCAAGCGCGCCCGTTACGCCGGTGAGCTGGCCACGCCCGTCGTCGGGTCGATCGGTCGTGCGCAGGCCAAGCGCTACAAGAAGATCCAGACCGTCCTGGGGGAACACCAGGATGCCGCCGTTGCCGCCCGCGCCCTGCGGGAACTGGGCGCCGCCGCGGGAATCCGCAAGGGAGAGAACGGTTTCACCTACGGCATCCTGTATCAGCGCGAGCTCCACGCGGCCGCCGCGGCCCGCGACGCCGTTCTGTCCGGAAAGAAGTGATCGCCCGTTCAGCTCGACGTGTCGAGGATCGCGCGCCGTAACTCGGTGTGATCGTCGAAGAACGACGTCTCGGTCCCGTACCTGCGGAAGGTGTCGCTGCCCCGGCCGGTGACCACGACCACGTCGCGGTCACCGGCCATGGACGTGGCCGTCGAGAATGCGCTCCGCCGGTCGGGTTCCTCGATGACGACCGCCGACGCCTCCCGGTGCGCGCCGCGCAGCACACTGGCCCTGATCTCGCCGGAGTCCTCGTCCTCGGGGCTCTCGTCGGTGACGATCACGACGTCCGCGTAACGCGCCGCGACCTGTCCCAGTGGTTCTCGTTTCCCTGGATCGCGTCCGCCGGTTGCCCCGACCACGGCGATGAGCCGACCGTCCTCCGTCAACGACCTCAGGTAGGGGAACATCGCGTGTTGTCCCGCCGTGTTGTGCATGTAGTCCACGATCGCGCGATACGGCTGTCCGGCATGCACGGGTTCGCACCGTCCGGCGATGCCGGTCACCGAGGAGACGCCCTCGGCCGCAGCGGCGAGGTCGACGCCGTCTGCCACCACGGCGGTGAGCGCCAGTAGAGCGTTGCCGACCTGGTGAGGCCCCAACACCTGCAGCCCGACCCGGGATCGCCCGTGTGGCGTGTGGACGGTGAACTCGGCGCCGAGACGCCCGGCCCGGATATCGGTGGCGACGACGTCGGCGTCCGTGCGTCGAGTCGAGCACGTCCAGGTCTCCGTCGTGGTCCCGGCAGCCAGACGCACACCCCAGTGGTCGTCGATGTCGACCACCGCGATCTGCGTCCGCTCCGGTGTGAACATCGCGGCCTTGGTCGCGAAGTAGCCCTCCATCGACTCGTGATAGTCGAGATGGTCGTCGGACAGGTTGGTGAACGCCATCACGCGGAATGCGGTGCCGTCGACCCTTCCCTGATCGATCGCATGCGAGGAGACCTCCATCGCGCAGCAGGTGACGCCGTGGCGTCGGAAGGTCGCCAGGGTCCGCTCGCCGCGAGGGCCGCATCGACGAAGTGGGTCGTGCTGGTCTTGCCGTTCGTGCCGGTGACACCGAAGATCCGCAGATCACGTGACGGTTCACCGTGGAACCACGAGGTCAGCGGCCCCATGATGCGGCGAGGTTCGTCGACGACCAGAGAAGGCAGGACCGACGACGGGCGGTCGCTGATCACGAGGACGGCACCGGCCGCGGCCACGTCCCGCTCGCAGTCGAGTCCGTGCCAGCGGCGGCCCGGGATGGCCAGGTACGCGTCTCCGGGACGGATCGTCCGGGAATCGTCGTCGATGTCGCGGACCACCGTCGACCCGGCTGTGAGGTCGCCGAGGATGGCGGTGTCGAGGTGGTCGGCGATCTGCGCGACCGTCACTCCGGATCCCAGGTCGGGGTCCGCCTGGCGAACACTCCGCTCCGGGTGCATCGCCGCGAGGTACCCGTGACGAGGGCGAAACCAAACCTCGACGTACGGTCTGGCCGGCCCGACGCAGGCCCGCTACCACACAAATCTCGGCAAACGGTCATAGCGCACGCCCTCGTTGACCGTTGTGACGCGCCTCACAATTCGTAGAACCCGCTGTGGCTCAACGTGTTCGAGTCGGCGCGCCGGGTTGATTCACACCGGGGTGTTACATCTGCCCTCGTCGTGGCAACACTCGGGTGTAACCGATCCAACCCGTTCAAGAGGGGAGCAAGATCCGATGACCGTTTCCACCACCACCGTTCACCAGCAACTTCGCGCGATCCTCGCGTTGACGCACACCGAGATCCAGATCGCCGAGACCCGGCAGGCCCAGGCCCGAACCGATGCGATCCGCAAGGAACTGGCCCGGAACGCCGAGAACGCCCGCGAGCGCGCACTCACCATCGAGACCGCCCTGCGTGACCGCGGCGGACTCGTCGATGTCGTCCGGCCGGTACTCGGCCGTGTCGGTGCCGTCGCCAAGACGTTGGCCGAGCAGACCCAACCGCTCGACGAGGCCCTGCTCGACGACCTCGCACTCGAGCAGCGGCTCGTGGCACGCGCCACGTACCTGAAGGCACTGGCCACCGGTCAGGATGACCAATCACTCGTCGGCCTGGCCGACAAGCTCATCGACGCCCACACGGCGACCGTCCACTGGCTCACGACGGTTCTCGCCGAAGAGGCTCTCGGCGGCCCGGCCGCCCTGCGTCGCGGCCCGTCGCAGTGGGCGAGCGGCCTCGCCGCGCGCGCCTTGACCGCCCCGGCGCTCGGCGCATCGTGGGCGATCGACCGCACCGCCGAGTTCGCCCGCCAGCTCCCCGACCCCGTGGAGACCTTGCGCAGCCGGTTCGGACGAGCAGTCGACGACGCGACCGAGACCGCCTCGCGAGCCGGTGACGCCGTCAGCAACGCCGGTGCCGCGGTCTCGAAGACCGTGGCTGCCGGCCGTGACGCCGCCCTCGAGGCAGTCGAGGACAGTGCCCGCGACAGCGGTGCCGAGGGTGCCGCCGACGCGCTCCACCAGCTCCGCGAGATCACCGGAACCGTTGAGGCAGAAGACCTCCCGATCGAGGGCTACGTCGATCTCAACGTCACCGACGCGGTGGCCGCGGTCAAGGAGTTGACCAAGCCGGCCGACCTGCGGGTCACCCTCGCCTACGAGGAAGCACACAAGAACCGCCAACGCGTGGTCTCGGCGATCGAGATCCGATTCGCCGAACTCGCGAAGGACCTGGTCGGCATCGACAGCTGATCGCTCCGCACCGACCCGACGGCCGCCATCCATCTGATGGCGGCCGTCGTCGCGTGCGGACCGGAAAGGAATTTGGATCAGATCCAGAAAAACCGTGCGCGGTCGCGACGACGCCCCTATGGTGGGTCACGTGGCATCGACATCGGACTATGCCCAGCAACTCCGGGCCGCAGATCTTCGTGTCACCCAGCCGCGGGTGACGGTGATGCATGCCGTCGACGATCACCCACACGCCGACACGGACACGATCTACCACGCGGTGCGCGAGACCCTCCCCAAGGTCTCGCGTCAGGCCGTCTACGATGTGCTGCACGCCCTGACCGAGCGCGGTCTCATCCGCCGAATCCAACCGTCGGGTTCGGTGTCGCGCTACGAGTTTCGTACCGGAGACAATCACCATCACGTCGTCTGCCGCGCCTGTGGCGCGATCGCCGACGTGGATTGCGCAGTCGGGGAAGCCCCATGCCTGACCCCATCCGAGGACCACGGTTTCACGCTCGACGAGGCCGAGGTCATCTTCTGGGGACTTTGCCCCGAGTGCGTCAGCACGGCCCCGACCTGATCGCACCCTGTGATCAGTCAGCCCATCAGCAGTTCCCCCTCGAAAGGAATGTCGTGACCTCCGACAGCCGCCCGCCCAATTCCGACGAGCAGACCCGTAGCAACAGCGAGAGCGAGAACCCGGTCATCTCGTCGCCGGAGCCGAAAGCTCATGCGCCGCTGACCAACAAGGACTGGTGGCCCGAGCAGATCGATCTCTCGATCCTGCACGCACACTCCTCGCTCTCCAACCCGCTCGGTGAGGACTTCGACTACGCAACGGAATTCGAGAAGCTCGACGTCGAGGCCCTGAAGGCCGACCTGGTCTCGCTGATGACGACGTCGCAGGACTGGTGGCCCGCCGACTACGGCCACTACGGTGGCCTGTTCATCCGTATGAGCTGGCACGCCGCCGGTACCTACCGCATCTTCGACGGCCGCGGTGGCGGCGGTCAGGGCGCTCAGCGGTTCGCCCCGCTGAACAGCTGGCCGGACAACGCCAACCTGGACAAGGCCCGTCGTCTGCTCTGGCCCATCAAGCAGAAGTACGGCACCAAGCTGTCCTGGGCCGACCTGCTGGTGTTCGCGGGCAACGTCGCACTGGAGTCCATGGGCTTCAAGACCTTCGGCTTCGGCTTCGGCCGCGAGGACATCTGGGAGCCCGAGGAGGTGTTCTGGGGCCCGGAGGATGCCTGGCTCGGCACCGACAAGCGCTACTCCGGCGAACGTGAGCTCGCCCAGCCCCTCGGCGCCACCACGATGGGTCTCATCTACGTCAATCCCGAAGGCCCCGAGGGCAAGCCGGACCCGATCGCCGCCGCCGAGGACATCCGCGAGACCTTCGGTCGCATGGCGATGAACGACGAGGAGACGGCCGCACTCATCATCGGCGGCCACAGCTTCGGCAAGACCCACGGCGCCGGCGACGCCGACCTGATCGGGCCCGAGCCCGAGGGCGCCCCGATCGAGCAGCAGGGGCTGGGCTGGAAGTCGGGTTACGGCAAGGGCAAGGCCGAGGACACGATCACCAGTGGTCTCGAGGTCGTCTGGACGTCCACCCCGACCCAGTGGGGCAACGGGTTCCTCCAGAACCTCTACGGTTACGAGTGGGAGCTCACCAAGAGCCCTGCCGGCGCCTGGCAGTACGTCGCGAAAGACGGTGCGGGAGCGGGCACGATCCCCGATCCGTTCGGCGGTCCCGGTCGCGCCCCCACGATGCTGGTGACCGACGTCGCGCTGCGTGAGTCGCCGATCTACGCCGACATCACCCGTCGGTGGCTCGACCATCCCGAGGAGCTCGCCGAGGCCTTCGCCAAGGCGTGGTACAAGCTGCTGCACCGCGACATGGGTCCGGTCAGCCGCTACCTCGGCCCGTGGGTTCCCGAGCCGCAGATCTGGCAGGACCCGGTGCCCGCGGTCGATCACGAACTGATCGACGCCGACGACATTGCCTCTCTCAAGGGCACGTTGCTCGACGCGCTGTCCCCGACGCAGCTCATCAAGACCGCGTGGGCGTCGGCGGCCAGCTTCCGCAGCACCGACAAGCGGGGCGGTGCCAATGGCGCGCGCATCCGTCTCGAGCCGCAGAAGAACTGGGAGATCAACGAGCCCGGTGAACTCGCCAAGGTGCTGCCGGTACTCGAGCAGGTCCAGAAGGACTTCAACGACTCGGCATCGGGCGGCAAGAAGGTCTCGCTCGCCGACATCATCATCCTCGGCGGTGCGGCGGCGATCGAGAAGGCCGCCGAGGCAGCCGGTTTCCCGGTCACCGTGCCGTTCACCCCCGGCCGTACGGACGCCTCGCAGGAGAGCACCGACGTCGACTCGTTCGAGGTCCTCGAACCGCGCGCCGACGGGTTCCGCAACTTCAGCAAGGACGGCGAGAAGACTCCGCTGGAGTCGCTGCTCCTCGACCGTGCCTACATGCTGGACCTCACCGCGCCGGAGCTGACCGTCCTCGTCGGTGGTCTCCGCGTGCTCGACACCAATTACGGTGGCAGCAAGCACGGCGTGTTCACCGACCGGCCCGGCGTCCTGTCGACGGACTTCTTCCGCAACATCATCGACATGAACACCGAGTGGAAGAGCGGTTCCGACGAGAACGTCTACGAGGGAACCGACCGCGCCACCGGCGAGAAGAAGTGGACGGCAACGGCTGCCGACCTCGTGTTCGGCTCGCACTCGCAGCTGCGCGCACTCTCCGAGGTCTACGCGCAGGACGACTCGGCGGAGCGCTTCGTCAACGACTTCGTCAAGGCGTGGGTGAAGGTCTCGAACAACGATCGGTTCGATCTGGCCTGATCAGCCACGGCCGTCACGACACAGAACACCCCGCGGGCCCGTTGCCCGCGGGGTGTTCCGCATTCAGCAGCCCTTCAACTCGGCCGAGCTAGGTTCACGGTGTGGACACCATCAACGGGCTCCCCCTTCACCCACTCCTCGTGCACCTGGTCGTGGTCCTCGTTCCCCTGACCGCACTGATAGCGATCGCAGGTGTGGTGTGGCCGGCCGCGCGTCGTCGGCTCGGCATCCTCACCCCGCTCGTCGCGCTGGGCACCCTCGTCGCGGTCCCGCTGACCACCTCCGCGGGCGAATCGCTGGAGGAACAGGTGCCCGCGAGTGCGGCGGTCGAACGTCATGCAGGCCTCGGTGACCAGCTGATCTACTGGGTCGGACCTCTCTTCGCCCTGACCGTGCTGTGGTGGGCTGTGCACGACGACCGGTTGCTCACCGCCGTCCGCACGAGGGTGTCCAGAACGACGATCCCGACGAGCCGACCCGTCGCCATCGCTCTCGGCGCGCTGCTCGTCGTCGTGGGCGTGGTGTCGGTGATCATGGTGTACCGCATCGGCGAGAGCGGGGCACGCGCCGTCTGGACATGAGACGCGCGGGGTCGACGGGTCCGCGGGCTGCGACCCCAGCCGGTGATACTGGGACGCATGCGCGTGCTGGTGATCGAGGACGACCCGCGGGCCGCCGAGACCCTCCGCCGCACCCTGGCGGCCGAGGGCTGGACGGTCGACACAGCCGACAACGGGGTCGACGGCGTCGAGTGCGCCTGCACTCGGACCTACGACGTGATCGTCAGCGACATCATGATGCCGCGCCTCAACGGGTACGAGGTCGTCCGCGAGCTCCGCAGGCGCGCCGTGTGGACGCCGGTTCTGATGCTCACCGCGAAGGACGGCGAATACGACGAGGCGGACGCCTTCGACCTCGGTGCCGACGACTATCTCGTCAAACCGTTCTCCTTCGTCGTGCTGTCGGCCCGCCTCCGGGCGCTGGTGAGACGCGGTGCGCCCGAGCGTCCCGCCGTGCTCCGTGCTGGTTCGCTCACCCTCGACCCCGCAACGCGGGAGGTCCGGCGCGGCGACACCCCGATCCGCCTCACCGCCCGTGAGTTCGCCGTGCTCGAGTTCCTGATGCGGCACAAGGGAACAGTCGTCAGCAAGACCGAGATCCTGCAATCGGTGTGGGACGCGCACTACCGGGGCGACGACAACATCGTCGAGGTGTACGTCGGCTATCTGCGCCGGCGCATCGACACCCCGTTCGGTTGTCGAACCATCGAAACCGTCCGGGGCGCAGGCTATCTCCTCGCCGGTGACGGCGGGGGCCCGCTGTCATGAGGTGTCGTGCGCGGTAGCGACAGCTCGATGGCGAACCCGTCGCCCCCGGTGTCGGCGACCGCGACCGTCCCGCCGTGCGCGTGCACGATCTCGGCCACTATCGACAGGCCGAGACCCGTCCCGCCGCCGCGTTCACGAGCTGTGTCCAGGCGGACGAACCGGTCGAAGATCCGATCCCGGTCCTTGTCAGGAACGCCGACACCGTCGTCGGCGACGGTCACCGCCACCCGCTCCGGTCCGACTGCCATCGTGACACTGACCGCGCCGTGGGCGTGCCGGGTCGCGTTGTCGCCGAGGTTCCGCAACGCTCGCGCGAGTTGTCGCCGGTCGCCGGTCACCCGCACCGGGAGAACCGTGGCGTCGACGTCGAGTTCGGTCGTCAGGTCGAGCCGGGTCACCTCGTCGTTGACGATGTCGTCGAGATCCACGTCCTCGAACTCGGGGCGCAGCCCGTACTCATCGGCGCGCGCGAGCAGCAGCAGGTCGTCGATCAGGTCTCGAAGGCGGTATGCCTCGGGGAGCAGAAGCGTCGACACCGAATCGTCGTCGATGGGCTCGCCGGTCCGGTCGGCCAGTTCGAGCAGTCCGATGATGGTGACGAGCGGGCTCCGCAGCTCGTGCGACGAATCACCGACGAAACGGAGCTGCTGGTCACGAGCGAATGCGAGCCGGTCCAGCA
The DNA here is from genome assembly GCF_018132775.1 of Gordonia sp. SCSIO 19800. Taxonomy (NCBI): domain Bacteria; kingdom Bacillati; phylum Actinomycetota; class Actinomycetes; order Mycobacteriales; family Gordoniaceae; genus Gordonia; species Gordonia sp. SCSIO 19800. The sequence continues at coordinate 34,223 of NZ_JAGRQM010000012.1, read as the reverse complement.
TCTCGTTCATCGTCTCGGCGAGGGTCGCGATCTCATCTCCGGTGTCGGGGACGGGCACCCGACGGGCGACGCCCGCACGGGAGATGTCGGCGACTTCGGCGCGGATGGACTCGACCGGACGCAGCGCTCGCCGTAGCAGCTGATCGGTCGCGAAGACGGCCGCCGCGAGAATGATCGGGAACACCACGCACAGCACGGCGAACACCGTCCACACAGTGGCGTGGATGCTGCCCTCCCCGGCTCCGACCACCACCGTGACGAGGTCACCGGACACCTCGGCACCCTGGACGGTCGCGCGATACTCGGTGTCGCTCCCGGGGAATGCGGCGTCGATCACGTGGCTCACACCGGCCCGGCCCGCGGGCGGGACGAGCGCCCGGTCCTGCTCGACACCGGGCGTGGCGGCGAGCACGTCGCCGTTGCGACCGACGATCTGGACGATGTCGACGGCCTCAGTCCGTTCCAGCAGCGACGGATCGAGTCCGGCGACGCCCGACCGCGACATCGCGTCGACGATCTCTCCGCTGCGTGCGGCGGTCGCGCCGTCGGCGGCGGTGTTCAACGAGTGGTACAGGACGAACAGCACGATCGCGCCGGCGATCAGCAGTGCGGTGAACAGCATCGCCGCGCCGACGACCGTCAGTCGCATGCGAACGCTGGCCGCCCGGAATCGCCGTCGGCGGTCGGGCACCGCGAGTGTCACACCCGGCGCACGCACGCGACGACCTCGGCGAGGACCTGCTCGACCCGGGATTGCGCGAGGGCGGAGGCCGCACCGGTCACCAGGATCTGCAGCTCCCCCTGCGCGGTCGGCGAGCCCTCGATCTGCAGCATCCATCGCGTGATCCGGGGTGGGAACACGTACAGATGACCACCCGCGCTCGGCCGGGTGACCGTCGGGGTCCAGCCGAGCAGCACCGGCACCGGGAACAGGCGCCCGTCGACGACCGGCCGGCCCAGTACGTCCAGCACGTCCTCCATCGGCCCGGTCGCCGCGGCGATGCACCGACGGGTGCGCTCGACCCAGCCGCGGACATCCTCGCGGGCGTCGAGCGGCGTGACCGCAGCGACGACGAAGTCGCCCACGGTGTCCTCGGCACCCGTCGGTCGCGTCGACGCCGCGGTGGCCGCCATCACCCGGTCTTGTCCGGTCAGTCGCGCGAGCGCCTCCGACACCGATCTTCCGAATGCCTCGAACGGGGTCATGCCCTGCTCGGACGCGCCGGCACGGAACCGTGCGTAGACGTCGGCGTCGACGAGAGCCCGGCGACGAACCGCCGTGGACTGCGCGTAGGAGACGGGGTCCAGCCCGTCTAGGGTGAAGGAGTCCGCGGACGGTTCGCCGAGCAGTCGGTGCCACGACCGGTCGTCCATGTCGTCGTCAGTGTGTGGTGCGGGCGGCGAGATCGGTTGCACCGCCGAAACATCTACCCCACGGGCGATCAGGTCCGCCTCTCGGGCCAGTGTTCCGAGCGAGTGACCGTCGACCGCGATGTGATGGAACACCGCGACCGCGGCCATCACACCGCCGCCGGCATCCGCCAGGATCCGCACGCAGAACGGCGGCGCGGTCCGGACATCGAGCGACGCCGACATCTGTTCGGCGTGTGCGCGTAGGCTCTCGCGTCCCGGGTTCGGGTCTGGGTCCGAAACCACCTGCACGGCAACATCGACCGCTGCGTCAGCGCCGCCGGCCAGCGCCCGCTGGACCGGCCCGGCGGGGGTGTCCGGATAGCTCGACCGCAGGGCGGGGTGCCGATCGGCCAACGCGCGGAGCAAGTCTCGCAATTCGGGAGCGGTGGGCCGCCCGGTCTCGGGTGGAACCCATCCGACGCGGACCAGCTGCCCGTACGGGTGTCCCGGTGCGCGTTCGACCGTCCGTTCTGCGGACGTGAGCGGACGATCGTCGGCCGGTGCGGCCGGTCGCCGTACGATGACGTCCGGGCGCACCGGCTCGACCATCCGCTCGGCCAGCGTCTCCAGGTCGGGCGCGGTGAGCACGTCGTCGGGCCCGATCTCGGAATGTCCTGCCGCGATCAGCGATCCGACGACCCGCATGACCGCCAGGGAGTCGCCGCCCTGCTCGAGGAAGCCGGCGAACAGATCGACTTCATCAGTACCCAGCGCCTCGCCCACGACCCGAACCAGCAGGGTCTCGTGCGAGCCGACGGGTCCGCGCGCCGACCGGCGACCGGGGAGCGGGTGGTCCGCCAGCTTTCCGACGTCGAGCTTGCCGTTGCCGGTACGGGGTAGCGCGTCGATGCCGATGACGAGCGCGGGCACCATGTACGACGGCAAGACACCGGCGACCGCGCGACGCAGCCCGGGTGCGTCGACATCCGTTCCGGTGCCCTGCGGCACGACGAATGACACCAGCGCGGTACGGCCCGATGGCAACTCGCGCAGAATCGTCGCGGAACTCCGCACGTCGGTGCATCGTCCGAGCGCAGCGTCGATCTCAGCGAGTTCGATTCGCAAGCCCCGCAGGGTGATCTGTCCGTCGCGGCGTCCGAGCAGTCGGATCTCACCGGCCTCGGTCCACTGGGCCAGGTCGCCGGTCCGGTACATCCCCTCCTCGGCCGAGAACGTGCTCTGCACGAAGGCCTCCGCAGTGGACGCCGAATCGTCGAGATAGCCGTCGGCCAATTGCGGTCCCGCACAGTGGAGCGTGCCGATCGCCCCGGGAGGTTGTGGCCGGCCGAGGCGATCCAGGACCGCCTCGTCGACTCCGACCATCGGCGGGCCCACAGTGATCGCCTCGCCCGGCAGCAGCGGAGCGGAGATGTTGATGCTGCACCGGGCTTCGGTGGGTCCGTACGCATTCCGCAGCCGGACGCGACCCGACCAGCGGTCGACCACCCGCGGCGACGGCGGTTCGCCACCGATGATCACCTGCACCAGATCGTCGGCCAGATCCAGGGGCAGGGTGTCGAGGACCGACGGCGTGACGATGAGGTGACTGACGCGATGCCGTCGGATCAGCTGTGCCAGTGCATCACCGCCGGGTGCCGACCTGGGCGCGACGACAACGGTCGCCCCACAGACGACCCCGCACAGCATCTCGACGATCCCGGTGTCGAAGGTCGGGGACGACGCGTGCAGGATGCGTGACCCGGGTGTCAGAGCGTACGTCTGTCGGATCTCCGCGATCAGGGCGGGCAGGCCGCGGTGGGGCATGATCACGCCCTTGGGTGTTCCGGTGGAACCCGACGTGAACAGCAGGTAGGCGGCATCGTCGGGCCCGCGTTCCAAACCCGGCCACCGATCGGCCACCGGCGAATCAGGGTCGCTGTGCTCGAGATCCAGCCACCGGATCGAGCCCGGGCGTGGGGCGCCCGGCACGCACAACCCGACCTTGGCGCCCGAGCGATCGAGCAGATCACGCGTTCGCGCCTCCGGTGCGAACGGGTCGCCGATCGGCACCCATACGCCGCCCGCACACAGCACCGACCAGAACGCGACGACGGAGGCCGCCGACCTCTCGATGGACACCGCCACCCGGTCGCCCGCACCGACCCCGGCCTCCACGAGCAACCGGGTCCCGCGATCCACCCGGCGGGCGAACTCGCGCCGGGACACCGAGACCTCTCCGTCGATGATCGCGATGGCCTCGGGGTCCGACGTCCAGTGGTTCTCGAGGTGGCTCACGATCGGCGTGAAGGGCGGCGTCGGCGGCCCGCTCACGCACCGGAACCGCTCCCATTCGCCGTCGACGAACACCGAGTCGTCGGGAATCGTCGGGCCGCCATCCAGTTCAAGGAGGGTGGCAGTGAGATGTCGGTCGAAGCGTCGGGCAAGGGTGGCCAGCGCGTCGCTGTCGAAAACGGCATCCGCGGCTTCCCAGGTCACCGCCTGACGCCCGTCCTGGTCCGCGGGGTGCAGGGTCACCGCGACGTCGGAGATCGGACCGGTCCGCATCACCTCCAGTCCCCAGTGCAGACCGTCGACGGCGGGCGGATCGAAGCCCGGCAGGAGGTTGACCACCGCACCGAACCCGCTGAGCCCGTGCTGCTTTCGCAGCATGTCCTCGCGATGGTGGCGCTGGTGACGCAGTGCCTCGATCAGTGCCGACGACACGTCGACGAGGGCCTGCCCGGCGTCGCGGTCCCCGATTCCGTCGAGGCGCAACGGCACGACGTTGGAGACGGGCTGCACCGCCCTAAGACGTGCCGCCGAGGTACGTGCGGCGACCGGGAGACTCAGCCCCACGTCGGGGGTGTCGAGGAGCCGGGCGCACAGGCCCGCGAACGCGGTGACGAACTCGGCCGACGATGCGGTCCGCGGACTTCTCAGGGTTTCGGTGACGCGCACGATCGACGACGTGAAATGCGGGACGGAACCGGCCAGCAGGGACGGCGCGAGGCCGTCGAGCCGTCGGTCCCAGTGTTGTTCGTCGGCCTGTCGGCGTCGCGAGTCGCGGTACCGCTCCTCTTCGGCCTCGAGTTCGAGGTCGTCGGCGAGGCGCAACTCGTCCGGCCGCGCCGTACCCGCGTAGACAGCGGCGATGTGCGCCATCACCCGCAGGACGCCGGCGCCGTCGGTGAGCACGTGATGCACCCGCACGACCCACCGGTGGGAGTCGGGGGCGAGAACGTGCAGTTCGCTGCGGAACAACGGCAGTCCGAGGTCGGCACCGGCGGGGTCATCGAGGAAATCCTGCGCTCGCGAGTCGCTCGCAGCCGCCGGATCGGCACACGTGGACAGGTCGACGCATTCCACCGGGTCCAGTCCGGAACCGGCTGAGTGCAGGGGGTGCGGATGACCGTCGGCCGGCGAGCGATCCGGGCTCAGACGTACGTCGTACCAGCCGACGTGGTCGAGCACGGCACCGGCCGTGCGATGCAGTCGTTCGGCGTCGAGCCGGCCGCTCAGGGTCAGGCCGAACGCGACGACATGCGAGACCTCGGGATGCAGCAGTTGCGAGAGCCACAGGCCGCGCCGGGTCACGGTCATCGCGGATCGCCCCCTGGGCCTCGTCGGGTGGAGCCGTGCCCGGAGATCACGCCCCGACCGTAGGTGCGCCGAGTTGAACGGACGCTGAAATGCGAGGTCCGGCGGTCGACGACGACCGCCGTCCGCGGTGCATCTCCCGCGGCGTCACGCGCCGAGCGCGCGGGCGAACATCGGCCAGGACTCATGCATCTGGTCCTCCCAGTACCCCCAGGAATGCGTACCGGTCGCCGGGAGCCGGACGACGGCCGGGATGCGCAGCGCGGCGAGGCGGTTTGCCATCGTCACCGTGCACGATCGTGCGGTCGCTTCGGCAAATCCGCCGGCCGCGACCTGTTCGGCGAGCTCCCCCACGTTGCCGGCGATCCGCCGGTCGGACAGATTGTCGTGCGCACCGGGCAATCCGGTCGCCGCACTGATCCACAGGGCAGGGGTGCGACGCCCGAACTTGTAGGCGTTGATCACCGGATCCTGGGCTGCCCACTGCGGGTCCCCGGGCGGGCCGTACATGTTGCTGGCGTCGGCGAGTCCGGGGACGAACACCACGTTGCGCAACAGCAACTGCCCGGTGGGCGACGCGGTGTCGGCGCATCCCGAATAGGAGCCCACCGCCCGGTAGAACCCCGGGTGGTTCTCGGCGATCCGCAGCACCGCCGTACCCGCCATCGAGATCCCCGCGACACCGCGCGAGCGTCCCGGGACGGATCGTCCCCCGTGGGCATTCTCGAAGGCGGCGGGCAGCTCCGAGGTCAGAAAGGTCTCCCACCGCAGGGGCCGCGACGTCTTCACGCCGAACCGGAAGTTCGCGGCCGGGTCGACGCGGCGCCAGTCGGCGTAGTAGCTCGCGGCACCGCCGATCGGGGTCACGGTCCACACGTTCTTGTTGGCATAGAACGCGTTGGCGTCGGTGGCGTGCGTCCAGTCGTCGTTGTCCTCGCCACCGGACGATCCGCTGAGCAGGTACATCACCGGTGCGGCCTGGTTCCGGTTCGCGGGCGTCTGGACCAGCGACGGGACCTGGGTCTGCATCGACCGTGACCACACCGACACCACGAGATTGCGGGGCGACACCCAGGTCTCCCGGTATGGCGCGCCGGCCGTCGCCTTGGCGTATCGGACACCGGTGAGGGTGTCCGCCGCCGCGGTTCCCGCCGAGGGCACGAGCACACCCGCCACGCCCATCACCATGGACAGGACGGCGACGCCGACGACCACGACATTCGGCAAGCGAGACATCCGCGGCTCCTCGAGTTCGTACCGAATCATCAACGACTCGGTCCCGTCATCGTATGCACACCGCTCTGTACCCAGGACCGTTCGGGTCAATCGTCCAGGACTGTTGCACAACGGAATCGGACGAATCGGGTATGAGGTGGGTCGGCCCGACGTACGGTCGGACGATGACACCACTCCTGCGCACCGCCGTCGCGACGCTCGCCGCCGCGGCCGCTCTCCTGACGCCGCTCGCGATGTCGTCGGGGACGGCGAATTCCACGCCCTCGTCCGGAATCTCGGCGGTCAGCCTGGCCAAGGCGGACATCCCGGCCGACCTCCTACCCTTCGTGCCCGACGGCGTACACGTGGAGGTCCGGGAGATCACCATCGCCCCCGGCGGCACCACCGGGTGGCACTATCACGACGGCCCGCTCTACGGACTGGTCCGGCAGGGCACCCTTACCCACCCCGGCTCCGACTGCAAGCCGGTGGTGTACCGGACCGGCGAGATCATCGCCGAACCCGGGGGCAAGGCGAACACCCACGAGGGAACCAATCTCGGGACCACCCCGGTCGTACTTGTCGTCCTGTACCTGATGCCCCTGAACAAGCCGCTGTCCGAGGACGCACCCGCACCGCCGTGTGCGACGGCCACTTCCTGACGGCGGGCGAGCCAGCCCCTGCTTGCTGATCCGAAAGAAGCGACCCCATTGCTCCCTGAGGAGTGAGGAGCGATAGCGACGAGCCACGAAGGGCCTGGTGAGACACGTTGCGAAGCCCTTCGTGGCTCGCTTCGCTCGCACCTCAGGGAGCAGAGGGAGGCCGTCGCTGCACCCAATGGACCAGCGGTTCTGTGGTTCTCTCGGATCAGGGAGCAGAACGCTGCCGCCGGTCCAGCAGTGTCGTGAGTTCGGCTGCGAGCGAACGTGAATCAGCGGTCACGAGTTCTCCGTCGCGTACCACCCACCGGCCGGCGACCATGACGTCGCGGGGTCGCCGGCCCGGGCCGGCCCACAGCAGGCCGTCGACCGGGTCGGTGACCCCGGCGTCGAAGACGTCCGAGCAGTCCCACACGCAGAGGTCGGCGGCGGCACCGGGTCGGAGGTGCCCCAGCTCGCTGCGGCCGAGACCTGCCGCCGAACCCTCGGACGCCATCGCGAGAACCTTTCGGGCCGTGACGGGTTCGCCGATCAATCCCGAGACCTGAACGGCCAGGCGGGCATCGGCGAGCAGGTGCCCGGCGTCGTTGCTCCCGCCGCCGCTGGTGCCGAGTCCCACCCGCACACCCGCGGACGTAAGCGCCGCGACCCGCGCGACACCCCATCCCATCGGCACGTCGCACCCGGGCGCGTGGGTCGCAGACGCTCCCGATCGCGCGACCAGAGCCACTTCGTCGTCGGTGATCTCGCACAGATGCGCCAGCGTGACGTCGTCGGCGAGCCAACCCCACTCGTGGAGCAACTCGAGGGGACGCCGCCCATATCGTTCCGCGGCGACCTGCACATCGACCTGCTCATTCGCCTGCGTACGACGACGTAGGCCGAGTCGGGATGCGACCTCGCCGAGCGTCGCGAAGGTCTCCGGCCCGTCGCTGTGCACGCCGGACGGGCCGACGGCCAGCTGAAGCATCCCGTCCGCGCTCGTGCCGGTTGCCCCCGCACCCAGATGGGTTCGGTGGATGTCCTCGACCGATGCGGCTGCGGCTTGCGGATCGTCGCGAGCAGTGCCCCGGACGAAGACCAATCGCGCACCGACCCGTGCGGCGGCATCTATGGTCCCTCCGGCCAACGCGACCGGGTCCTGACCACCGGGCCAGGTCAGGTGATGGTCGGCGACCGCGGTCACACCGCACAGCAGGGACTCCGCGAGCCCGGCAGCCGCTGCCGCGGCGACGAGCTCGGGGTCGACACCGACCGATGAATAGCGTTGCGCCATCAGGCCGAGCCACTGCGGCATCGGTACCGACCGACTCTCCGGACGCGACCGGAACGCGGTCTGCAGCAGATGGTGGTGCGCGTTCACGAGACCGGGTGTGACGACGCACCCCGAGACGTCGACGATCTCGTCCGCAGCGGCCCGGCCGCCGACCACAGCCCCGATCTGTCTGTCGTCGACCACGACCGGATCGCGCGTGACCGTCGACGCGTCACGCAGGACCGCCACGGCGCCGATGAGCACCGTGACGGTCACAGCTCGAGCACCAGACGACCGCTCATACACCGCGACACGCAGATCATCATGGATTCGTTCTCGGACCGCTCCTCCGGCGACAGGATCGAGTCGCGGTGGTCCACCTCGCCGCTGACCACCCCCGTCTCACAGGTTCCGCAGACACCTTCGCGGCACGACGACGGCGCCACCACCCCACGTCCGTCCAGGACGTCGAGGATGGTGCGATCCTGCGGCACCGTCACCGTCACACCCGAGAAGGCGAGGGAGAGTTCGAACTCCGCGTCAGCCGCGGACTGCGTTGTCGTGGCCGTGAACTTCTCGGCGAACGAGTCCACGGCCGGTTGCGGCTCACACACTTGCGCAACGGCTTCCAGCATCGATGGCGGCCCGCAGGTGTACACGGCGGTGCCGCGGGAGAGCCCGGCCAGGACGCCACCGAGATCCAGGCGGCCCGAAAGGGCCGACTCGTGAATCGTGACCAGCCCGGGGTACCTGGATTCGATCTCGTCGACGAACGCCATCTCCGCCCGGGACCGTCCGACGTAGACGAGCCGCCACGGCCGCCCGGTACGGCGGGCCTCGTCGACGAGGGCGAGGACGGGGGTGATGCCGATACCACCGGCCACGAACACATAACCGAGTGCACGTGTCAGCGCGAAGTGATTGCGCGGCGGGCTGATCCACACCTCGCCGCCCACCTTGATGTCGTCGTGCACGGAGGCCGAACCGCCCCGGCTGTCGATCCGCCGTTCGACGGCGATCCGGTACGTACTCGTGTCGTCAGGTGAGGAACACAACGAGTACTGCCTGACCGGGCCGCCCGGTGTGTGCAGATCGACGTGCGATCCAGCGGTCCAGGGCGGCAGCGCGGCGACACCGACCGGCGCGAGGACGAATTCGTCCACCCGACGGGCGAGCCGGCGCCGTGACACCACGCGGACACGCAGTCCATCTCGAAGGTCGTTCGCTGACAAAGACATCGGAGATCTCCTAGGTACTACGACCTCCGCCGGGATTCCCAGCCACGGGAACCACCCCCACCGTCGCGGATCTCCGACACCTGCGTTGACGCCTGGACAACGACGAGCCGAGCGGCCTCGGAACCGGTGAGCCGCCACCGGTGGGGAATGCCGCCAGCGTAGTAAAGGCTGTCGCCCCTTCGCAATTCGAGGAGACTTCCGTCGCCGAGGTCGACCTCGACCTCGCCGTCGACGACATGCAACCACTCGTCCTGCTCGTGCTGGAAGTACTCGCCGTAATCCCGCCGGTTCAACAACTGCTCCTGGGGGAAGAACGCGGCGTCTCCTCGAACGAGCAACCGGGCGTATCCGGCGTTGTCGCCGGCCTGCGGCAGGATCGCGCCCTCGCCGGCACGCACCAGTTGCGTCCCGACGGGTGCCGGAGACGGTGCCCCCGCCACGTGCGCAGGGTCCGCGGCCAGCATCAGACTGACCTGGGTGGTGTCCAGCGCCCTGGCGATCCGTTCCAGGGTCGTCATGCTCGGACGCGCGTATCCGCGCTCGAGCTGCGACAAGAACGGATGCGAGATACCGGCCTGCGCAGCCAGATTCGTCAACGTGAGGCCGTGCCGCTTACGTCGTCGGCGGATCTCGGCACCCAGCGACACCTGCGCGACGTCCGGCTCGTCGAGCGCCATGTGGCTCACACCCTTCCTGCAGAACCGATGGTTACACGCCCGCAGCGCTGGTTAACGTCGTGGCAACAGCGCATTCCTATATTCGGACGTGTTGACGTGATCAACAAGTATCACGAACCGCCCCAACCCCGCCGACCCCAGCCACAGCGGGACCACCGACCCAGTCGTGCACCGTCGCACGCCATTTCGATGTTCTCGAGGAAGTGTCATCAATGCCGACTCAGCAGACAGCGCCCGTGCCGGGCATCACCGGATCACTGGCCGACGGGTCAGTGGTCGATGTCGAGCTGTCCGCCGAAGCCGACGGTATCCACCGCGTCCGCGCCGTCACACCGTTTTCTCCCGATGTCCCACATCCCGCCGACTGGCTGGATCTCCGCGACCACCTGCTGCTCCCACCCGCCGCCGAACCCCACGCCCACCTGGACAAGGCCCTGTCGTGGCCGGAGTTGTCACCGCCGAGCGGCGACCTCGACGCCGCGATCGCCTCCTGGCGGGCCGGCAGCGTCTCCCTCGACGAGCAGTCGTTCCGGACGCGCGCCCTCCGGGCGACCTCGTCCATGCTGCGCAACGGCATCACCGCGGTGCGCACCCACGCCGACGTGCTCTCGCACGACGACCCACTGCGAGCCGTCCGCGTGCTCACCGAGGTCCGGGAGCACCTGCGCGGACTGATGGACATCCAGGTCGCGGTCCTGGCGAGCCCACTCACGCCCACCGCGCACATCGAGGCCGCGCTCGACGCCGGCGTCGACCTCGTCGGCGGGGCCCCGCACATCGCCGATGACCCCATCGCCGAGCTCACGAGACTGCTCGACCTCGCCGAAGCGCGCGGTATCGGCGCCGACCTGCACGTCGATGAATTCCTCGACGGTGACCACCTGACCATCGAGGCCTTCGCCGACCGCGTCGCCGAGTGGCCCGACGACCGGATCCGCACGGCCGGCCACTGTTGCCGCCTCGACACCCTGGCCGCCGCCGACCTGCAACGGGTCGCACGGGCGCTCGCACGGGCCCGTGTCTCGGTCGTCGCCTTGCCGGTGACGAACCTGTACCTCCAGGGCCGATCCGGACCGTCCGCGGGGCGACGAGGCATCACGCCGATCGACGTGCTGCGCGATCACGGCGTCCGCGTCGCCGGTGGTGCGGACAACATCCGCGACCCGTTCAACCCCGTGGGCCGGGCCGACCCGCTCGAGACCGCCGCCCTGCTGATCACCGCCGCACATCAGAACCCCCACACCGCAACGGAACTGGTCACCTCCGAGGCGCGTGCCGTGCTCGGACTGGAGCCCGCGGGCCCCGTCGTCGGAGCCCGCGCCGACCTCGTCGCCATCCGCGGCGCCGATCTCACCGAGGTCATCGCCACCGCGCCGGCCGACCGGGTCGTGATCGTGAACGGAACGGCGGTCGCACGCACCGAGTCCACCACCTGGACGGCGTTCCCGTCGTTCCCGGTTCCGTCCCCGGCAGGAGCATCACAGGCCGGAATGTCCTCAGCCGCAGCATCACCGCTGGGCCTGTCCCCCGTCGGCATGGAGAGATGATGAGTTCACCAGCAACGACCCCCAGACCGGCACTCGGTCACCCGCTCGTCGGCTTCGAACACGTGGAGCTCACCTATCCGGACGGCACTCACGCCCTCCGCGACGTGAACCTGACCGTGCGGGAGGGCGAGTTCGTCAGCGTCGTGGGCCCATCGGGTTGCGGCAAGTCGACCCTCCTGCGGTTGTCGTCGGGCCTGGAGACGATCACCGACGGTTACCTGCAGAGCGGTGCCGAACGGATCGGTTACGTGTTCCAGGACGCCACCCTGCTCCCGTGGCGGACCGTGGCCGACAACGTCGCACTGCTCGGTGAACTCGACGGTGCACCGAAAGCCGAACGGCGCGAACGCGTCCGCGCCGCGCTGGAGACGGTCGGGCTGACCGGGTTCGACAAGCACCTGCCGCACATGCTGTCCGGCGGCATGCGGATGCGGGTGTCGCTGGCCCGCTCGCTGACGCTCGATCCCGATCTGTTCCTGTTCGACGAACCGTTCGCCGCACTCGACGAATTGACCCGCGAACGGCTCGGTACCGACCTGACCGAGCTGTTCGCCGTCAAACGCTTTGCCGGCCTGTTCATCACCCACTCGGTCGCCGAGGCGGCGTTCCTGTCCACGCGTGTCCTGGTGATGTCGGGACGGCCGGGATCCATCGTCGACGAGATCGAGGTCCCCTTCGACTATCCCCGGTCGCCCGACCTGCGTTTCGAGCCGGAGTTCGGCGCGATCGCCGGCCGGATCTCCCGCGCACTCCGAGAGGCACATTCATGAGCGCCCCCGACACCGGCACCGAGACCGCCCCGGGCGTGCGAACCCCGAAAACCGGCAAGGCCGGTACACCCGACCCCGGCTCCACCACCGAACTCGCCGTGGCCGCACGCACGGGCCGACGCGGCCGCTCCCGATCGAAGATGGTCGGGATCGCCGCGCCGCTCGTCGTCCTGGGCCTGGTCATCGGCGCGTGGTACCTCGTCAGCTACGCGGTGCTCGATCCCGGCCGTCGATTCCTGATGCCGCCCCCGCACCAGGTCGTCACCGACGGACTGCTGGGCGACTCCGCCCAGGCGATGTGGGAGGCTCTGAGCCGCACGGCCACCGTCGCGTTGACCGGCCTGACGATCGCCGCGATCATCGGCATCACGTGGGCGGTGATCATGTCGCAGTCACGGCTGATGGAGAACGCCCTCTTCCCGTATGCCGTGGTGCTGCAGTGCGTCCCGATCCTGGCGCTCGTCCCCCTGGTCGGATTCTGGTTCGGATTCGGCTTCAGTGCACGGGTTTTCGTCTGTGTACTGATCTCACTGTTCCCGATCGTCTCCAACACCCTGTTCGGCCTTCGATCGGTCGACCGGCAGATGCGGGATCTCTTCGCCCTGCACCGTCCGAGCCGCGTCACCATCCTGCGCAAGCTGGAGTTCCCCGCCGCCATGCCGGCCATCTTCGCCGGTCTCCGCATCTCGGCGGGCCTGTCGGTGGTCGGCGCCATCGTGGGCGACTTCTTCTTCAAGCAGGGCAATCCCGGCATCGGCATCCTGATCGACAACTACCGGTCGCGACTGCAAGCCGAGGAACTGTTCGCCTCGATCGTGCTCGCCTCACTTCTCGGCGTGGCCGTCTTCTGGTTCTTCGGCTGGCTGGGCAACCGCATCGTCGGACGCTGGTACCAGCGCTGACCTGATCTTCTCTCGCCGGGTGGTTTCGACTCGGCTCCTCGCTTCGCTCGGTGCCGGCTCAACCAGCGGGGGTACCGGCTCCTCGCTTCGCTCGGTGCCGGCTCAACCAGCGGGGGTACCGGCTCCTCGCTTCGCTCGGTGCCGGCTCAACCAGCGAGGGTATCGGCTCCTCGCTTCGCTCGGTGCCGGCTCAACCAGCGGGGGTACCGGCTCCTCGCTTCGCTCGGTGCCGGCTCAACCAGCGGGGGTACCGGCTCCTCGCTTCGCTCGGTGCCGGCTCAACCAGCGAGTGGGTCTCCTGTCGTCGACACCCCTTGATCCTCCATTCAACTTCCGGAATCTCTCAGCCCGAAAAGGAACTCATCTCATGAACACACCCGTCTGGCGTCGCCTGTCCAAGACCACCGGTGTCGCCGTCGTCGCCGCCGCCCTCGCCTTCACCGCCGCGTGCAGTTCCGGGGAGAGCACCGAATCCTCCGGTTACACGGGGGCGGTCGGCCCTGTCGACCTGAGCGCCAACTGTCCCGACAAGGTCGTCATCCAGACCGACTGGAACCCTGAGGCCGAACACGGCCACCTCTACCAACTCCTCGGCCCCGACCCCACGATCAATGCCGGCAACAAGCGCGTCGTCGGTCCGCTCTTCGACCGCGGCGAATACACCGGCGTCGACATCGAGATCCGGGCCGGCGGACCCGCCATCGGCTTCCAGTCGGTGACCTCGCAGATGTACTCCGACCCGGAGATCCTCCTCGGCTACGTCGACACCGATCAGGCCATCCAGAACTCGAAGGACAACCCGACGACGGCGGTCATGGCACCGCTCGACATCAGTCCGCAGATGATCATGTGGGATCCCGCCACCTACCCGCAGGTCCAGGGGATCGCCGACCTCAAGGCGGCGAACGCGCGCGTCCTGTACTTCGAGGGGGCCACCTACATGGACTACCTGACCGGGTCGGGCGTCCTCTCCCCCGCGCAGGTCGACGGCAGCTACGACGGGTCGCCGGCCAACTTCGTCTCCGACGGCGGCAAGACCGCCCAGCAGGGGTTCGCCAGCTCCGAGCCGCAGGTCTACCAGGAAGAGGTCGAGGGCTGGCAGAAGCCGGTGAAGTACCAGCTGATCCACGACGTCGGCTTCCCGTCCTACAAGTCGTCGGTGGCGGTTCGCTCGGACGCACTGGAAGAGAACGCCGCCTGCCTCGAGCAGCTGGTGCCGGTGTTGCAGCGCGGTTCGGTCGATTATCTGGCGTCGCCGCAGGCGGCCGACGCGGTCATCCTCGACGCCGTCGAGCAGTACGACACGGGGTGGGTGTACTCCCAGCGGAACGCCGACTACGCACGGGAGACGATGGCCGACCTCAACCTGGTGAGCAACGGCACCGACACGACGATCGGCAACTTCGACACCGCGCGCGTCGCCCGGGTGATGGAGGTGACCGGGCCGATCTTCACCGAGCAGGGCACGCCCGCAGCCGACGGCCTGACGCCCGAGGCGATCGCGACCAACCGCTTCATCGACACCTCGGTGGGCCTGCCGTCATGACCGCTCCGGTGGTCGCGGTCGGTACCGACGAGGGACGCCCCGACTTCGGCCCCGAGGACGTCGATGCGCTGGCCGACGACCTGCTCGCGATCGTCGGCCCGCGCGGCATCAGCTCACTTCCCCGCGCGCTCGAACGCGCGGCCCGCGACGGCTCGGGGATGAGTCCGATCCTGTCGGCGCAGGATCTCGGCCGACCCGATCTCGTGTGCTACCCACGCACGGCCGACGCGGTGCCCCACATCGTCCGCGCGGCGGTCGCCCGCGGCGTACCGATCACCACGCGCGGCAAGGGAACCGGGAACTACGGCCAGGTCATCCCGCGCTTCGGCGGACTCGTCCTCGACATGACGTCGCTGACCGCGATCGGGGACGTCACCGACCGTTCGGTCACCGCCCAGGCGGGCGCGCGGATGATCAACCTGGAACAGACCGCATGGTCGCACGGCAGCCAGCTGTGGATGTACCCGTCGACCGTCCAGTCGACGCTCGGCGGGTTCCTGGCGGGAGGTTCGGCTGGTACCGGCACGATCGCGCACGGCCGCAACCATCAGGGGTTCGTCGACGCACTGGATGTCGTCCATGCGACCGGCGAGGCCGAGGTGGTCCATCTCGAGGGCGACGACGCAACCCCGTTCGTGCACACCTACGGGGTCGCCGGCATCATTGTCGGCGCCACCATCCGGGTGGAACCGCTGCAGGAATGGCGCTGCGTGTACGCGAGTTTCGGCTCCACACGCGAGGCGTTCGACGCGGCGCTCCGACTGGCGGCGGTCGAACCGAAGCCGCGTCTGCTGTCCGCGGACGGCCCCGTCATCACGGGCGCGCTGCCCGACGACCCCGCGCTCGTCCGCGGTCGCGCCAGCGTGCGCGGGATCATCGACGCCCGGGCATTGGCGGAGACCACCGACCTGGTCGTCGCCGCCGGCGGCCGCGTCGAAGCGGTCCGCGAGGGCATCGCCGAGACGGTCAAGCTGTCGACGCTGTCCTACAACCACCCGACGTGGTGGTTACAGAAGTCGCAGCCGGACAGGTGGTTCCACATGGAGGTACGCGGGGACGCACTCGTCACCCGGCTCGAGGAGGTGGAGAAGGTGTACGAGGGCGGCATGCTGCATCTCGAGGTCGGCCACGAGATGATGTTCGGGATGCTCAACGGGATCTACCGCAGTCCGCAGCAGGTCATCGACGGCGTCGCCGCACTCGAGGATCTCGGGGTCGGCGTCCACTCCCCGCACCAGTGGTACGTCGATCTCGATGCCGAGCGCGTCCGCGCGCTGGCGCACCAGACCGACCCGAAGGGTCTGCTCAATCCCGGAAGGTGGATGTGAACACGGTGACCACCAGGACGACGCGCCCGGCCGCGCACCGGCGTTATGCCGAGCTGACCACCGAACAGATCGGCACCACCCTGTCGCGGGACTCGATTCTCGTACTACCCACGGGCGCAATCGAACCGCACGGCCCGCACCTGCCGTTGGCCACCGATCTCATCGTCGCGGAGTCGGTCGCCGAGGCCGTCGTGGACCGCGGTGCCGCCGCGGGGCACGATGTCTGGCTCCTGCCGGCGCTGGGTTACACCAAATCCGACGAGCACTCGCGGCTCCCGGGCACGATCTGGCTGCGGGCGAGCACCCTGTTCGAGACGATCGTCGACATCGGGGCGTCGCTCGCACAGACCCCGGCGCGTCGTGTGCTGTTCCTCAACGCGCACGGCGGCAACTCCGCACTGATCGAGGTCGCCGCGCGCGAACTCCGACGACGGTTCGACCTGCAGACCTTCTTCTCCTCCGGCCCGGGTCACCCCGGTCCCACCGAGCGCGGACTCGGTATCCACGCGGGCTGGGCGGAGACCTCGATGATGCTGCACCTCCGGCCGGATCTCGTGCACATGGACAAGGCGGTCGCGACGGTGGCGGACGCGGTCGCCGACGCCGGGCACGTCGGTTTCGCCGGCACCGTCCGATTCGGTTGGCTGTCCACCGATTTCGCCGAGTCTGGGGTGATCGGCGACCCCACTGGAGCCGACGCCTCGATCGGCGCGAAGCTTTTCGACGAGCGCGTCGAGGACCTCGTCGCCGCGCTGCCGGAGATCGCCACCTTCGACCCGGGCCGGGTGGGGCGTTGATCACCAGCGGTACCGGATTCGGAACCGATTGCGCGACCGCGGATCAGCTCTCGGTCCACCCGATGACGCTGCTGCGGAGCTGGCTTCCCCCGTCGGACGAGCCACGGCCGTTGATGGCACTGGCGACGTGCGGCCCCGACGGTTATCCCCGGGTCCGACACGTGCTGATCACCGAGGCCGACGACACCGCGGTCTACTTCCACACCGACAGCCGGTCGGCCAAGGTGGCCGAACTCGCCGACAACCCCCGGGCCTCGATCGCGATCGCCTGGCCCGCCGTCGGCCGGCAGGTCGTCGCGCACGGTGACGTCCGGCGAGCGTCGGACGACGAACTGTCCGAGGCCTACTCGCGCCGTTCCCGGTACCTGCAACTCCTGGCGTGGTTGAACGACGACGACCTCGCCGCAATGCCACCCGAGGAGCGGCGTCGGCGATGGTCCGACTACGACTCGGCCCACCCGCGACTGACCGCACCGCCCACCTGGACCGGGTACGCCGTCGACTTGCGGGAGATCACCTTCTGGCGCGGCGACCCGGACGGGCCGTCGCAGCGAGTACGGTTCACCGACAACGGAAATCATTGGAATTCGGAGGTTCTACCGGGATGACCGGCACTTACCACAACGCCCTCGTACTGCCGGTCAGCGGCGATAGGCCCTGGTTCTGGGGATGGCTGTCGGTGGGCGAGGACGGCCGGATCTCCGGGATGGGCGAGGGCTCACCGCCGGCCGACGCACCGCTCCCCCGCCACGATCTCGACGGCGCCTTCCTCGCACCCGGTTTCGTCTCGGCACACAGTCACATCTACACCGGCGGGATGCGCGGGGTGGCGCCCAACAGCCCACTCTATGAATGGGTCACGCTGAACAGCACGATGCTGCTCGGCGCCGAAGCGCAGGACCTGTACTGGATGACGCTGGCCGGCGGGCTCGATCACCTGTCCTCGGGAATCACCTCCGTGTACAACTTCACCCAGTCCCGCGTCCTGGCACTCTTCGACTACGAGGAGTCCGTCCTCAAGGCGGCTCGGGTGCATTCTCCGGAGTTCGTCACCGCCCAGGTGGACGGCTTGGCGGCCACCGGGATCCGATTCGTCACCAGTGTGCGACTCGACGACGAGCAACTCGGCGAGGACGCCGCGTTCGCCGGTTTCGACGAGGTGATGACCCACCTGACGACCGTCGACCGCGACCTCGATCTGGGTGGTTCGGTCTACGGCTCGGTGCAGTGGTCGTCGTCGCAGGCGACCGCCGAACGCGAACGGGCACTGATGGACCGGTACGGGATCACCAATCAGGCGCACTTCGTCGAGACTGCCGAGCAGATCGAGATCCAGCAGTCGAAATTCGACTGGTACGACGCCGCAGGCGTTCTGGGCCCCGGCTTCGCCTTCGGACACTTCGTGCACCCGACCGAGAACATGGTCGCGCGTGTGCGCGACACGGGGTCGGCGGTGGTGTGGCAGCCGATGTCGAACGGTCGGCTCGGTTCCGGCATCGCCGACATCCCCCGTCTGCTCCGGGATTCGGTGACCGTCGGCGTCGGTGTGGACGACCAGTCGTGCACCGACGTGTCGGACCCGTTCGAGAACATGCGCACCGGTATGTTCCTGCAGCGCGGAAAGCACAGCGACGCCGCTGTTCTCACCCCCGTCGACATGCTCACCCTGCACACGCTCGGGTCGGCATCGGCGATGGGCGTGGCCGACAAGGTCGGTTCGCTGGAGGTCGGGAAGTTCGCGGACCTGCTCGTCGTCGATCCCCGTTCCCCCCACCTCGGCCCCATCTGGGACCCCGTCGCCACCTACGTGCTCGGTTGCGGACTGCGCAACCTACGCGAGGTCGTGGTGGGTGGCCGCACGGTATGGGACCGCGACGTCGCCGATCCGCTGCGCGCACAGGCCGATTCCGAACTCACCGAGCGGATGATCGCGTCAGCGGCGCAGTCGGGGATCCATGCGGTCCGCCCACCCTTCGACGTGTCCCACTGACGCTGCCGTTGACAACGGCGCCATGCAGGTGACACCATCCCACGGTCATAGGAATCACCCGATTCCTGTAACGTGCGATGTCAGACGTCGAGACGAGGTACAGCCATGTCGGAACCCGACCGATCAGAGTTGCTGGAGCGGTCCGCCGACGGAGACGTAGGCTATTTCGGCCCCGATTCGTGGTCGTGGAAAGTCTTCCTACACCCTGCGACGCAGGTCATGATCGCCCAGATCACCAACGCACTGGAATCCCCACACATCGTCTTCCAGCACGTTCTCGCCGAGCACGATCCCGTGTTCGGCGCCCCGTCGCGCACAGCCCGAGTCCCCGACGGACCCCAGGTCACCTTCTTCGAGCGGGTACAGCGGACGGTCAGCGTTCCCGCTCCGATCCTCTTCGGATCGAAGAGCCAGGCCGACCTGGCCGCTCGCAAACTGTTCAACTACCACCGACCGATGCGCGGGACGATTGCCGGTAGCAGCGAGAAGTATGCCGCCACCGACGAGTCGAGCATGCTCTTCGCCGCGGTCACGATCGTCCACGCAGCAATTCTCGCGTACGAGAACTTCGCTTACCGGGATGGACGACGCGTTCCGCGTCTCACGGAAGAGGAGATGTGCGAATACCTTTCCGAGGGAGCCCAGATCGCTGTTCTCATGGGTGTACCCCGCGACACCTTCCCGACCAGCCCGGGCCAACTCGATGACTACTACGACTCGGTCGCAGACCAGTTCCGGACCAAGCAGGGCTGGTCTGCAGACCGGTTGCGTGCCATCCGACTGCTGACAACACTCGGCAACGGTCGTCGTCCGCGGCACGTCGCGGTCGATCTGATGCTGGGACTCTCCGAACTCATGAGCCTGGCGGTCGTCCCCGAGGTGTTCCGGCGCGGCAACGGCTTACCGACGATCGCCGATCCGCTTCTCCGGCTCATGTACGTTGCCGTGCAACCCCTTTTCCGACGTCTCGGCAGCAGCGCATCGCTCACCACGAAGGTGCGTGATCTGTATCGTCGCGACGACCCGCTGACCTCCCAGCTCCTTGACAACGCTCTGCGACTCACTGCGTCGCACACGGAGCCGCAATCGTTCCCGTTCGCATCGACGCAGCTCACCCGGCACGCCGACGGCCGCACCTCCGGTGAACACTCCGCGGTACAACAAGTCTTCGACGAGCTACCCTCCGTCGAAGCCGGCGAGTTGCGGGGACGGTGGCGCGGTACCGAGATCCTCACGAAGCACCGGCTGGATGGGTCCCTGGAGCGGATCGGTTGGTATGGAAAGCACTTCGACGGCGAGGGCAATGCCCTGCCGATCCTGATCCAGACCCGGTCCGGGCGAATTCACCCCTTGAACCCGGCCCTGATACCCACCCCGCTGTTCCTTCGACCACCGAAATTTCCGCAGGGGGTCGACCGGATCCTGCGTCGGATTCTGGATGCCACGATCCCGATCATGCCCTCCGACCGCCCAGCCGCGTCCGTGCGCATGATGGACTACCGTGGAGAGCAAACCGCCGCCATGATCTACGACAAGCAACCGGTCATCGACCTGTTCAAGTCAGCCGGGCCGAACGTGGTGCTGGGCGCCATGCAGTCGCGTGCAGAGGACCGCCCACACTTCTTCCTACTCGAAAAGGACGACGACGCACGGAGCTCGATCTCCGTGCACTGACCGTCGACTCACTCAGGCGCCGCGCAATCCCGCCGATTCAGCGAGGGCACAGACGATATCGACCGCGGCGTCCGCGAGTTCGTCGCGATCGACAGCCAGTCGACCGTCGGCGAAGTCGAGGTAGAGCGCGACAAGTGCACCCGACAGGCCGGTTGCGATGATCGGCAAACGGCCCGGACTCGGAACGAGCTCGTCGTCGACCCCCAACAGTCCCATGATCGTCTCGACGAACAACCGCGATCGTTTCGCACTGTGCTCACGCAGGACGTCGTCGCTCAGCGGCTCACGCAGCAGGATGCGAGCACGGCGCGGATCCTCCTCGAAGAAGTCACCGCACGCGCGGCACACCGCGTGGACCGACGTCCGGAAGTCGCCGCCGGTCTCGATCCCGGCCACCCGCTCGAGGACTCGAGATTCGACCCTGTCGTATATCGACACAAGGAAATCGTCTCGGCCGGAGAAGGTCTCGTAGAAGTAGCGTGGACTGAGGCCCGCCTCTCGCACGACCGCCCGCATCGTCACCGCACCGGCACCAGAGGTTCCGAGCAACCTCTCACCGACGTCCAAGAGTTGGTCGCGCCGCTTCAGGGAACGATCCTGGAGCGTCTGACCTCGCCACCGCTTCTGCGACGAATCACCCACCGTCCGACCCCTCTCCACACTTTCGACCATCGTCCTTGACAGTACTCAACGCAAGAGGAATCATATGATTCACGTTGGTTCGAGAATCGACGCGCCGCCTTCACCGGGCCTGCGAGTCCACCCCTCCACCGTTCGACTCGAGGACACCGAACGCCGAGTTGGGCTCTCGCACAACGGCGACGAGCTCGACAACCTCACCACCAGCGCCGCTACACGCCGATCATCGCCGCCACCGCGGCACAATCGAAAGGACCGAAGATGACTTTCAGCGAAGAGATGTTCCAGGAGGCGTTGCGGAAACCCCGCCTCGCACGACCCGCACCCGAGTACCTCGATTCGAACCGTGGCGAACGGGTTCGTGTTTTCTCGGAAGAGGAACTCCAGGCCACGACTCGCGAGTGGTTCACGATGTGGGAAGCAAAACTTGATCTGTACAGCAGGGCCTTCGATCGCGACTTCTCGTGGCTGATGACGTGGGCCAAGAAATACTGGTGGAGTTTCCTCGTCCGCGACATGAGTGTGAACGACGAACTGTACGCGGCCGACATGACATACACCGATGTGACGACGTTCGGCCGGACGATCGTCGGCATCGACGACTTCGTCACGTACAACTTCGCATTCTTCGATGCGATCCCCGACTGGCGCTATGACCCGATTCCCGACCAGGTGTACGTCGACGTCACACCGGAGGGAACCGTCCGCACCATGATCCGGTACATGGGGAGTGGACATTTCGACGGATCGCTACGCCTTTACCCCTACGACGACACGGCGGCGGTCGTCCACGGCAACGGCCGGTTCCTCCAGTGCCCCGCCGTGGATCGCTATCACTTCAACAAGGACGGCCTTCTCCAAGAGGGAGAGACGCTCTACGACTCGCTCGATGCGCTCCAGCGTTCGAGAATCCTGCCACGCGACGACAGTTGGCAGTTCCGCACCCTGTTCGCGGCATCGAAGGTCCCAGCGGTCCTACGGCAAGCACAGGTGAAGCTGGGCCGCGCGTCCTGAGGCGCACTGTGCCGGCGCGACATCGCCACGGTGGGCGGTCTCAGGACCCGAGGAGCGTCGACGACCAGCGGTCGGTGTAGTCGGCGATCCGTGAATCGGTGGTGTAGGTCGAGTCGATCAGGTACAGACCGGGTGCCGGGCACACCGCTCCGAGCTCCACCAGGACCGGTTTGAGCAGCAGATCGGGTGCCATCGCGTGTGCGGGGCCCGCCCCGAGCATCAGCGGGACGGCGACAACATCGCGCAGGCCGTCGGCCGCGGCGAACTGGTCGAGGAACAGTTTGAGGATGCCGGTATAGGTCGCTTTGAAAGTCGGGCTCGCCACCACGACGAGATCCGACGAGGCGACTACGTCGACCGCGGCCTGGACCGCGGCGTCACCCCATCCGAGCAGACCCGGCCCGAGTTCGATCACGTCGACGACGTGGTCGGGATCGGTCCCGGTCAGTGCCCGCGCCAACTGCCGGGCGGCGTCGAGCGTGCGCGAACCGGGCTTCGGGTTCCCGGCGACAACAGTGGTGGTCATGGTCCGCCTCTCGAGTATCGGTCCCGCCTATCGTGCCGCAGCAGGAGCGGGCACACCCGCCCGATGCCGCAGTATCGTCGATGCCGCGGTGGTCACGACCAGCGCGACAATCGTCCCGATTGCGACGCCGACGACCGCCGTTGTCTCGCCCTTGGCGGCCACGATGATCCCGACGAGCGCCCAGATCAGCGTGAGCGGGTACGCGACGAGCACCGACCCGACGGCTGCGGTCACGGCGAGGCCGAGCAGGGCGCATGCGAGCAGGATGGTCAGCTGCCATCCCAGGGACTGCGGGTCGGCGACGTCGGCACCGATCGCGGCGGCCCAGTTCTGGAAGACCGCCGCGGTGGCCCAGGCCGCATAGACACCGACGAGGATGCGGGTCAGGACGATGAGCCACCGGGGCGCCGCGTCGTCGGCCGGTCTCGCGGCGATGCGGGCGGCGTCGAGCAGGACCACCGTCATGACCGTCAGCACGATCGGTGTCACCCACGTCCACTCCGCGGCCGACACCAGAATCCACAGCGCAGCGCCGGCGAACGCGACTTCGAGGTCGATGAGCAGACGCCGCGGGTCGTCGGTCCCGGTGGCACCTTTCCGCACCACGGCAATGGCGAAGACGATCGACAGCAGGTAGATGAGACTCCAGATCGAGAACGTGTAGCCCGCCGGGGTGATCAACAGATCTGTGGTCGACTCGTTGGGCGAGGCGCCGAAACCGGAGAACGGGACCACGGGCGCGACCACCTGCGCGACCGCCAGGAACACGGCAAGCCAGGTGATCGGACCGGAGATGCGTGTGGGTGTCATGTGATCCAAGGTAGGCACAGGTGTCCGGTTTGCGCCGCGAATGTGCTTGGGGTGGGAGCGAAGCACCCCGATCACCCCCGGCTCCCCGAGGTGCGCGTGGAGCTTGCGGACCGCCAGACTTCAACTCGACTCCTAGACCTCGATCGAAGTCTGCCGGTCGAGTTGAAGTCTGCCGGTCGCCGGCGCGTATCGGCCCAGTCATCGATTCCGGGGAGCCGCCATCACACCTGCGGTACTGCGGACTTTCGGATCGGGGAGCGGAGAAGCTCGTCGAACGACCAGACCGATGGCGACGGCCGCGACCGCGGCGTAGACGACGCCGGTGACGATGGCGCCACCGAGGGTCCCGACTGCCTGGCCGGCGACACCGTCGAGCACCACCATCACACCCGCACCGCTGTAGGCGAAGGCGGAGAACCGCGACGCCACACGACCTTGCTCGACGGCGCCGAGACCGCGGGTGACAGCGGCGAGCGCCACTCGGCACCCGCCGGCCTGACCGATCCCGCCGACGACCGTACCCAGGACGATCACGTCGAGCCGGCCGAGGACGAGACCCACCACCGCCGTCGACCATCCGACGACCAGGAGCACCCCGACCGCCGGTAGCGTCGTCACGAGCCGCACCCCCACGCCGGCGAGACTCGCGACCATCGAGACCAACAGACATGCGCCACCGACACATTGGGCCACGAGGAGCGAGTCGCTCGCTCCGGTGGCGAGGATCGCGGCGGGCATCGCGCCCACCGCGAGCGCACCGATCGCCCACGCCAGCGTGCCGACCAGATAGGCACCGGGATCTCGACGACGCGTACCCGCAACGTCGAGGTCGCCGTTGTGGACGTCGAGGTCGCCGGTGTGAGCGTGTGTCGACTGCGGCGCTGAGCCATCGTCCGTCGACGAATCATTGCCATACGCAAGCAAACCGGGAGCCAGACGCAGACCGACGAGCAAGACGATCAGGCATACCGCGGTCGCCGCGGCGTGGATCGCGTACACCGTGACCAGCTGCCAGGGCAGGAACACGGCTATCGCGATGGCCGCGACCAGCCCGCTTCCGGCGCCGATGAGCGAACCGGAGGCGATGAACGCACGACCCCGTTCGCCGCGGGCGGCCACCATGATCGCCGCGGCGGCGCCCGTGCTCAGGCCCGCCGACGCCCCGGTGAGGAACCGTCCCGGGAACAGCAGCACCTCGACCGACGCGCCGACGATCTGCAGGAGGTCGCCGACGATCGCCGCGAGGAGAGCGAGCGGTAACACCGTGCGGCTGTGCCGGATGAGCGGGCCGCGAGCCGAGATCAACAGGATGATGATCAGGGCGATGAAGTAGGCGGCGAACAGCACCGACGCCGCGGCGGGCCCGAACTCATGGGTGTCCATGTATCCCGGGAGCAGTGGCGTCATCGCATTCGAGCCGCAGATGGCGAGAATGAACCCGACCCCGGAAGCGCCTGTGAGCACACGGATTCCACGGTCGGATCTCAGAGCGACTGCCATGGGGAGAACTCAAACCGACGTCTGTGACCATCGGGCAACCCCGTCGTGGCCGTCGTGTTGCGCACCTCGTCGCCCCGACGCCGAGGCGCTGACCTGCCACGTTCTGGCGGGTGACGACGATGGCGCCGGTCGCGCCGGAAACTCAGCCCACGGGGCGAAGGTCCGGAGTCGCCCCCGGACGGGGTCCCCAATACCTCTCGACCCAACTGCCCGACCCGGCCGGTTCATCGGTCTCGGTGATGTCCCAGTCCACGAACTCGTGTAGATCGCCCGCCATCTCGGCGATGACGTCGCGCAGTTCGAGGGGCTCCAGCCAGCGCGGCGGGATGGCCTCGACCCCGTCGCGCGCACCCAGCAGGTTGCCTGCGATCGCGCCGGTGGAGTCCGAGTCGCCGTCGTGATTGACCGCGATGATCACCGCGTCCTCGAGGTCGTCGGCCACCAGCGCGGAGTAGACGGCGATCGCGAGCGCCTCCTCTCCGACCCAGCCCTCGCCGAGGCGCGTGATCGCCGCCTCGTGGGACAGGCCCGAACCGGCAAGGCTTTCCGCGGCATCGAGGGCGGTGAGGGTCTCCTCGTGACCGGAACGATTCCGGAGGATGCCTTTCGCCGTCGCCAGCGCCTCCGGCAGGCCGGCCCCGACGATCAGCTCGCGAACCGCGACCGCGAGAACGCCGGCGGGAAGCGAACCGGAGGGATGGCCGTGGGTGAGCGCCGCGAGTGTGGTCGCGAGGTCGAAAGTGCCTGCGGCAGACCAGTCCACGCGGGCCGCGAACAAACCGACCGGCGCCACCCGCATGACACCTCCGCAGCCCTTGCTGTCGTTGTCGGCCGGGACGCCCGGACGAGTGGTCACCCGGAGCGCCTCGAGACAGGTGGTGCCGGGTGCCCGTCGGCTGTGCAACTGCTGGTGCCCTGCCAGCCAGCTGGACCGTTCGGTCGTCGCCAGCACGCCGTGCCGCGGATGGCCGCCCTGCGTGATGAACCACCGCAGGTATGCGCGGGCCGTCGTGGCCGCGTAGCAGGAGATGCCTCCCGCGCAGTCGCGGGCCCAGGCGCGCAGCAGACCCTCCGCAGTGAACAGCGTCATCTGGGTGTCGTCGGTGATGGTGCCGAGGCCGCCGTACGCCTCGGAGTAGGAGGTGATGCCCGCGGGTCCGAACCTCTCCAGGATCGCGTCCCGAGTCGAGAACTCGACTGCCCCGCCCAGCGCGTCGCCGGCAGCACCGGCGAGCAGACATCCGGTGAACCGATCCATGTTCGCCCCCTGTGCTTTCCCCGGCGTTCATCCATGGTCACACGGTTGCGCCGACTCTGCTGGACAGCGGACCGCGAACGGGTACTTTCAGAGGACCTCGAGACGAAGGGGCTCCGATCGTGCTCTCCCTCATCCCCGGTTCACAGCGTCGCAGCCTGGACGAGATCGTCGAACGCCTCGACTTCTCCGTCGGGGACCGCACCGCCAAACGCAGCGCCTTCTGGTTGATGCTCACGCTGTCCGGCATCATCGCGGTCTCGGGAGTCGTCGCCGACAGCACGGCGACCGTCATCGGGGCGATGATCGTCGCGCCGCTGTCGACACCGATCCTCGGCATCGGACTCGGGATCGCCACCGGCCGTGGTCGACTCGTGCTCGCGAGTGTCGGTTACGTGCTCGCCGGGGTCATCCTGGTGACGATCCTGGGCGTCGTGTTCGCCCAGTTGCTACCCAACCCGACGAACGTGCTCTCCAACTCACAGGTGCTGGGCCGGACGTCACCGACGCTCGTCGACCTCCTGGCCGCCCTCGCCACCGGCCTCGTCGGCGCGATCGCCATCACCCGTCGCGACGTCGGTGATGTGCTGCCCGGCGTGGCCATCGCCATCTCCCTGGTGCCGCCACTCGGGGTCGTCGGCGTCTGCCTCGGGTCGGGAGCCCCGTCGCTCGCACTGGGCGCCTTCGTGCTGTTCGCGTCGAACGTGGTCGCGATGATCATCACGAGCCTCGTCGTGTTGACGATCGCAGGCTATGGCCGAGAGGCCGCCGATCTCGCCGGTGCGGAACATCCGAGGGCCCCTCGACGCCGGGCCTACGCGGCACTGGCCGTAGCTCTCGTCGTCGTCACCGTCCCGATGGTCGCGAACTCGCTCTCGTCACTGTGGTCCCGGCAGATCGCGACCGCGGCGGAGTCGTGGCTCGGATCGGGCGGGAACGACTCGTCCGAGGTGACCGGCGTCAGCTGGACCGGCAGCACGGTCACCGTCGGTGTGCTGGCCCCGCAGGACCTGCCGCCGATCGACGAGCTCCAGACGACGGTCGACGAGTTGGTCCCCTGGGACCCCGAGGTCGTCGTCGTCCACACGGTCGGCGAGCGGTCGGGTGTCAACTGAGCGTGCCGAACCCCGGCGAGGCATCCGCGCTTCTGACAGAGTGGTACGTACGCATCGCTCACCGAGAACGTCACCGTACGCACTCAACCGAGAATCGACGAGGTCAAGCACATGGCTCTCTCTCGAGACGCATCCCCTGCTGTGGCACAGGCGAATTCGTCCGCCCACGATCACCTCCCGTTCCAGGACACCCGCGACCTGGACGCCGCCACGCGCGGACTCGTCGCCGAACTCGATCCCCCCGCCATCGCCGGCCAGGACGGGAAGTCGGTGTGGGATTGCGATGAATTCTCCTTCCTCGCCGACGAGGCGCCTGCCACCGCCCACCCCAGCTTGTGGCGGCAGTCGGGTCTCGTTGCCCGACAAGGCCTCTTCGAGGTGACCGATCGGATCTACCAGATCCGCGGCCTGGACCTGTCGAACATGACCGTCGTCGAGGGCGACACCGGCGTCATCGTCATCGACCCACTGATCTCACAGGAAACCGCGGCCGCCGGCCTCCGCCTCTATCGGGAGCATCGTGGCGATCGTCCGGTCACCGCCGTCATCTACACGCACTCGCACATCGATCATTTCGGCGGCGTCAAAGGAGTCACCACCCAGGAGGCCGTCGACGCCGGCGAGTGCCAGATCATCGCGCCCGCAGGCATGGTCGAGCACGCGGTCGCCGAGAACGTCTACGCGGGAACGGCGATGGGCAGGCGCGCGGCGTACATGTACGGGGCCGCGCTGCCGAGGGGCCCGCGCGGTGCGATCGGCGCGGGCCTCGGCCAGTCCACGTCCACCGGCACGGCGACCCTGATCGCCCCGACCCTCGACATCACCACCACCGGACAGGTCGAGACCATCGACGGGGTCACCATCGAATTCCAGCTGACGCCCGGCACCGAGGCACCGGCCGAGATGAACTTCTACTTTCCGCAGATGCGCGCGCTCTGTATGGCCGAGAACGCCACCCACACCCTGCACAATCTGCTCACGTTGCGGGGTGCCCTGGTCCGTGATCCGCACGTGTGGTCGCGCTACCTGACCGAGGCGATCAACGATTTCGCGGCGCGCTCCGACGTGCTCTTCGCGTCGCATCACTGGCCGACATGGGGCACCGCGGAGCTCACGGAGTTCCTGTCCCTCCAGCGCGACCTCTACGGATACCTCCACGATCAGACCCTTCGGCAGCTCAACAAGGGCCGGACCGGTCTCGAGATCGCCGAGGACATCCGATTGCCCCCGGCACTCGAGAACGCCTGGCACACACATGGCTACTACGGCTCGGTGAGCCACAACGTCAAGGCCATCTACCAGCGTTACATGGGATGGTTCGACGGGAATCCGGCGCACCTCTGGGAACACCCGCCGGTGGAATCCGCGACGCGGCACGTCGAGTTCATGGGCGGCGCGGACGAGGTGGTACGGAAGGCCCGCCGGTCGTTCGAGGCGGGCGACTTCCGCTGGGTCGCACAGGTCCTGAACTACGTCGTCTTCGCCGACCCGGCGCACGAGGAGGCGCGGAGTCTCCAAGCGGACACGCTCGAACAGCTCGGCTATGGCTCGGAGAACGGCACGTGGCGCAACTTCTACCTCATGGGGGCGTACGAGTTGCGCCACGGACCCGTCGGGACGCCGACCACGACGGCGGCCACGGACATCGTCGCCGCCCTGTCGGTCGATCAGCTCTTCGACGCCGTCGCCCTACGAGTCGACGGGCCAGCGGCCTGGGACGCCCACATCGTCCTCGACTGGCACATCACCGATGTCGACCGACGCCACCGATCGGAGCTGCGCAACGGCCTCCTGGTTCATTTCGACGTGGATCAGGCAAGCGCTGGCGACCCCGTCGCAGCCACGTTCACCCTGACGAAGCAGACCCTGCTGACGCTGCTCCTCGAGCTCGTGGATCTCGGCACGGCCGTCGAAGCGGGCGACGTCGGCGTCGACGGTGATCCGAGTGCGTTCGGCGAACTCGCCGGCTACCTGGACGACCCCGATCCCGATTTCGCGATCGGGACACCCTAGTTCCCGCCGGGCGGCCCGGCCGACCCGACCGAGGGTGACACCGCTCGAACACACGTGCGAAACTGTCCGGGTGGGCATGAAGTGGATTGGCGGGGACAACGGCCAACCACACCGGCCCGCCTTCGTGCGGGTCGGCCACAAGGCGGTGCTCATCGACCTGGGCGCGCTCTACCCCAATGCGCCGCATTTCAGCGGCGAGTACCACCCCGACGGTTTGCAGATCCGGTCGGTGCACCTCGGCGTCCTCACCGAGTGGGGGCGCGACGAATGGGGTGCCTGGTACGGCAAGGTCACCTACACGATCACCTCGAAGGACCGACAGGAGAAGGTCACGCACTGGGTGCCGTCGTGGGCGTTGCGCCCGGCCGGTGACCGGCCGCCCGGGCGACGGTGACCGCCCCCGAGGAGCGAGCTTGCGAGCGTCACCCCCTGCTCCCTGAGGAGCGAGCTTGCGAGCGTCACCCCCTGCTCCCTGAGGAGCGAGCTTGCGAGCGTCACGAAGGGTCCTGGTGAGGCGGGTTGCGAGACCCTTCGTGACGCGCCTTCCGCAAGCTCCGGGCGCTCCTCAGGGAGCAGAAGGGTGACCCTCCGCAGGTGAGCAGAAGGGTGACCCTCCTCAGGGAGCAGAGGGGTGACCCTCCGTCGGGAGCAGAAGGTGGGCCCTGCGCAGGGAGCAGAGGGGTGGCCTCCGCAAGCTCTGGGCGCTCAGCGGATGAGCGGGTCGCGCGGCAAGCCGAGGATGCGTTCGGCGATCTGGTTGCGGGTGATCTCCGACGTCCCGCCGGCGATCGACATCCCGCGGGCCCCGAGGATCAGCAGGCCGGCCAGCTTGCCGGGACCGGACGAGAACGCGACGTCGGGTCCGAGCAATTCCGCGGCCAGGTGCGCGCGGTCGCTGAGATGCTCGGCGAGAAGCAGTTTCGTCACGTTTCCCTCGGGTCCGGGAGCGGCGCCGACGACCGATCGGGCGGCGCGACGCAGATTCAGCAGTCGCAGCGCATCCTCGACGGCGAGGAACTCACCGACCTTCGTCGCCGCCCCCTCGACCCGGTCCCCGTAGCCCTGGACGAGTGCCACCATCTGTTGGACCGCACCCTCGCTACCCGGCGCACCGCCGCCGATGCTGACCCGCTCGTTGCCGAGGGTCGCGCGGGCCACGGCCCAGCCGTCGTTCGGTGTGCCCACCACGTCTTCGTCAGGGACGAAGACGTCGGTGAAGAACACCTCGTTGAACTCGGAGCCGCCGGTGATCTGCCGCAGCGGACGTACCTCGACACCGGGCGCCGACATGTCGATCAACACCGCGGTGATGCCCTTGTGCTTGGGGGCTTCCGGGTCGGTCCGCACCGTTGCCAGCCCTCGCCGGCACAGGTGGGCGCCGCTGGTCCAGACCTTCTGGCCGTTGATGCGCCATCCGCCGTCGACGCGCGTGGCCCTCGTGCTGACCGCCGCCGCGTCCGACCCGGCGCCGGGCTCGGAGAACAACTGACACCACACCTCGTCCCCGAGCAGCGCCGGCCGGACGAACCGGTCGATCTGGTCCTGCGTGCCCTGCTGGATGAGGGTGAGGATGACCCACCCGGTGATGCTGTAATCGGGCCGCTTCACACCCGCGGCCGCCATCTCCTCCTCGATGACGAGTTGTTCGACGGAATCCGCGGCGCGTCCCCACGGCCTGGGCCAATGCGGCATGACGTAACCGGTGTCGATGAGCTTCTCGCGCAGCGCGGACTCGTCGACGCCGGCGATCTCGGCGATGTCGGCTCGAACGCGCGCACGCAGTTCCTCGGCCTCGGGTGGGAGGTCGAGGCTGTTGGCACGGGTGACGCCGCCTGCGGAGAACTCGTACACGTCACGAGCCGGCTGTTGTCCGCCGAACAGCGCCTGCAGCACGGTGGCGCGGCGCAGATGCAGGTGCGCGTCGTGTTCCCAGGTGAAGCCGATCCCACCGTGCACCTGGATGTTCAGCTCGGCGTTCGTCGTGTACGTGGGCAGTGCCAGCGCGGCCGCCGATGCCGCGACCAGCCCGAGCGCGTCGGCGTTCTCGTCGGCCGCTCGCGCCGCGTCCCACACCACCGCGGTGGCGGCCTCCGCGCCGACGAGCATGTTCGCGCAGTGGTGCTTGACGGCCTGGAACGCACCGATGGTCCGGCCGAACTGTTCGCGGACCTTCGCGTAGGCCACCGCGGCGTCCAGCGCGTCCCGCGCCCCGCCGACGGCTTCGGCCGCGACCAGCGTCCGGGTGAGCGCCAGCGCGGTGGCCGCCAGTCTCGGCAGACGGACGGCGGCAGCACTCGACAGCGACACCCTCGCCGACAATCGGGTCGGGTCCAGATCGGCGTGCGCGCCCACCTCGACACCGGAGTCCGACGACTCCACCACCAGCACATCGTCGTCGCCGATGAGTACCAGCAGATCCGCGAGCGGTGCGCCGAGTACCGCGTCGACCTGACCGGAGACCGTCCCACCGGCCTCGGTCAGTCCCGGCACCACCGCGACACCCGCGGTGACCGTGCCGTCGACGAGCGGCCGCAGCCAGCGGGCAGGCGTCTCGTCGTCGGCATGAGTCAGGATCGCCGAGGCGATCACGGTGGGCAGGAACGGACCCGGCGCCACCGCGCGGCCCAATTCCTCTGTCACGACGACCAACTCGGCGATCCCGAAACCGGAACCGCCGTACTCCTCGGCGACGTGCAGACCCAGCCAACCGAGTTCGGCGATCTCCGCCCAGAACGTGGGTCTGGCCTCCTCGGGCGCGTCGAGTCGGTCGCGCGCCTGCGCCCGCACCTTTCGGTCGACGGCGAATTCGCGCACCACCGAGGCGAGTTCGACGTGGTCATCGGTCAGGGCAATACTCATGGCGACTCCCGGGATCGTCGGTCACCCGATCACACCATCTACCCCCGGTCCGGGGTGGACGCTTGAGACAAACTCATCGAATCCGTTCCCGACGCGCCCGTTGCACGACCGGGTCCGGGAACGGCACGGCATCGACGAGGTCCCTGGTGTACCGGTCCTCGGGCGGTGAGGACGGTGCGCGTTCCGGCCGATGTCCGTCGCGAGATCGACGACGCGGCGGAGGCCTCGGCGGACTGAAGCGTTCCGATCACCGTGAGCGTTTCCCTCGATCGCACCACCGTCGCGGTGGTCTGATGAATTCGATTGCCATCAAACGATATTCAGAAGAGGACGAGAGATGACCCTGGCGCACATCGAGGACCGGACCGAGCGCGAGCAGGCAGCTCAGCAGATCTACCGCGACGCGGGGATCACCGTCGACAAGCTCGGCGAGCACATCGGGGCACGCATCGGCCAGGTGCGGCTCGGCGGCGACCTCGCCCCGGAGCAGGTGGAGGCGATCCGCCTGGCGCTGGCGATCAACAAGACGATCGTCTTCGAGGGCCAGGACCAGCTCGACGACGACAGCCAGTACGCGTTCGCCGAACTCCTGGGCGATCCCACCGCACCTCATCCGACGGTGACCTCACGCGGCGAACAGCTGCTGACCATCGAAGGCGCCGCGAACAGCTGGCACTCCGATGTGACGTTCGTCGATCGCATCCCGAAGGCGTCCATCCTCCGGGCGGTGACGCTGCCGAGCTACGGCGGCGCGACGACCTGGGCGTCGACGGTGGCCGCCTACGAGCAGCTGCCGAAACCGCTGCGCGCGTTGACCGAAGAGCTGTGGGCCACCCACACCAATCTGTACGACTATGTCGGCCAGAAGGAGCCCTCGGGTGGTGTCGACGTCAGCCGCAAGGCCGAGCACTACAAGGAGTTCACCAGCTCGGAGTACCAGACGCTGCACCCCGTCGTCCGCGTCCATCCCGAGACCGGCGAACGCAGCCTGCTGCTCGGACACTTCGCCAAGGAGTTCCGCGGCCTCAAGAGTTCCGAGTTCGCCGACCTCTACCAGCTCCTCCAGGCACGTATCACCAAGCTGGAGAACACCTTCCGGTGGAACTGGAAACTGGGCGACGTGGCGATCTGGGACAATCGCGCCACGCAGCACTACGGCATCGCCGACTTCGGCAACCAGCAGCGTGAACTGCACCGCATCACCCTCGCCGGCGATGTGCCCGTCGACGTCCACGGTCAGGCGAGCCAGGTTCTCCAGGGCGACGCGACGCACTACTCGGTCGTCGAAGAACCCGCCCGACTGTCGGTGTTCGCGGCCTGAACCGTGCGCGCGTCACCGCCCGCTCCCTAATCCGAAGAGTGTGGTGAGGTGGCTGCTCAGGCCGCTCCGTGGGGTGTGATGGTGACTTCGTATCCGAGTTTGTGTAGGTCGTAGATAGCGCGGTTCTTGGTGCGTTCGGGATGGCGGTGCTGGTAGTAATCGGCGCCGGGTTCGTCGTAGACGACGTTGTCGGTCAGCATGATCCAGACCACAGTGAGCAGGGTGTGCTCGAGGGCGACGATCGCTTTGGGTTTGCCGCGGGAGCGGACCAGGCGCCGGTATTTGGCGTTGAGAAAAGTGCCTTTGTGGCTGGCGATCGACAACGCCGCGGCCCCGAGAGCACCTTTAAGGTGACGGTTACCGGGGCGGGTTTTGACGTTCTTGACCCGTCCGGCGGACTGGTGCTGGCCGGGACAGACCCCCGCCCACGAGGCCAAATGGCCTGGGGTGGGGAACTGGGCCATCTGGCCGCCGGTCTCGGCGATGATCACATCGGCGGTGCTGGTGGAGATACCCGGGATGGTGCAGATCAGGTCCCGCTTGGCTTGAAACGGCGCCATCACCTTCTCGATGCGCTCGGTCAACGCGTCGATCCGGGTGGTGTGTTCGGTGATGAAATCCAG